>JBLMXM010000387.1:0-30487 GCA_050257775.1 Hyphomicrobiales bacterium
CTGAGTTGCTGCACGAGAATCTTTCAGACCGCGAGTATCAGGTCTTATGCTCGATCTCCTCGGGGAAGACCGTGAAGGAAATTGCCGAAGAGTTGTCTCTCAGCGAGAAAACCATCAGCACCTATCGTGCGCGAATTCTGGACAAAATGAACATGAAAAGCAATGCCGAACTGACTCATTATGGGATCAAACACAATTTGATCGACTGAACCGGACTGGGCGTTTAAAAAGCACCGGCCACAAGTTGCCGGTTGGCCGCTCAGTGGGAATAAATCCAACGAGAAGTAATCACTCCCGGTCAGGTGGTACTGAGAGCTTCTAGATATCCCCTCAGCATTTCTGATAGATCCAGTACTAAAAAACATCCACTAGAAGAGAAAAAATGTGCGGTAAGCCCACAGCGCCAGAATGATCGCAGCGACCAGGGCGATGAAGATGAGCTGTTCGGAAGTGAACCGGGGCATGGCGTAAAGAAGGGGGTCGAAGGTTCAAGGATTCAAGGGCCCGGGTGAAGGATTGCCGCAGCAGCGTTTACACTTGAACCCTTGGCCCCTTGAGTCCTATTTTCTATTGGGCATCCAGCCCGAATTCGGTGTGCAGGCTCTGCACGGCCAGTTCGGCGTACTTCTGCTCGATCAGGCAGGAGATCCGGATCTCGGAGGTGCTGATCATCATGATGTTGATGCCCTCGCGCGCCAGGGTCGAGAACATGCGTGCGGCCACCCCCGGGTGACTGCGCATGCCGACCCCGGTGACCGAGACTTTGGCGATGTTCTCGTCGCCGAACACATCTTCGGCCTCGATGGTCTTGGCCACCTTTTTTTCGATATCCAGGGCGGTTTTAAAATCGGCCTTGGGTACGGTGAAGGTAAGGTCGGTCTTGCCGCTGGCGCGGGTGTTCTGGATGATCATGTCGACGCATATGCCGGCCTCGGCAATGGGGGTGAAAATCTTGGCGGCGATGCCGGGCATGTCCGGCACTTTCCGCAGCGTGATGCGGGCATCGTTCTTGTTCATGGTCACCGCAGACACGATCACCCGTTCCATGCCGTTTTCTTCGGCCACGACCATGGTTCCCTCCTCATCTGAGAAAGACGATCTGACGTGCACCGGCACGTTGTACTTCATCGCGAACTCCACGGAGCGGATCTGCAGCACCTTGGCGCCGATGCTGGCCATTTCCAGCATCTCCTCGTAGGAAATCTTGTCCAGCTTGCGGGCCTTGGGCACCACGCTCGGATCGGCCGTGAAGACGCCGGTGACGTCGGTATAGATTTCGCAGGAATCCGCCTTGAGGGCTGCGGCAATCGCCACGGCGGAGGTGTCGGACCCTCCGCGGCCCAGGGTGGTGATGTTCCCGTCGGGATCGCACCCTTGGAATCCGGCCACCACCACGATGGCGCGGTCGGCGAGCAGGCTGCGCACGCGGTCGACGCGGATGTCCTGGATGCGGGCGTTCCCGTAGCAGAAATCGGTGCGGACCTCCACTTGGAATCCCAACAGGGACTGGGCGGGATACCCCATGGACTTGAGCATCATGGCCAGCAGCGAGGCGGTGGTCTGCTCGCCGGTGGCCAGGAGCGCGTCCAACTCGCGCTTGTCCGGGTTTTCGTTGACTTTCTTGGCCAGTCCGATCAGGCCGTCCGTGACCCCCGCCATGGCCGACACGATGACCACCACGTCGTGCCCTTTCCGGTAGGTCTGGACTGCCCGGTTGGCGACGTTTTGGATGCGCTCCAGGCTGGCTACGGACGTGCCGCCGTATTTCTGAACAATCAAGCCCATTCAAAGCCTCCCATCGAATTGAACGCACTTAGCAGACTCGACGGCACTTGTCCATACGCAATAAGGCGCAGAGTACGCTGATTGCCTTCCCCGATCTCGAAGCGGATCTCCAGCCGCTCGGAAAGGGATCGGGCCGGGAGCTTGTCGGCCCATTCAATGGCCGCCACGCCCTCGCTCTTCAATAGGTCGGTGAGGCCCAGGTCGTCCGGATCTAGGTCCGCATCTATCCGGTAGAGGTCGATGTGATACAGCGGCCAGCGGCCCGGGTATTCGTTGATGAGGGTGAAGCTCGGGCTGGTCACGTAATACCCGTCCGGCACACCCAGGCCGCGGGCCAGGCCCTGGACGAACATCGTCTTGCCGCTGCCGAGATCTCCGATTAAGGCGAACACCACGGGAGCGGACACGTGCCGCCCCAAAGACTCACCCAGCCGACGGGTCTGTTCTTCGGATTGGGTGACGCGGGTGAAACCTGCGGCAGGTAGAAAACGGCCGGCTCCCACTCATTTCTCCCCGAACAGCTTGGCCACTTCGCCGGGCAGCGCGTCCATGACTTCGCCGGCCAAATAGCCCCATGGTCCTGACGAGCGCGAGAGGCTGTCACCGGCGGCGCCGTGCAGATAGACCGCTGCCCGGGCGGCGAGTTCCGGCCGGATGCCCTGGGTAATCAGGCCGGCGATGGCTCCGGTCAGCACATCGCCCATGCCGCCCGAGGCCATGCCGGCATTTCCGGTGGGGTTGACGTGCACGCCGCCGTCCGGATGTGCAATGACGGTGCGCGCGCCCTTGAGCACGACGTGAACCTTGCAGGAAGCGGCAAGGTCGCGCGCACAGCTGATCCGGTCCTGCTGCACGGCGGCTGCGGTGGTTCCCAAGAGCCGCGCCATCTCGCCGGGATGCGGCGTCAGCACCGCTGGAACGGCAAGCCGTTTCAGCATATCGAGGTGGCCGGCCAGGTGGTTCAGGCCATCGGCGTCGATCACTACGGGAACGGGGCTGGAGCCGACGAGATTGCGGACCATTTCTCCGGTTTCGGGTGCTAGCCCAAGGCCCGGGCCGATGGCGAGGCAGGATTTTCCCTGGGCCAGGGCCAGGAGGGTTTCGCAGGTCGAAGGCCCCAGGATCCCGGTTCCCGAGTCGGGCAGGGGTGCGGTCATGGCCTCCAGCATGATCGCCTCCATGACCGAGTGGAGAGACTGGGCGATCCCTAACGTCACCAGTCCAGCGCCGGCCCGCAGCGCCGACATCGCCGTCATGGCGGCCGCCCCGGTTTTGCCCGGCGAGCCGGCCACAACCAGAAGGTGGCCGGTGCGGCCTTTGTGCGTGTCCGCCGGGCGGGGCGGCAGGTAGCTCCGGATATCTCTGGCCGAAATCAGGAACTGGCGCGGCCCGACGCGATCGGCGATGCCCGGCGGGATGCCGATGTCCACCACTTCAAGCTCCCCGCAGTGCTCAGCGCCGGGGAAGAGGACCTGGCCGAGTTTGGGAAAGGCGAAGGTGGCAGTAACTTGGGCGCGAATGCACACGCCGCAGGGCTGTCCAGTGTCCGCGCTCAGGCCGGAAGGAATGTCGACGGCAAAGACCGGCCGGTTCACCCGGTTAATGAACTCGATGGCGCTGCGGAAAAGCCCTTTGACTTCGGAGTTGAGGCCCGTTCCGAAAACGGCATCGATCCAAACCGCTGCCGACCGCATCTCCAGTTGATGCGCGGCCAAGGCCGCCTCATCGGTCACCTCGACAACCGGCACCCCGAGGGGAGCCAGCAGCTTCAGGTTGGCGGCAGCATCCCCCTTGACCTTGCTGGCCGGGGACAGAAGATACACCGTGACCGGATAGCCATTCTGGGCCAGGCAGCGGGCCATGACATGGCCGTCGCCACCGTTGTTGCCGGGCCCGGCGAGCACCCCGGCACCCCGGCGTGCGGCCTCGGAGAAATGCGACAGAAACAGCCGGACGGCCTCGCGGCCGGCGTTCTCCATGAGGATCCGGCCGGGAAGGCCGAAGGATTCGATGGTCAGCCGGTCTATGGCTTGCATCTCAGCGGATGTCACCAGATACATCGCAAGACTCCGTTCAGCGTCTGTGGGGAGCAAGGGTCGTTCGTGTTACGGCCCCGGGGTGAATATCATATGATACCAAGATAAGTCCGCTGCACGAAATCCAAAACCAATTCAGATGACGGAATGACCGAAAATGATTCAACCGCGTTCGCCTGCGGTTTCAGCCTTACGTATCTTCGCTAACAGTGCACGGCTTTTCGCGGCCATGCGGCGAGCTCCTGCTGCGTCCTGTTCGTGGTCATAGCCGCAGAGATGCAGAATACCGTGCACCAGCAGCTGGGTGAGCCGCTGTTCCAGTTTTAGACCCGCGGCCCGGGCTTCCCGGTACGCGGTGTCCACGGAGATAACTACATCACCCAGAAGGGTCGGGTTGAGATCGGAGAATCGGCCTTCCCGCATCGGAAACGCGATGACGTTGGTCGGGCCCCTTCGGTTGAGAAACCGCTGGTTCATCGCAGAGATCTGCGGGTCGTCCACCAGCAGGATCGAGAGCTCGGCTTCAGGATGCCTTAACGCGTCTAAGATGATCCGGGTCCGCCGGTGCATCCTCCGCTGCGGTATCCGATGATTCTTTTGACGGTTGGCGATCTGGATGTCCATTCTTGGCCTTGCCCCTGCCGTTTTCATCCAAGGTCTGGCGCTGGTCGAAATACTCGATGCGGTGATGATGGATCCCGTTGAGGATGGCGTTGAAGCTGCTGGCAATCTTGTGGAGTTCCTTCAGGGTGATTTCGCATTCGTCAAGCTGTCCGTCGGAGAGAATCCGATTCATCAAGCTCTTGACGAGGCCCTTGAGTCGCGCCGGGGTCGGATTCTCCAAGGTCCGGGAGGCGGCCTCCACGACGTCCGCCAGCATGACCAGAGCGGCTTCCCGCGTGCGGGGCTTGGGTCCGGGATAGCGGAAATCATCCTCTTTCACCGCGTCTTCGCCCTTGAGCAGCTTGGCCTTTTCGTAGAAATAGCGAATCAGGCTGGTTCCGTGGTGCGAGCGAATGCCGTCGATGATCACCTTCCCGAGCTTGTGTTCCCGACCGATTTCCACCCCTTCCTTGATGTGAGAAACAAGGATCAGGCTGGACATCGACGGCGCCAGCTTGTCGTGCTTGTTTTTCCCGTTACGCTGGTTTTCGATGAAATACTGCGGTTTTCTAATCTTGCCGATGTCGTGGTAATAGCCGGTCACCTTGGCCAGCAGCGGGTTAGCCTCGATCTCGACGGCCGCGGCTTCCACCATGGAGCCCACGATCACCGAGTGGTGGTAAGTGCCGGGGGCCTCGATCATGAGCTGGCGAAGGATCGGCCGGTCCAGGTTGGCCAGCTCCAGCAAGGTAATGTCTGTCGTGTATCCAAAGGCGATTTCCACGAGAGGGACCACGCCGGCGGCGACCACGCCCGAGCCCATGCCTCCCAAGAATGCGAAGCCTGAGGTCCAGACCAGATCGGTCCAGGTGAAATGGCCGACATAGGCGCTCACGGCCGCGGCCAGGGGAACGGCCAGCAGCCCCGTCTTGGCGCCGGCCGTCACAAAGACCTTGCGTTCGCGGCTGTTGCGGATCCAGTAAGCCCCCATGCTGCCGCTGACCAGGAAGAAGACGCATATCGCCAAGCTGTTCTTAAAGACCACGGCCGCGGCCACGGCCGACACCACCGCAAACGGCAACGCCGTGGCAAGCCCCAGGAAGACGCAGATGATCATTGGCGCCGCTGCCAGCGGAACAATGAACACCGCCGCTGACTCGGCTATGGCGCGGGGTGAGTTCCGGATGGCCACCTCGACAAAGGATGCCAGCAGCTGTGCGCTCAGCTGAAACACCAGAAATACGCAGGCCATCAGCAGGATGTTCCGGGTGGGGTTGTCCCAATCGCCCGACACGCGCTTGAGGAACAGGACGTAGGTCATCACGATCAGGCCCAGCATTAGGGCGGCCGCTCCCAAGACGCCCAGGAGAAACTGCTCGGGCCTGGCTTCGGATTCCAAGGCCTTTAACTTCAGCAGGTGAACATCGGTGACGCGCTCTCCCTCCCGCAGCAGCATTTCCCCCTGTTTGATCTTGTAGAGCACGGGCTTGATCTCAGAGGCGGCGCGGGCTTTGCGGAGCTCGGTTTCGCTGCGGTTGAGCGTGATATTGGGTTGGATCAAGCGCTGGCAGAAGTCTACCGCGAGGTTGGCCAGGGCATAGTCGATGTCTTTCAGGACGGGCTGGCTGGCGCTGCGGACCAGCGAGCGGGCCTGCTCCAAGCTGCTAAACTGTTTGAAGTCCTTGACGACCTTTTCCTCCCGGCTGTGAACGTCGCGCAGAACCACTCCTTTTTCGAAATCCTTGAGCAGGGCTTCCTTGGTGGAGACGACGCCGGGGTCTATGATTTTTTGAAGGATCTCGCCGATGGCTTCTGCAAAGCGTTTGGAGTAGCCTTCGGCCTCCAGGGCAGTAAATGCGCCTTTGCCGACCCGGATGCCGAGCTTGTCTTCGAAGGCTTTGCGCAACTCCTCGCTCTGAAGAGCCGTGTCCGCTTTCTGGTCGACCGGGATGGCGGACACGGCCCCCGTGGACATGGGCGGCCCAATGGGCCGGCCTTCCGCCGCGGTCCTGCGCATAGCGCGCATATCGGCGAATGCCTCGTCGACGGTGCGAGCCAGGCGCCCGCCGAGCTCCGTGTCGAGGTCGTATACCGTCAACACATCCTGGACTGCCTGCTGGCGCTTGATTTCGGTTGCCGCCTGATCTTCCACCAGAAAGTCACGGTGCGCCTTGACGTCTTTCTCGGCGATGTCGCCCAGTCCGTAGTTAAACCGGGCGACGAGCAGATTCGGGTAGATGATGAGCGTGAAGAGCAGGGGCACCGCGATCATAAGCACCAGGAGAACACCGGACGTCCGGCCGCCCAGCAACTCATGGCTCTTGTGGAGTTTGTCAACGGTCATGGGCGCTTACTCCGCTGTCTGGACTCGGCGCCGGGGTGGCGGAAGCCCCCTTGCCGCCCCGCTTGCGGTCGTCGAGGTCTTCATAGGCCCGGATGATTTCCTGCACCAGACGGTGACGTACGACATCCTGCTTGGAGAAAAAGACGAATTTGATGCCTTCGATGCCCTGAAGGATGTTCTTGGTTTCGATCAGCCCCGAGGTGCGCTCCGGAGGCAGGTCGATCTGCGTGATGTCCCCGGTGATGACCGCCTTGGAGTTGAACCCGATCCGGGTCAAAAACATTTTCATCTGCTCGGAGGTCGTGTTCTGAGCCTCGTCGAGAATGATGAAGGAATCGTTGAGCGTGCGGCCCCGCATGAAGGCAATGGGTGCGACCTCGATCACTCCCTTTTCCATCAGTGTGGATACCTTCTCGAAGCGCATCATGTCGTGCAGCGCGTCGTACAAGGGCCTAAGGTAGGGGTCCACCTTTTCCGCCAGATCCCCCGGAAGAAATCCCAGGGTCTCACCGGCTTCCACCGCCGGCCGGGTCAGAATGATGCGGCTGACCTGGCCCTTGGAGAACTCGGCTACGGCCATGGCCATGGCTAGATAGGTCTTGCCGGTGCCGGCCGGGCCGATGCCGAAAACGATGTCGTGAGACCGGATGGCCTCGATGTAGGCTTTCTGGGCCGGGCTCTTGGGGGTGACCACGCTTTTCTTGGCCGTGATGTAAACCGTGTCCAGAAAGATGTCCTTCAGGTTGAGGCGATGGTCGCCGCTCAGCATCCGTGCGGCGTATTCGATGTCGTTCGGGTGAAGGGGGTAGCCTTCTTTCAGCAGGCCATAGAGTTGGTTCAGTAGATTCTCGGCCAGTTCGGCCAAGGCCCGCTCTCCCTCGAGAAACACGGAGGTCCCGCGGCTATTCACGCGGATGTCAAGAATTTCAGCGAGTCTCTGCAGATGGCCGTTGTGCTCCCCAAAGAGCTGGCGAGCCAGGTCGTTGTCTGCAAACGGTATGGTGATCGTGTGGCGGTCGCTCATAAGGGCGGCATCCGGAGGACGGGGGTGGCCCCGTCCCCGTTGCTTCTTAAACTAATATATTTAGCACAGCTATCGCTTGAAATGCAATCTCTTGACGAATCTTGCACCAGTTTTACCTTGACGCACCCGGGGCCGCTTTGTTAGTTGATCAGGGGCTGTTTCCAAGCATGCGGAAATGGCTCTTTCTGTAGATATCGACAGGGACGGCCTCTCCAAACGTCTGACCATGTGGGTTTTCGCCGCTCCGGCGAATAGCAGAAGCCGTTAGGCCCACCTGGCTGTGAGTAAATCGACTGGACTCCGCTCTATAGCGGAGTGAAGACGTTTTACGAAGTCATCCCCATTTGAGTGACGCATGAATGCGTTTGACATCATCGTAGTCGTCATTCTGGCTTACAGTCTGATCCGGGGCCTATTCCGCGGACTGGTGAAGGAACTGGCTTCCATCATCGGAGTGCTGGGCGGATTTTTTGCGGCCTATACGTTCTATAAGGTCGGCGCAAGCTATCTCTCCGGGCTGATCTCGAATCCGGCATACCGGAACATCCTGGCATTCCTGGTCATTTTCTGTGCTGTGGCCATCCTGGTCAACGTGCTGGCCATTATTATCAAGTATCTGTTGAAAATCGTTTTTCTAGGCTGGTTGGACCGGCTGGGCGGCTTTGCATTCGGAGTCGTCAAGGGCGTCTTGATCGTCTCGGTCATCTTTCTGGCTCTCACCGCTTTTCTTCCGAAGGGCACCCCTCTCATCAGAGATTCGCTGACCGCCCCTTATGTTTCTGCGGTCTCTGAAAAGCTGGCGATTCTGGTTTCCAGCGACATCAAAAGCGAGTTTCTAGCGAAGCTGGACGTGTTGAAAAAGGTATGGAACATCATGAAGTGAACCACCGGCTTGCCGCGATGGAGGACCTGATCCGGGTCATCGAGAGCTTGAGGGGACCGGCGGGGTGTCCCTGGGACCGGGAGCAGACGCCCCGGTCGATCGTCCGGTACCTGCTCGAAGAGGCCTACGAACTGGCGGATGCCATCGAGTCCGAAGACAGCGCGTTGGCTTGCGAAGAACTGGGCGATGTTCTGTTCCATGTTCTGTTCCTTGCGCATATGTACGCCGAGAAGAGTCAATTCGACCTTGAAGCGGTTTGCCGGGTAATTGAGGCCAAGATGAAGCGGCGGCACCCCCACGTGTTCGGTTCGGCCCAAGTGGCCGACAGCGCCGAGGTCGTCCGGAACTGGCAGCAGATCAAACAGGACGAGAAAAAACCCGCTGCGCGAGCATCGGTCCTGGATTCCGTGCCGGCCAGCCTGCCGGGCCTCATGCGGGCTTACGCGGTTTCAGAGCGTGCGGCAGCCGCGAAGTTCGATTGGGAAGGGCTGGGTGGGGTGCTTCAAAAACTGGAAGAAGAGTTGGCTGAATTCAGAGCGGCCTGCGATCGAAAGGACGCGGAACAGGTCGCCTTAGAATTTGGGGACATCCTCTTCACCTTGGTCAACGTTGCCCGCTGGAGCGGTTTTCATCCCGAAACGGCGCTGTCCGCCGCGGTGAAGAAATTCGAACGCCGCTTTAGGACCATGGAGAAAATCATCGCCGACAGCGGAAGAGTGCTGGCATCGGTTTCACAGGACGAAAAGGATCGGATCTGGGAGGGGATTAAGTCGCAATGATTGCGATCATCGATTACGATGCCGGAAATCTTGCCAGCGTGGCGAGGGCGGTCACGCACCTGGGTTATGCCTGCACCGTCACCCATGACGCCCGGGAGATTCGCCGAGCCGATCGCATCATTTTCCCGGGAGTGGGTGCGGCCGGTGCCGCCATGTCGAGCCTGAGGCGCACGGGCCTCGATGCGGTGCTGAAGGAGCAGTTCGCCGCAGGCAAACCCATCATGGGAATCTGCCTGGGCACCCAGGTCATCATGAGCCACAGCGAGGAGAACGACACAATCTGCCTCGGGATGCTTGCCGGGCAGGTGAAGCTGTTCCCGGTCCCATTCGAAATTGCTTCCGGGCAGAAGTTGAAAATTCCCCACATGGGCTGGAACGGTATCCGCATCGGCCGATCTCATCCCCTGTTCGCGGGGCTGGAACCTGAGGATGAATTTTATTTCGTGCACAGCTATTATCCGATGCCCGATGATCCAGACTGTGTGTTGGCTACCTCGGATTACGGCATCGTCTTTGCTTCGGTCATCGGCTATCGCAACCTGGCGGCCACCCAGTTTCATCTCGAGAAAAGCGGCCGGCCCGGCCTGCGCATGCTCAAGAATTTCTGCACCTGGATCCCTTCCGCGTAGGAGCCCCTTATGCTGAGCAAGCGGATCATCCCATGTCTGGACGTTCGCGGCGGCCGAACAACCAAGGGCATACGCTTCAAGGACAACATCGACATCGGTAATCCCGTCGACATGGCCCGGTTCTACTATGAGCAAGGAGCCGACGAGATCGTTTTCTACGATATCACCGCCTCCCACGAGCGGCGCAACATCATGATCGATGTCGTCCGCCGGGTGGCCGAAACCATTTTTATCCCCTTCTCCGTCGGCGGAGGGATCCGGTCCCCGGATGACATGCGCGAGGTGTTATTGGCAGGCGCGGAGAAGGTCAGCGTCAACTCCGCCGCCGTGCGCAACCCCGAGATCATCGCGCAGGGAGCCGAAGCCTTCGGAAGCCAGTGCATCGTCCTGGGCATGGATGCCAAGCACGTCGGTCGGAGCGAGTCTATCCCCAGCGGTTACGAAGTGGTGATCAACGGCGGGCGAACCGATACGGGAATGGATGCGCTGGAGTGGGCGCTACGCGCACAGAAACTCGGCGCCGGGGAGATTTGCCTGAATTCCATCGATGCGGACGGCACTCAGGAGGGCTACGAGTTGAACCTGACCGCTCTGATTTCCGTTCAGGTGGCGATTCCGGTGATCGCTTCCGGGGGGGCCGGCCGTCCCGAACACCTGCGAGATGTCCTCACGGTCGGCAGGGCGGACGCGGCCCTGATCGCCTCGATGGTCCACTACGGGACCTATACTATTTCCGATATCAAGTCCTATCTGAGCCGCTGCGGCATTCCGGTGCGTAACACGTGGTGAAGGGGCGCCTCATGCCATCTCGCCCAAGGGCAGATAGCCCGGCGGGGTCCGTTTCACCAACCGGCCGGACTCATCGTATTTTTCGACGATGATTTTTCCGTCTTCCAGACGATTCCGGCTGTGGGTGTTATCGTCCCGGCCTTCTTCCAATTTGGCCTTCTCGCCTTCGTTCGACTTCTCCACCGGCCGCGCTTCTCGCACTTGCTCGGCTTTGTGGACCGCGACGTCTTTCTCCGTACCGCTGCTGTAGGTGCCCGTTCGGGGCATCTGCTGTGCGGCGGCGTCTCCAATGACGTCAAACATGGTGTCCTCCTTATTGCTCCTGGGTTGACGTTCTGCCAATCTCCAGGCCGTGCAGCGGACAACCGGTGCGATGTTGAGGCCAGCTCCGACTGCTGTTGCCCGCACCGTTGCGTTTTCCGCCGATCGGGTGGTGCCGCTTCCTTAGACCCAAGACTCTGTCTTGCTGATCGGTGCCTTTTCCGCCATCTGGTCCAGCCGTCGGATCAACGCAGCCGGTTCCCCTACGGCCAGACGGCTGATACGTTTGCGGTTGACGGAATCGATCACGTTGAAGGTGAATTCGGCTGCAGGCGGCTCATTGGCCTCGGGCGCGTGCCTATCAGGCTCAGGTGATTCCGAAGTCGTCTTCCCGCGGGAACGCGAGAGCGCCACGACATCCGTGACCTTATCCAGCACCTGCCGGGAGATATTCTCCATGGTGACCTGCCGGCTGCTTTCCGGAGACCAGACCGCTTCTCCTGCCGTTCCTTTCGGACTGCCTTCGGCTGATTTTCCTCTGGTGTTCGCCCGGCTCAGTTTCTTGCTGTAACATTCCAGCATGCTGTGCATCTGATAGGTGCTGACCTGCATTCCAGAACCCTCCTGGCTTAATTATCGACCCGTGCGCAGGAGAACTTTAGGGGAAAATGCGGGCCTGAATTTAATTATTGTTAATTCAGCATGTTGCGGATCTGGCTGGGAAAGGAAAGGCCCACTGGAACCGGAAATGGCAGGAAATCATGTCAAA
Source organism: Hyphomicrobiales bacterium (assembly GCA_050257775.1). Lineage (GTDB taxonomy): Bacteria > Desulfobacterota > Desulfobacteria > Desulfobacterales > SpSt-501 > SpSt-501. The sequence continues at coordinate 11,903 of JBLMXM010000387.1, forward strand.
AGGGCGTGCGGCCGGCCCCTTAAGGGTCGGCCGCCCATCTTTCAATCGTCAAAGTGCCCCTGAGGGCCCTTCTCCTGTTTGAGAGCGCAGGCCCGCTCCGTGATTTTTTCTGGCGTCCAATCGGCGGCCTTCTCGATGCGCCGGGTCTTCGCGCCGGGATTGCAGGAGCCGGTCTTGAGGATCGCTTCAAGGGCCAGGGGAGCGGTGTCCTCGGCGTTGAAGACGTTCACCATCATCTGGTAGGCAAAATCCTCAACCCTGCGGACCATCCGCTCGCGCACCTCACGCCGCAAACCGAGGAGCTTGTTTTCGAATGGAAGGTTGAGTTTTTTGTAATCTCCGGCCTTCAAGCTGCGGGCTTGGGCATAGGCCACCATTTCCGTCCACATGGCTTCGGTGACGCCCTGGTCCGGCACCTTGACGAAATAGCCGTTGGCATCAAGGAAGGCGTTGCCGTAATCGTTTACTTCGAGCCCCCAGGATATCATCTGCAGAGCCGTGGCGACGTTGGCCTTGGTGGTACGGGTCTCGGCCGCGATCTTTTGCAGCCGCTCGGAGCTGTTGCCGGAAGTTCCGTGTTGAGCCCCCGATACCCTGTACCTGGCAACCGCCTCGTGGATCCTGCGGGTGAGGTCCACCTGGATCCCCGAGTCGCTGGCTTCAATGCCATGGGTCGTGCCGTTGTTCAAGGCGATCCAGTCGGGAAAAATCCCGTGGGCGTTCAGGCCCTGAATCAGGAACACAGCCTCTTCAGGAGTGGAAAGTCCTTCTTTTCCTTTGATTTCGCCTACTTCAGTCTCAAGCCCTGACCACTTGGGGACATAGGGGTTCAGTTCGATGCTCGCCAGCAGGTTCTGATCATCCGGAAGGAAAGAGGCGTCGATGGCGATGGAGGTGATGCCGGCATCGAACATGGAAGGGATTTCAGCCTTGGCGGCTTCGATGTCCTTCGGGCCCTTGATGCCGTAATGGTCGGCATGAATGGCGACGGGAATGGTGATGCCCATTTCGTTGCAAGCCGAGTCGACTATCCGGGCCAGGTTCCAGAAATTCACGGCACAGTAAGCGCCGGCGCCTCCTTCGGACTTGGCGATCTCGACGATCAGAGCGGCATTGGCTCTCTGGGCCGCCCGCAGAGCGCCACGAATCACAAAGGCGCTGCGGCCGTTGGCGGCCATGGCGATGGCCCGGCCCTTCATGAGCATAGCCCGGTCGATGTATTTCCCGCTTACCAGAAGAGCCTGGGAATGTGGAAACAGCTTGACGACATTCGGCGGGCGGCCGACTTCAAGCGCTTTCTTGAAGCCTTTGGGGATGCGAGCTTTCGAAGCGGGCATGGAGGTCCTCCTTTCTTAGTTTTCTGGTTCATAACCGTGAGCGTGGTTGGGCTGCGATCTTAAATCAGTGATGGCGTCCAGGATCTGCTGACGGAAATCAAGCGGGCTGTATATCTCGCCCCAGCCTTTCTGAAATTGGAACAAACCGTCGTAGGCTGTGTCGTGATAGGAGCGTATGCGATGGGGAATGTTATATTGAGCCAACATGGAGCTCAGGAATTGGGCCTCGATGGCGTTTTCGAGGACGGCGATTTTAATAAAGGCCGGTGCCTGCTCCAGAGGCATGCGAAGATGTCCTGTCGGATGGGGTGACGGTTGGTGCAGACTAAATTTAGCGGGATTCAGACGAAGATGTCAACCATCAAACCAGTGGCGGGGGGTCCGGCGTCCTCGATCGTCCGCCGAGACGAATAGGTGGGCTGCGGCCGGGGTGATCGGATGGATCGGCCGCTCAGGGCAGAATCGGACCAGCGCTCGGGAAGGCCTTCCATGCGCCTTTTCAGAGGGGGCAGGGGACGCGCATACCCCCGGCTCTCGGAGCCGAGGAGCAGTCTGGCTGGCTCATACGGGACAAGGCTGTAATCGGCAGAAGCTGCCATCAGATGCCCCTGACATGGCAAGTGATAGCCATGTGAAACTGCCTGCAGTTTCTTGGCTTGCAACCGCGAAGCGGACAGCGGTGGCACGCTCAAGGTTCAATCTGAAAATAATTTTTAATTATATCGAAGATCTTACTCAATTGCAAACGCGGGCGCGGGCGGAACATCAGGGAGGGCACTAATTTGGTGGGCAACCCGCCACGCTTGGCGGGTTGCCGCAACAAGCTGCGGTTCACCAGCCTTCCTCAGCAGGAGCAAACGCAAGCCGGTCGGATCAAGGCGGGGCTATTTTTTGGCGGCTTTCGGGGTCTTCGCGTTTTCCTCCATGACGCGGGCGTTGTAGTCCTCAACCGATTTGCGCAGTTCGTTGCTTTTGGCCTCGTATTGAGCGGCCCGCTGATTGAAGGCCTCGACGCGTTTGTTATAGTCGTTGATTTCATCGCGCGTCTTGCGGGACTCTTTTTCCTTGTCGATGGTCTCTTTTTCCTTGACCAGGGCCTTGTATTCGGCATCGACCTGCTTTTTCATCTCTTCAATGCGTGTCTTGGCGGACTCGAGCGCCGCATCATCGCTGGCGTCTGAAGACCCGGCGGAGGCGGATGCGTCCACTGCGGCGTTGCCGGCCGCAGCCTTTTTATCAACCCCAGTATCGGGCTCGTTGAGAAGAGGGGCTGCGGGCGTGGATTCCACGTAGCTGCGGGCTTTTACCCTCTGGTTCTCCGGGACCTGGTTGATGTCGTCGGTAAATCGCACATTCCCCTGTTTGTCCAAGTACTTGTAGAATTGCGCCCCCGCCGGCCCGGCTATAGCCAGGCTGACCACCAGCGCCACACCCACACAGAGTTTCATGGTTCATCTCCTCGCCTGATGTAGGATATCTTCATCCTGGTTATCCGTTCTTTGATCAAAAACTTTAGCCTCTTGATCAGTTGAGCCGAACCAGAGGGTGGGCGATGAGAGTATGATACCGTGCCAGAATATTTTTGACAAAGAGAAAATCTTGTGTAGACTGCTCGACAGGACATTTTGACCCTCACCCGCAAGAGGTTGATATGAGCCGCCGATTTTGTCGTTTTCTCCTCGTTGGCGTCCTGGCAGCCATGCTCTGCATGGCCTGCGCGCCTCGACCCAAGCCGGAGCTGACACCCTTCCCCAAGAGCAGGGCCGCGGCGGACCAGTTGTTCCAGCAGGCCGAGAAGAAATTTCAGGCCAGCGCCTTCCCCGAAGCGCTGGCGCTTTTCCAGGAATACCTGTTCCGGTACCCGGACGAGCCCCTGGCGCCGGCCGCCCTCATGCGCATCGGAAGCATCCATACCCAGCAGGGCAATTCCGTTCAGGCCCGCAAGGCGTATGCCCAGCTTATTTCCGATTATCCCTCCAGTTCGCTGAGAACCGAAGCCATGTTGGAAAACATGAATTCCCTTTTGAGGGACGGATACCATCAGGAGGTCGTCACGCAGAGCGCCGAGGCCCTCAAACTGATGAGCATACCGGCGCAGCGTGCCCGGGCGTTTGGCCTGCTGGGGGACGCTCAGGCGGCGCTGGGGGCGCAGCTGAAGGCGGTGGAAGCTTACACCCGGGCCATGAAGCTGGCATCTCCCAATGAACAGGAGTTGCTCGTTCCCAAGCTCAGGTCGGCGATTCTGCATCTGAGCCCGGAGGAAGTCCAGACGCTCGCGCAAAGGGGCGAGGATGACCTTCCCATGGACTACCTCCTGTTTCAAGCCGGCATGCTTTATGCGCGCGAGGGCCGGTCTCAGGATGCGATTATCCTGCTCAAAGCGTTTCGCGATCGCTACCCGGGCCATGAATATGCCGAACGGGCCGCGCGCGCCATCGCCGAAGCCGAAAAAGGGATGCCCATGGAGCGCCGGGTTCTGGGGTGTCTGCTTCCTTTAACCGGAGCCTACCAGAGCATCGGCCAGAGGGCGCTGCGTGGCATCGAGTTGGCGGTCAGCCTGCACAATTCCTTGCAGGGGGTGCCGCCCGTTCAGGTGATCGTCAAAGACACGGCATCGGATGCCGGCCAAACGATGCAGGCGCTGCAGGAATTGGAACGCGAAAACGTTTCCGGAGTCATCGGGCCCCTGGTCCATGCTGAAGAGGTCAACCGGGAGGCGCAGCGGATGGGCATGCCGATCATCGCGGTCACCCAGAAAGAAGGTGTGATCGGCGTGGGTGATTATGTCTTTCGTAATTTTATCACGCCGGCGGCTCAGATGCGTTCGCTGGCAGATTATGCGGCGGGCCATCTGGGGATTACCCAGGCCGTCATCCTTTACCCGGACGAAACCTACGGCCGGACGTTCATGGGCCTTTTCCGCGACGAGTTTCAGGCCCGCGGCGGTCAAATTCTCGCGGCAGTTGCCTACAGCCCGGAGGCGACGGATTTTTCAGCTTCGATCAAGAAGCTCTTGCGGTTTTCCCAGGAAGTCCCGAAGGAACCCAAACCCGAGCGCAAGGAACCGCGGGAAAGCTCTTCGCGCCGCAGCCGGCTCGAAGAAAAAGACACCGAGTTGGTTTTCGAATTCCAGGCTATTTTCATCCCCGATGAACCCAAGAAGGCCGGCATGCTGGTGCCCCAGCTCTTCTACCACGACATCAAGAACGTCTATCTGCTCGGCACCAACCTCTGGCACTCGGATTCCCTGATCAAGCTTGCGGAGCCATACGTGCAGGGCGCGATTATGCCGGATGCTTTTTTCGCGGGCAGCCCGGAGCCGCCGGTCAAGCGGTTCGTCGCTGCGTTTGAGGAAACCTACCAGGAAAAACCGGGCTTCATGGAGGCTATTGCGTATGACTCCGCCATGATTCTGTTCGATGTGGTCAGCCGTCCCGGCGTGCACTCGCGCAGCGAAGTGGCGGCGGCACTGCGGAGCCCCGCAGGATTCCCCGGTACCACGGGTCTGACTCGCTTCGACTCCACCGGAGATTCCGACAAGGTTCTCCACATCCTGGAAGTGCGGGGCAAGAAGTTCGTCGGGCTGGATTGACTAGGAGTTGCGAAGGGGTCCTTGGCCGGTGGCCTCCAGCGCGCTGCGCCAAAGCATGCCCTTCGGGTCCACGTGCTTGCGCTTGCCGGCCAGCAGTTTCATGGGTACGTGCACGAAGTGGTTGTTCCAGTTGCCGATCAGAAGGTCCGTCTTTCCCGCCATGCCCGCATGCACGGCGTTTCGGCCGAGAAAGTTGCAGAACACCCGGTCGTTGGCGTTGGCCGGCAGGCTGCGGATCATGTAGCTGGGGTCGATGTACTTGATGGAGACCTGGATGGAGCGTTCTTCAAAATAGGACGCGATCTTCTGCTTCAGGAAAAGCCCGATATCCTTCAGCTTGACGTTCCCGGACAAATCCAGCTCTTTCGGCTCGTTGGCGAAAAATTTCTGCCCGGCGCCTTCCGCGACAACGATGACGGCGTGCCCCCGGTCCGCCAGTCGTTTCTCCAAGCTGGCCATCAGGCCGTTCGGGCCGTCCAGGTCGAAATCCACCTCCGGGATCAGGACAAAATTGACATCCTGTTGGGCCAGGGTGGCGGTGGCGGCGATGAACCCGGAATGCCGGCCCATCAGCTTGATGAGGCCGATGCCGTAAGGGTAGCCCTCCGCCTCGTTGCTGGCACTGACGATGGCCCGCGTGGACACATCCACGGCCGTGTCGAAGCCAAAAGAGCGGGATACCATGTAGATGTCGTTGTCGATCGTCTTCGGCACGCCCACGATGCTGATTTTAAGGCCGCGGCTGATCACGGTGTCAGCCAGTGAGGTGGCCGCCTGAAGGGTGCCATCGCCCCCGATCATGAACAACATCCCTATATTCAGGCGCTCGAGGCTGTCCGCGATCTCGTCGATGTCCTGGGGACCGCGGCTGGACCCAATGACCACACCGCCGCGCTCGTGGATGTTGACCACCGCGCTCGGGGTGAGCTGCATCATATCGTAGCCATACCTCGAAATGAACCCCCGCAGGCCATAGCGCACGCCGAAGATGTTGCGGACGCCGTATCCGTAATGCAGCTCCAAGACGATGGAGCGGATGATGTCGTTCAGCCCGGGGCAAAGACCTCCACAGGTGACCAGCGCACACTTGAGCTTGCTGGGGTCGAAAAAGATGTGCCGTCGAGGGCCCGCTAGTTCATAGGACGGCGGCTCCGGGCCCTCAGCCAGATGTTTGCAGGCCCGGTTGAAATTGACATCGATGAGGATCCTATCTGCGTCGGCCACAAAGCTGATATCGTTGCTGCCCTGGGCCCGCTTGACGACCGGGCTGGGGATTTTGCATTCCCCTAGGCTGGTGATGAGGGTGTTTCTGGCTTCAAGGTCCATTCTCAGATCCGTTTCTCCAAGTGCGGCATGCCGAAAAGAGCTCGGTCAATAATATGTATCATGCAAAAAATAGCTTGACAATAAGAATTATATCGGCTATAAATAAGATTTGAGCATTGAATTTACCGGAAAGACCGGCATGGCCGGTTTTTTTTATTCCAAATCAATCAAGAAAGGGGATGATTCCAATGCGATGCACCAGTGTTAAACCGGGCGTAGAATGTGCCTTCATGACGGCGAAAGGATGTGCGTACAAAGGCGGGATTTGCCAACAGATCGTAGAGCAGTGCAACGGCTGCGGCCGGCAGGGACAATACAGCGCCGGCTGGTTTTGCACGGCGTGCCCTGCGCCGTCCCTTAAATGGCGCAATGGCATCTGCAACCTGGCCACCCATGTGTCGGCCTCCGTTCCTTCCTCAGAGACCAAGCAGAAGATCAATCCGCTCAAAGCCTCCAAACGTTCGGCCGGCAAGTAAGCTTCGCGATCGATTGGTAAACCCCGTCCGGTTCCGGGCGGGGTTTTTCTTATTTCTTCCGCTCCAGGCTCGCTATCTCCACGCAAACAGCCAGCACCTCCATGGCGCTGCGGACATCCGCCGCGAGCGGGAACGACGGTGCGATGCGGATGTTGCGGTCGCGCAGATCCTTCTGGTGCGGATAGGTTGAGCCGGCCGGAGTGAGCTTGACTCCGGCGTCGGCCGCCAGTTGCACCACTCGCCGCGCGCACCCATCCCCGGTATTGACGCTGATGAAGTAGCCCCCCGCGGGCCGGGTCCATTCGGCCAGGCCCCGTCCGCCGATCTCGCGGCCGAGCACCTCGTGGACGGCATCGAATTTGGGCTTTAGGATGGCGGCATGCCGCTGCATGTGCATCTCGATGCCGCTCATGTTTTTGAAAAAGGCCACGTGACGCATCTGGTTCAGTTTGTCCGGCCCGATGGTCTGAAACCCGAGATGGCTCCGGGCCCACGCCATGTTGGACGGGCTGCCGGCCATGAAGGACAGGCCGCTGCCGGCAAAGGAGATCTTGGATGTGGAACCGAAGATGTAGACCCGATCCGGGTTCCCGGCCTTCCGGCAGGCCGCCAGAATGTCTGCCAGCCGGGCAGGTCCCGCGCCGAAGTGGTGCACGGCATAGGCGTTGTCCCAGAAAATGCGGAAATCCGCAGCCCGGCTCGGCATGCTCGCCAGGCGCTCCACGACATTGTCCGAGTAGACCTCGCCAGTGGGGTTGCTGTACTTGGGAACGCACCAGATGCCCTTGATGCCGCCATCCGCCTCCACGAGTTTCTCGACGGCGTCCATGTCCGGGCCATCCCCGCGCAATTCCACGGGAATCATCTCGATCCCGAGGTGCTCACAGATGGAAAAGTGCCGGTCATAACCGGGGCTCGGGCACAAGAACTTGACCGGCGCCTGCCTGAACCAGGGTGCGGATCCGTTGGCTGCGCCGAAGACCCAGGCCCACGTTGCTACGTCGTGCATCAAGCTGAGGCTGGAGTTTCCGCCGATAATGAGTTCATCAGGCGACACTCCCAGGTACTCTGCAAAAAGGCGCTTGGCCTCGGGAATCCCGTCCAGCCCGCCGTAGTTGCGGCAGTCTGTGCCGTCGCTGGCTTTGAAATCCTTGCGGCTGAGGCAGTCCAGGAGGCCGGCCGAAAGGTCAAGCTGTTCGGGGCAGGGCTTGCCGCGAGTCATATCCAGGTTCAGCTTGCGCGACTGAAAGTCCCGATACCGATCGAGAAGTTCCTTTTTCCGGCTAGATAGTTGTTCGGGGTCAAGCATCTTCGCATCGGCCATGGGTATGCAATCCTTTCGTCATCCGATTGGCAGGCGTCCATATATCACTAGAGCGGGAGCGCTTCAAGCGGGATCCTGTTGCCGGGCTGAAGTTGCTCTTTGCCATAATTTCCACTTGATAAATCCGCGTAAAATCATTAGTGATCGTTTGCTTGTGATTCTGACTCCCTGGTGAACCTGACGCGCTAAGGTTCTTCTGCTTCGATCGGTGGCCATGAATAATATACACACTTCAACTCCATTCGTACCGGGCAGGTCCGGAAAGCACCAGGCTGCCGGTCTCTACCGCGCTTGGCGGTGGACCTTGCTGTTCGTGGGGATTGGCATCATCGCCGGGGTTGGGGCGATCCTGTTTAATTACCTCACCCAACTCGGGCTCCGCCTGTTCCTTGAGGGAATGGCGGGCTATCGTCCGATTTCCCCACCGGGCGAACAGCACTTGTTTGCCCCTTCCGGGACACCTTTCAACCGGTGGGTCTTGCTTATTCTGCCTGCTTTAGGCGGAATCCTCAGTGGATGGCTCGTGTTTACCTTCGCGCCGGAGGCCGAGGGGCACGGTACCGACGCCGCCATCAAGGCCTACCACCAGGCGGGCGGATACATCCGTCCAAGAGTCCCGTTGATCAAAATGTTGGCTTCGGCGATTACATTGACTACCGGCGGCTCCGGGGGCCGAGAGGGACCGATTGCTCAAATCGGCGCGGGGTTCGGGTCTTTCTTGGCTACACGCCTCGGGCTCTCGAATCGGGAGCGACGGATCATGATGGCGGCCGGCGTCGGTGCGGGCATTGGAAGCATTTTCCGGGCACCGATGGCCGGAGCGCTCTTTGCCGCCGAGGTGCTCTATCGGGATTCCGAGCTGGAATATGAGGTGATCATCCCGGCGGGTATTTCGTCGGTGGTCGCCTATTGCCTTTTTTGCATGGTTTACGGCTGGGGCACCCTGTTCAGATCCCCGGACTTCGTCTTTCGCAACCCACTGGAACTCGGACCTTACACGGTGCTGGCCCTGGTGCTCGTGGCTTCCGGGGTCCTGTACGTCAAGAGCTTTTACGGTATCGCGGGACTGTTCAAGAGACTGAAGCTGCCGAATCATCTCAAGCCGGCCATCGGGGGGCTCTGCACCGGGATCATTGGTTTTTTCCTCCCGCAGACCCTGGCTTTCGGTTATGGATTTGCCCAGATGGCCTTGGACAATCAACTTCCTATTTCCTTTCTGCTGTCGCTGGCGATCGGGAAAATATTCACCACATCCTTCTCCATCGGCTCCGGCGGCAGCGGCGGTGTGTTCGGACCGTCCATGGTGATAGGCGGCGCCATGGGCGGCGCGGTGGGCCAGATATTCAACCACCTGATGCCGGGTGTAGTGACCAATCCAGGCGCATATGTGGTGGTCGGCATGGCCGGGTTCTTCACGGCGGTTTCCAATACGCCGATCACGACCATCATTATCGTAAGCGAGATGACCAGCGCCTACCATCTTCTGCTTCCCAGCCTACTGGTATGCTCGATCGCATTTCTGGCATCCCGGCCGTGGACCATCTTTCGCAATCAGGTCCAGAGCCGCATCGACTCGCCGGCCCACGCGGGTGATTTTTTTGTGGATATTCTGCAGGCCATCCAGGTCAAGGATTTGCTGAGCCGGGTGCGCCAGGTGACATCCATTCCCCAGAACATGACTTTTGCCGACTTCAAGGCGTATTTCACTGAGACCGAGCAGCATTACTTTCCGGTGGTGGATTCCAATGGAAAACTCTGCAGCATCTTTTCCATCAACGACGTCCGCGCGGTGCTGTTCTCCCGGGAAATTGAGCCTCTTGTGGTGATGAAGGATATCGGCACCTCCGACATCATCGTCACGACCCCATCCGAGGATCTCAACACCGTTCTCCAAAAATTCACGATTAAGAACATCGACAGTCTGCCGGTGGTGACGGAGGAGGATTCGCATGTGTTGATCGGCATGCTCAACCGGCGGGAGGTCATTGCCTATTACAACGAGCAGGTGCAGAAGGCGAAAGCGGCATCCAACGTTTAAGAACGATCCGGCGCCGGTTCGTACCGTACGCTCATCAAAAAGAGTCCCCGGGCCGGAGCGGCGGCGCCGGCGCGCTTGCGGTCGCGGGCGTCCATGATGACCCGGATGTCGCCGGGTGCGAGCCTGCCCAGTCCCACCGCTACAAGGGTCCCCACGATATTTCGCACCATGCCGCGCAGGAACCCGTCGGCTTCGATCCGAAATACCAGGCAGTGGTCCTCGCCCTCCACCCAGTCTGCCGTCTCGACATTGCGGAGGGTGTGCGCTCGCGGACTTCCGGTACTCTCAAAGGCCTTGAAATCATGCCGTCCGACCAGGTCGGCGGTTGCGCGGCGCATGGCGGCCAGATTGAGAGGGCGATGGATGAACCAGGCATAGTCGCGACCGACGGCGGCGCGTGCGGCGCGGTTCAGGATCCGGTAATGATAGACCTTGCTTTTGGCGTCGAAGCGGGCGTGAAAGCCCTCCGGCATTCGTCGGCAGTCCCGGATGGCGATGTCCCCCGGCAGCAGACTGTTCAGCCCCCTGAGAATCGCCTCGGGTTCCAGGCGAGTGTCACAACGGAAATTAGCCGCCTGTCCCAAGGCGTGGACGCCGGCATCGGTCCGGCCAGCGCCGGTCACGGTGACGGTCGATCGTGTCATGACCGCCAGGGCACGCTCGATCTCAGCCTGCACAGTAGGCTCCTGGGCTTGTCGCTGCCAGCCGCTGTAGTTCGTGCCGTCGTATTCAATGATGAGTCTGAAATTTCTCATGAAGATGACGGCTATGCCGTTTCTGCCAAAAGCACAGCTGAAGGAGATTTTCGCGGGCGTGGGTTGTCACAGGCGATCGCAGCGTGCGTCGGCTAGCTGCTCATCGAGAGACTCGTCCAGGTTCTCCCGGTACTCGGCAAGGGGATATCGGGCGCCGCAGGACCTGCAGCGCAGACTCACCGCCGCTCAGCCGCGCAGCAGCTCAAGCCTCGCGCCGCATCGTCGGCAGGCCCAATCGATGGTGGATACCTTCATTGATTCAGAATACATTCGGTTCGAATTGACATCAAGAGCAACCTATCTAGAAGCCATCTCAAAAATAGTAGATCACACTCGAGGGCAAGGCGCAGGCCGATTCGAAAGCGCAGCATACACGACGGTATGTGAGCATTTCGAGAGGCCTGCAACACCGCCATCGGGTGTCAGATGCATTTTTGAGATAGCTTCTACTTGAAATCCAAGTCGCTTGTCAAATGTCAACCGGTGTTGTCGATTGACATTGATGGTCGATTCTGTAACATGATGTTTCGGCCGTTTTGTCATTAGAGACTTGTTTCGGGTTTCGGATTGGGCGTTTTGAATTTCTCCAGAAGGATGGCCAGATGCAGATGATTCCATGCCCTGGGTTCAAGGCCGCCGGCGTCGCTGCGGGCATCAAGAAAAACGGGCGCAAGGACATTGGTTTGATCGTGTGCGACGTTTCGGCCAGCGTCGCCGGCGTCTTTACCCGCAATCGGGTGCAGGCGGCGCCGGTGGTGCTGGACCGCCAACGGGTCAAAGGAGGCGTGTGCCGGGCAGTCATCGTCAACAGCGGCAATGCCAACTGCTGCACAGGCGATGCGGGCTACCAGACCGCCGTGCGCATGGCAGCCTCGACGGCCTCCCGGGTGAAGATCCCCGAAGATCAGGTTCTGGTGGCCTCGACAGGAGTCATTGGAGAGCCCCTGCCGGTAGAGCTTATCGAGCAGGCCCTGCCGGAACTCGTGGCCGCACTGAACCCTGACGGGATAGCGGATTTCGCCGAGGCCATCATGACCACGGACCGCGTGCCGAAGGGTATTTCGCGCCAGGGGCGGATCGGTGACCGAACCTTCACGATGACCGGGGTGGTGAAGGGTGCAGGCATGATCCGGCCGGATGTGGCCACCATGCTGTGCTTCATCATGACCGATGTCCAGGCGACGCCGGCCATTCTGCAGGACATGCTGGTGACTGGGGCCGACCGATCCTTCAACCGCATCACCGTGGACGGCGACACCAGCACCAATGACACGATTTTGCTGATGGCCAGCGGCGCTTCTGGCGCCGCTGTCGGCACACCGGCCGCCCGGGCGGTGTTTCAGGCCGTTCTGGACGACGTGATGCTGGCCTTGGCCAAGTGGGTGGTAAAAGACGCCGAAGGATCGAACAAACTGGTGGAGATCAGCGTGTGCGGCGCACAATCGAATGCCGACGCCCGCAGGATCGCCGAAACCATCGCTCACTCGCCGTTGGTCAAAACCGCCCTCTTCGGGGAGGACGCGAATTGGGGCCGCATCTTGGCGGCAGCCGGCCGAGCGGGAGCCCTGCTCGATCCCAAGCGAGTGGACATTTTCTTCGGCCCGGTGCAGATGGTGTTGAACGGCATCGGTCGCGGAAAGGGGGCCGAGGCCGAAGCGACCCGGGTTTTGAAGCGCGATGAGTTCAGCATCACCGTCGACCTGCACCTGGGCGGCGGCCGGGCATCCATGTACACCTGCGATTTTTCCATCGACTATGTCAAGATCAATGCCGACTACCGCAGTTAACTTGGTTTGCTGAACGCGGTTTCTGCGGTGGGCTGACAAATCGTTGCTTACATGCCCTTGGTTCGCCTTCAGAAATTCATAGCCGCAGCCGGCGTGTGTTCACGCCGCAGGGGCGAGGAACTTATCCGCGCAGGCCGCGTGCAGGTCAACGGCCGAGTCGTCGCCGCCCTGGGAGCCAAGATCGATCCCCTGCAGGACCAGGTGTCGGTGGACGGCCGGCCCGTCTCGGCCGAGGAAAGGCTCATTTATATAGCCTTGAACAAACCGCGGGGATTTGTGACCAGTTGCCGGCACGCCGGCAAGAAAATCGTCCTTGAGCTGGTCAATGTCCCCGAGCGGATCTACCCGGTGGGCCGGCTGGACAAGGACTCCACGGGTCTGCTGCTGCTCACCAATGACGGCCGGCTGCACCTCAGGCTCTCCCACCCTTCCTTCGACCACGAAAAGGAATACGAGGTCGTCGTAGAGCGCCCCATCCCCGACGGCGCCCTGCGGCGCATGGCTGAAGGCATGCCCATTCTGAGCACCCGCACGCGGCCGGCCGCCGTGGCCCGGCTTGGCGAAAAACGGTTTCGCATCGTGCTCAAAGAGGGCCGTAATCGTCAGATCCGGCGCATGGTCCGGCGGCTGGGCAACGAGGTGGTGGAGTTAAAACGCACCCGTGTGGCGTCCATTCGGCTTGGACGGCTTGCCGAGGGCGCCTGGCGGTATCTGGATGAAAGGGAGGTGGTAGCGCTGTTAGGCGAGAAACCGGAGACAGCCTGAAGGCTAACCGGGATAGATGTCGCGTTTCATCAAGACGCTTGCGAGCGGAAATCCAAAGCACGAAATCCGAAATAATCCTCAAATTCAAAGTTGAATATGCTTCAAACATGCTTTGAATTCAGCCCCACAGAACATCTTAGGATCTGCTTCGAGTTTCGATATTCGAATTTCGGGTTTTCAATGCAGCACCTCAGAGCTAATACATGGTTCGGGAAATGGAAGTTATTCCCGGGACAGGTACGATAGCCGGGTCAGCAGGCGAATGCGCGCACGCTTCTCAGGCACGGGCTAAAACAAAATCGGTCCGCGCGGTTACCGGCATGAGCGGCACCCGAACGATGGTGTAGCCCAACTCCGTGTAAGCTTCTTCGATCAGACGCTCAATCCGAGCGGCTGTATCCGTGTTTTCGGAACGAACCGGATCGTTTGTAAATTCAAGAGGTTCAAATAGAAACACGCGGCTGTAGCGCACCCGGCGGCTGTATCGCCGCGGCTCTGCCGGGTCGAGGCCTTCCAGACGATAGTAAGCGATGCTGTCCGGCAGGGCGCGGTCGAGAAACAGTTGTTCATGCGCAGGGAGCCGGGCTTCGATGTCGAGTTTGATGCGGAAGATATGACCCTCAAACCGGGCGGAATCGGACTTGATCTCCGCCAGGCGTCGACCTTTATTCAATTCAACCTCGATGAAGGACCGCGCCGCCTCGGGCGCTACTCGGAAACCCCTCCGGGCGAGATCGCTGATCACGGCTGTTTTACCGGAACATGGGGCTCCGGTGATCACGCACCAGCGGGTCAGGCGCACGGGTGGCCTATTTTCCGGCATGAATCCGTCTCCGACGGTGTTTCTTCTTCCGAAAGCCTATTTACCAGATCTTCGTGCCATGATACAATTCACTAAAATTCCGGCAGGTTCGATCCATAAGGCCGCAGGGCCTGATGCATCGTTTAACTCAACCCACCAAAAGGAGATTCCCATGAAAAAGATGCTTTTTCCGATGCTGGCGCTCATGGTGATGGTCCCGCTGACGGTTCAGGCGCAGAACCAGGCAAAATACGGGCCGTTCACCGCCTTGAAACTGGACGCGCAGGTTGTCGAAGACGTGCGCGTCGAGGGTGACAATGTGTATGTCAAGGTGCAGCCGGACTCACGAAACGCCACTTTCATGGTGAAGGTCGCCGACAGCAATATGGCCGACTATCGCAAGTGGTACAACGGAACCTCAGAGATGGCCGTGAAGGTCTACCAGGGCCCACAAACCAACAAACAGGGCTATACTTACCGGGTCAGCACAACCGCCAAATATATCGAGTATTACCTAAATGGCAAACTCGTCCTTCAGTTGGAGCGGGCAAAATAACCCCTGCATGGTCGAGACGTGGGGATGTCGGCAAAGCTACCCAACGAAAAGCGAAGATATTACAGGCTGCAATACCCGAAACCTGAACGGCCTACGGTTTGGTTCCAGGGTTGCTGCTATGTAGTCTCCGAAATCTCCGAAGGAGGTGTCAGGGTCATTCTTACGGGCGCATGCGCCGTGCGCCTGGGCCAGAGTTTTGCGGGCATTCTCCGGTTTAAGGACGGCGGCACGGTTCCCATTGTGGGAGTCGTAATCCGATTGGATCACGACGAGATAGTCGTAAAGCTCTCGAAAGGCATAAGCCTGAAATGCATGATAGCCGAGCAGAGCCGCGTGCGAAAAAAGTATCCCATGTTTTTCGACCGGGCTGAAAAATGACAGTTGATCTAATCCAGCATAATCCTCTGCCCGGGCATGAGCTTGCTGGGGGAAGTGAGTTGATTTAAGGCCCGCAACTGTTCGATCGTCATGTTGTGCTTCTTGGCGATGGAGTAGAGACTGTCGCCCGGCTGCACGAGGTAAATCTCCTGGCTCGGTTTAGAGGCGGCGGCTTTAGCCGAGGATCCTGCCGGCGCGATTTTCAGTACCTGGCCCACGGTCAGGCTGGTTCCGGACAGGTTGTTCCAGCGCTGAAGGTCTTCGGTGGTTGTTCCATAGCGCTTGGCGATGTTGTACAGGGAGTCACCCTGCCGGACCACATGGTCGACGGTTTCTCCTTTCAGGGGTGCAGGCTTGGCCCCCGCTGCGGTTGCGGGTCTTCCCGGCGGGCACTCGAGAGGAATGCGCAGGATGGATCCGGCGGGGACGGGAGCCGGCCGCACCAGGTGGTTTGCCAGCATGATGCTTTTCGTGTCGGTGCCATATTTCCTGGCGATGGTTTGCAGCGTTTCACCCTTGCGCACCTTGTGCCGCACCACCGCAATCCCCGTGCGCATCCGGTAGGTGGGGATCTCATCGAGCTTGGCTAGCACCGCGTCGCTTTCTCCGACAGGAACCCGCAGATCGTAGCCGTTCTCCGGAAGAACGGCCTGGCGCAGCTCGGCGTTCAGCTCCCGCAGAAGGTCCTCATCGATCCCGCTGGTTAGGGCAATGCCTTTCAGGCTGGCCTGCTTGGGGATCGTGACGATCTCATAGTCCAGCGGCGTCTCGACCCTTATATCGCTGAAGCCGTATTTTTCAAGGTTCTGCACGATATGCAACGTGGCCAGAAACCGGGGCACGTAGCGCGCCGTTTCGCGCGGCAGGCGTTCGTACAGATCCCAGAAGTTGTCCAGATAGTTGATGTTCTGGCTTTGGATGGTCCGGAGCACCCGGTGCTCACCGCAGTTGTAAGCGGCCAGGACGGTCGTCCAGTCGCCGAACATGTCGTGCAGTTCCTTGAGGTACTCGATGGCGCCCCGCGTGGACTTTTCCGGGTCCATGCGCTCGTCGATGTACTTGTCGCGGTTCAGGTTGTATCGGTAGCCGGTGGACGGGATAAACTGCCACAGGCCCAACGCCCGGGCCGGCGAAAGGGCAGTCACCTTGAAGCCGCTTTCGATGAGCGCCAGCCAGACCAGCTCCGTAGGCATGCCGGCGTCTTTCAACGCGGCTTCGATTTTAGCCCGGTACCTGCCCGAGCGTCGGTACGATTCGGCGAAAAAGTCCCTCTCGCGGCCAATGGTGAAGGAATCGATCTCATCCTGCACGTACGGGTTGATAGTGAGGGGGATTTCGTTGCGTCTGCCGTTCACCACCACATACCGGGAGGAGTATATTTCCAGAATACGTTTGGAAATGGTGAACCGCAGATCCTCCTTTTCCTGCATCAGCTTGGGGTCGTTTCCGGGGTCTACGCTCAAGACCAGGGCATAGGCCTGGTCCAGGGTGTCGATGGCTTTTTCAAGCTCGCCGCGCTTCCAATAGCTCTGCGCCAACCGGCAAAGAGCGAGGGCTCGGTTGAGAGCCGGTTCGCTTCCCTTCCGGTGGGGGGGCTGGCTTTCAAGCTCATCATCGTCGATGAGGCACTCCTCACCGTTTTCGTCGCGCTGAATGCTGGCGGGTTCAGACGGCTTGCCTGCCGGTGCGCCGGGATCGCGCTTGGAGACGGTCGCCGGGGCTGGGGGGGAAGCCCCCTTCGGTGCTGCCTGGGTCGGCGCTTGCTTAGCGGGCGGCAAGGCAGCCGGCAGGGCAGCGGCTGGGGCGGATCCCGCAGGAGCGGGTCTTCCGTTGCCGGCGGTGGAACATCCATAGCAGAGAATGAAAAAAACTCCCAACAGCGCACTAAACCATCGGTGCTTCATCCGCAAAGCTTCCCCATAGGATTTCTCATAATTGGGTCAGAGCGGCTTTTCCAGCCGCGGTCTGAACCTTCTCAATTAAGATATCGGTCGATAAGGAAAAAAAATTAGCTCGGTCAGGGCTTCATCGCCGAATGCAACTTGGCTGACTACAAGAGAGGGCCCGCGACAGTGGTTTCTGCCATGCAGACCGGGCGCTATGCGCGGTTCCAGGTTCAGCGGTGAATCACCAGAATAATCGTGCCTTTTCGGCATGTGGCCGAAAACACACGCCGCCCGCTGTACGGGCGGCCGTTGACTCTTACCATATCCCCCGCGTGCGTTGCGCGTGGAGGCAAGTTCAACGTTTAAGCACGGGCGATCGTTCACTCAGACGACCCCGGAGCCTTTAGCCAGCATAGCTTAATTTTATTGAACTGCAAAGCGTTACAAAAAAAACTTGCTTTTTTAAAGACAAAGCCTATAATTTTGTTAATTTTTATCTTGACATCCTACCCGGAAGCTCTTAAAAAGGCTCTTTTTGAAAGAGGGCGGTGGATTTTTTTGCGTTCGAAGTCGCGGAGGCGGCTTGAAAACGCTTGAATGCTGCCAGCGTAGCTCAGCTGGTAGAGCTACTGATTTGTAATCAGTGGGTCGGGGGTTCGAATCCCTCCGCTGGCTCCATAACAGACAGTTAGGATCGGCAACGAGCGAACCTCCTCCCAGCCGGAACCTAAACCGGCGCACCAGAGTTGCAGTTTGTGTGTGATTGGTTCCGGTGGGGTTCCCGAGCGGCCAAAGGGAACAGACTGTAAATCTGTCGGCGAACGCCTACGGAGGTTCGAATCCTCCCCCCACCACCATCCTGAGATGAGTCTTGTGTAGGAGATTTCGACGATACCGTTCGAGATCGATAGTCACTACAGGACTTCCTGCATAAGCCTTCGTGTATCCTCGGGATCCAGTTGCCTCCGGTCGCTCTCGGGGGCAGAGGAGACGACCGTCGCGTGGATGTGCGGGTGTAGCTCAGCTGGTAGAGCTCCAGCCTTCCAAGCTGGATGTCGCGAGTTCGAATCTCGTCGCCCGCTCCAGCTTTTAGGATGAGGGATCCATTCGCGGGGTGTTGAAAAACATGGATCAGTCCGTCAGCCCCCGGTGAAACGACCTTCGGACTTCACGGGCCGAGCCAGACGCGCGGCGCACTAGAAAGCGCGGTCGGCCTTGCAACGCCCGATCACGGCCCGAGACGCAGGTTTTCAACGCCCTGTTCGGCGGCAGGCCCGAATGCATGAGCCCATGTAGCTCAGTCGGTAGAGCGCTTCCTTGGTAAGGAAGAGGTTCACCGGTTCGATTCCGGTCATGGGCTCCACTTTGTTTCCGCTGTTGCCCGCGGCGGTGACAGGGTTCGGCAAGAGTCGACTTTTCAACGAGTACGGAGGGATAGGGAGATGGCCAAGCAGAAGTTTGAGCGGACGAAGCCGCATGTGAACGTTGGCACGATAGGTCACATTGATCATGGCAAGACGACGCTGACGGCAGCGATCACCAAGCAGTTGAGTTTGAAGGGGA
>JBLMXM010000388.1:0-4932 GCA_050257775.1 Hyphomicrobiales bacterium
GTGGATGTTAAGATCATCAACCCGAGCCCGGAGGAGGTCAAGAAGCTCACCGCGAAGAACCTCGAGCCTGATCAGCTCGATGCGAGCAAAATATTCACCAAGGACGTCGGCGTAAAGACGATCCTGGGGGTACCCCTTTTGTTCGGCTACAACGTGCGGGCGGACATGCCCGAGGAGATCGTCTACAAGATGCTGACCAAGTTCTACGCCGAGCGCGATGCTCTTGCCAAGGTCGACCCGGGTTTCGAACCCATGGCGCGAAACTTCGTCGGCATGCAGGTGAAGGGCATCAACGGCGAGCCGGAGGCTCCGGTGCATCCGGGGCTCGCGAAATTCCTCAAGGAACAAAAGGCCTGGAACGACAAGTGGAAGATCGCCGCCAGCAAGTGATCGCGCAGTTGGGCGGCCAGGTGTGAAAACCTGAGCCGCGTGGGCCCCGGTGCTAAGCCGACCCGTTCACCGCGGGGTCCGGCCGGGCACCGGGGGACCGATCCGTTGATGGGCTGTTTTAGCCGCAATGAGGCCGCGGCCTGACGCTTGAACGCCCATTAGGATGGAAGGAGAAGAGCGGAGATGAGCGAGCAACTCAAGCGGTACGCCACAGTCAAGAATCTGAGGTTCGTTATTTCGCTCGTCATGTTCATCTGGCTGTGCTGGTATTTTTACACCGGCTTTGGAGGCCCGAGCGAACTCGTGGCGGCCCTTGTGCCGGTTGCCCTGATGTTGCAGATCCTGTATTTGCATGAAAACGGCTATATCTACAAGCGACTGCCGCCCATCGCTAATTATGTCATTGTCGTTATCTATCTCGCCGTCTGCGTTTTTGCTTTCTACCATTTCGTGACCCAGTACGACGAGATCGCGATCTGGCGCCAGGGTTCTTACACCCGGGCGGATTTCATCATGGGCTTGCTGGTTTTCCTCCTGGTAATGGAGCTGTCGCGGATCGTACATACGGACCTGTTTTGGGTGAACATCGTCATGGTGTTTTACACGCTCTGGGGTTATCTCAGTCCGATCGATTTCTTCTGGCACCCGGGGGCCTCCTTCTACCGGGTGATCACATCGAGCACGGTCGAGCTTTCGACCGGCATATACGGACAATACGCACAGATCGCGCTGACGACGATCGCGGCATTCCTGCTTTTGGCCGCAGCCGCCCGCGGCTTCGATGCCCAGGGGGCGATGGTCCAATTCATGCGGCGGATCGCCGGGAAGTCACGGGCCACGATCCCTCAGACGGCCGTGCTGGCCTCCTCCGCGGTCGGCATGGTCAGCGGCAGCGGCGCGGCCAACGCCTCGGTGGTCGGCAGTTTCACCATCCCGCTGATGAAGAAATACGGCGTGCCCGGGGAGTTCGCCGCGGCGGTCGAGACCTCGGCCTCCATGGGAGGGCTCATCATGCCGCCGGTGATGGCGGTCGCCGGTTTCGTGATGGCCGAATTCCTCGGCGTACCTTACTGGGAAGTGGTGATCCGCGGCTTCTCCCTCGCCTTCGTCTACTACTCTGCCCTGGCACTTTCCATCTATCTCGTCAGCGTGCGGCTGATGCCCCCCGATCCGATCGAAAAGGCCTTCATTCCGCTTTACGAGCAGCTCAAGACGTTGATCTTCTTCCTGGGGATCATCTTTCTCACGATCCTGATGGGTGTGCTCAACTACGGCGAGCAACTCTCGGGGCTCTATACCGGGACCTTCATGTTCGCGCTGCTTATCCTGCTTTATCTTTATTTCAAATACGTGCGGAGGGATCCCGCGACGAAAAAGGATTCGCTCCTGGCGAACGTCCGCATCATGATCGAAACCCATGCGGAATTGACCTCGTATCTGACGCTGCTGCTGTGCACGCTCGGCATCATGGTCGGCCTGTTCACTGTAACCGGCTTCATCAACCGCATGGGAGGCATGCTGCTCCGGGTCGGTGAGTTTCACATCGCTGCACTGATCCTGATGGCCTGGGTGTTCGGCTGGCTGGTCGGTCTCGGTCTGCCTCCGACGGCCACCTATATCATTCTGGCGGTCATCATCGTCGAGCCCCTGCGCAAGGTCGGTGTCGATCCTTGGACCGCGCACTTCTTCTGCTTTCTGCTCGCCGTCTGGGGCGAATTGTCGCCCCCGACATCGCTCGCGGCGGCGGTTTCGGCACGGATCGCGGAGGCCTCCTTCATGAAAACCATGTGGGTAGCGCTGAAGCTGTGCCTGCCCATTACTTTGATGACATTTGCCATCTTCGTCCGCGTTGAGATCGCGACCAACCCGGGCTGGAAACAGATCCAGGACACGCTGATTATTTCGATCGCTTGCGGCGGCGTGGCTTTCGCTCTGTTCGGGCGGATGTTCATGGCCCGTTTCTTTGACGTGATTGTGCGCACGGGGTTCGCCATCTTTTCGTTGGTGGTAATGCTTTACCCGAGCGACAGCATAGCTATGGGGGCGGCGGCGATCGTGCTGCTGGCAACCATCTACGGCGTTTATCGCCACCGGCTCATCGCACGTCCGAAGAGCGCGCTGCAGGCCGCCGGTGCGCAAGCCCCTCAACCTACGTGAGTCAGTTCGGGCAGGCAGTAAATTCTGTTCCGGTCCGTCCGCCTGACGGCGGATAACCCCTATAAAAAGGGAAGGCCGCGGGGATCTACTCCCGCGGCCTTCGAGTTTTCCGAAGTCCCCCGGCCGTCATGTCATCTTCCCCGCCACCACCGGAAAATCCGGTAGTCGTCCAGCTGCTGCGGTTCCTTCTTGAGATAAACCAGCGGCGGGATCAGGTTCAGCTCCCTGATGTCGCGCACCGAGGCCGAGCGCGCCAGCGAGTTCAGGTTGCCGAGCATCGTGGCCGCCATGCGGGCCCGTGTGTCGGCGTCCGCCGTGGCGCTGTGGGGCGTGAAGATGAAGCGCAGGTCCGGTCGCTCCGCGTTGATCTGGCGGAATTGCTCCAGCACCCCTGCTGCAATCGGCTCTTCCTCGTACACGTCGAAGGCGAGGTGGATGGCAATCTCCTTGTTTCGGAGCAGCCGGATCAAGGCCTCGAAGTCGACGATGGCCCCGCGTGCCGTATTCACCAGCAGCGCCCGCGGCCGCATCAGCCGCAGCAGGTGCTCGCCGACGAAGTGATGGGTGCTCTCGCCCAGCGGGATGTGAATGGACACGATGTCCGAGATCTTGAAGAGCTGCTCGACATCCTCGTAGTAGTTGAGGTTCGGGTACTTCTCCTCCATCTCGTGGCTCTGGAAGAGGTCGTGGTAGACGATGTGGATCCCCCAGGGCGCCACGCGGTTCACGACCTCACGGCCGATTTCGCCCAGGCCCAGGATGCCGTACGTGAGGTTCTCCGTGTTCTTGGTGATGTGCCGGTCGAGGTCCCACTGCTCCCCAGGCTCCCACTGGCCGCTCCAGACATATTGGTTGAGCCCCGTGACGTTGCGAAGGTTCGCCAGGATCAGCGCAAGGGCGTAATCGGCGATGGCCCCGGCCAGGACCCCGGGCGTGTTCGTGATGATCACGCCCGGGTGCGAGTGGATGTGGTCCCAGCCGACGTTGCTGGTGCTGACGGCCTTGATGCTGGGAATAGAAACAATGTCCTCGCCGACGTGGTGGCCGAGGTGGCAGCCGATGAAGTCGACCTTGTTCTGGGACACCACCCGCTTGATCTCCTCTTCGCCCGGGAACCGGCTTTCCGATACGATCACGTCCGCGGCCGTGTTCAGGTTTTTCCACACCTTGTCGATCAGATATTTGTATTTGACCGAAACCCTGGGATTATCCCCAATTTCACGGAAAACCGGCGATGCCAGGTACACTTTGGGGGATGAGCCTTTCACCGCATTCCTCCTAATATTGTCGTAAAGTCCGACTACCGCCGCGCGGCTTTGATCTCGGCAAGATAGTGTTTGATGAGAGGGCTCATCTCCGGCGGTTGCCACTTCGTTTCCTTTGGCTCTTCCGGCCATGTGAAGGGCAGATGATGCACATCGCCTGGTTTACGGGCGTCCTCAAGCACCTTCAGTGCCGCCAGCAGAACCCGCCGCTGCCCCTCGCGATCGCCCACTGCTCCAACCGGACGTCCGTAAGGATATTCGATGGCGGCCGAGCGGGGAATCCCCACCGCCCGGTGGAACTCGTGGGTCGGAGTGAGCACGACCGTCGAAAAACCCTTTTCTTCCAGATAGCGCGCAGCCAGCCCCACGGACTGGCAGCAGAACGGTCAGGCCGGGGTGAGCAAGACTGCATCTACGTTCTCCTGCTTCATCTGATTGGCCATGGGAGCGATGGCCTCCCTGATGAATTCGGTATTCTGCCACTGGAACCCATAAAAAGAGTAGTGCGAATCGGCCAGGCGTCCGATGATTCCCTCCGATTCAAGTTCGGCCATCCGCTCCAGCGGCAGCATGGTATTGATGTCCTGCTGCGTATAACTGGTGTTGATGTGGAGATGGTTGATGTTGATGTCCCGGGCAGTGCTTGCACGCGGAATCCTTCGGAAGGAGCGGTCGCCCCACAGGGCCTCGCGCTTTTCGCGCTCCATGTCGAAAGGCGGATCCGACTTCAGGCTGATCCCGGCGCTTGTGACCAGCGCAAGGACGGCGCGGTTCAATGATTTGGCCATGGGCGTCCATGGGATGTCGCCTTTATAGCCTTCTTCCGGGATGTGGCAGCGGCGGATCCAGGCTGCGAGACTGGGCGGAAGAAACCGAAAACCGTCAACGACCTTTCCTGCAGGTTGCATGAGCCAGCTCCTTTCAAGGGTTTGGGTGTTTGGGTGCCTGGGTGTTTCGTGATGGGTATTTTATGTTTGACTGGCCCTCATTTCTTTCTCTTATGCAACCGGTTCGTGGGCGTGGCCTTCATAGGATCGTCCGGCCAATAATGCTTCGGGTATCGCCCGCGCATATCCTTTTGAACGTCGCGATTGCTGCCGGCCCAAAAACCGGCCAGATC
>JBLMXM010000389.1:0-4798 GCA_050257775.1 Hyphomicrobiales bacterium
CGCCGATCAGATCGTCGCGGATATCAAGGCCCTGATCAAGAAATACAGCAAGTAATTCGGCGCTCGCAAGGACCCTGGGCCAGCCGGGGGCAGGGATCCATGGCCCTGCCTCCCGCTCCCCCCCGGGTTCCGCCCGGCCCGACCGGCTCTATGGCTTCAACGTGTCAGGATACGACGGATGAATTTGCTCGACAGGCTCATTCGATACTTGTACCAATTCTTGATGATCGTTGCCGGAATTGCGTTGCTGGGCGTCATCGGGCTCACCGTGGGAAACATCTGGTCACGACTGTTCTGGGCTCCCATTAAGGGCTCCGTCGAGCTGATCGGGCTTCTGGGAGCCATTGCCGCAGCCTTTGCCCTCGGCTTTACCCAGACGAAAAACGCACACATCGCAGTGGACCTGCTCATCCTCAAGTTCCCCAAAAAGATCCAGAAAGCGCTCAGTGCCGTGAACGCGCTGCTCGGGGCGGCGTTTTTTTCAATCGCAGGCGTGCAGCTGATACGCTGGGGGACTACCCTCTGGATCACGGGGGAACTGACCGAAACCCTGCGGATTATTTACCACCCCTTCGTGTATGCAGTCGCCATGGGATGTTTTGCCATGGCCCTGGCTCTCTTGGCCGAAATGTTAAAAGCCGTCTGCGCTGGGCCGAAAGGCAAATGACATGGAGCTCGTGACCTGCGGCGTCGTCGGAATCCTAGCCTTGTTGCTTGTGTTGTTTTGTCTCGGAATGCCGGTGGGGCTCTCCATGGCGGCGGTCGGCTTCTGCGGCTTTACCTGGGTCGTGTCTATTCCGGCGGCGGTCAACATGGTCGGCGCAGATATCTGGGTCACCTTCTCCAAATATGGTTTCACGGTAATTCCCCTGTTCATCCTGATGGGCTATCTGGCGTTCAACGCCGGGATCGCCGAAAGGCTCTTTGATTCCGCTTACAAATGGATGGGGCATTGGCCCGGAGGCCTGGCGATCGCCGCCATAGGGGCCGACGAATTGTTTGCAGCCATTTGCGGCTCCAACACCGCCACCAGCGCCACCATGGGGGCAGTGGCGCTGCCGCAGATGAAAAAATACAACTACGATCCGCGCTTGAGCAGCGGCACGATTGCCACCGGTGGAACGTTGGGCACGGTGATGCCCCCCAGCGTCGTGATGGTCATCATAGGCTTGCAGACCGAGCAGTCGATCGCCAAGTTGTTTCTCGGCGGAATTCTACCGGCGCTCTTGCTGGGCGGTTTGTTCATCCTGACCATAGTCGTACTTTGTCGCATCCACCCCCATTACGGGCCGGCCGGGCCGAGGTTTAGCCGGCAGGAGCGGATGAAATCGCTCGGGGGAATCATGGAGGCGCTCGTGATTTTCGTCCTGGTGATCGGCGGGCTGTATGTGGGAATCTTTACCCCCACCGAGGCCGGTGCCGTAGGAGTCTTTTTCACGGCGATCGTCGCTCTCGTTATGCGACGCCTGGATTGGAAAGGGGTTCTGCGCTCCTTCAGGGAGACGCTGAAAATTTCCTGCATGGTTTATATGCTGGTGGCTGGTGCCATCATTTTCGGTCGATTCCTGGCAGTCACGCGATTGCCCTTCCATGTCGCGGAATTCGCCGCCGGTCTGCCGGTGTCGCCTTACGTCGTGCTCGTCATCATCATTCTGATTTACCTGATCGGCGGCTGCTTTATGGATTCCTTGGGCTTCCTCGTGCTGACCATCCCGATTTTCTTCCCGCTGGGAGAAAGGCTGGGGTTTGACCCGATCTGGTATTCCATCATGCTCACCATGGTCACCACCATGGGGGCCATCACGCCCCCGGTCGGTGTCAACGTCTACGTCGTAAAAGCACTGGCACCGGAGATCAGCATCGCGACCATTTACCAGAGCGTGACATATTATCTTACCGCATGCCTCGTGTCCCTGGTCCTGCTGACGATTTTTCCCGGCCTCGCCACTTTTATACCCAGCCTGGTAAAGTGAGGCTCTATGGAGGGCGGGGAGATTCCCCCGGCGTCTGCCGCTGGAGGTAGGGCTTGGATTAGGCGTGGGCTTGGGGATCAGCGACGCCGGGTTACTTTGCCCATTTCGGATCCCGGTTGAGCCTGTCCAGATCTTCGGGGAGATCGACGTCGATCAGGACGGCGGGGTCGCGGATTTCCACTTCCAGAACCTCGGCCGGATGGTTGGCGATAATTTCCCGGGCGCCCTTGTCGCCCGTGATGCGCCATATGTCCGCATAGAAAGCCCGCGCCAAAATGCACGGATTACCGCGGCGTTCCCGGTGAACCGGAAGGGTGATGAGACGGTCCGAGCGCCGGTAGCGCTCCAGGAGCAGATTGATGACGGCGGGGGTGACGAAGGGTTGGTCTGCCAGCAGAAACATGACGGCCGAACAGGCGTCGCCGATCTCTTTTAGGCCCGCTCTGAGGGAGGTGCTTTGGCCGGAGGCGAACTCGGGGTTGACGACCACCCGGAGACGGGGATGTGCAGCGCCGAGTCCCAGTGTCTCCAGCACCTGACGGTGGCCGCTTCCCAGCACCAAAACAACCTCATCCAGATCGGAAGCCAGCGCTGCATCGAGTACCCATTGAACCAGCGGCCTTCCCTGCAGATTCGCCAGCTGTTTGCGGCCTCCGAAGCGCCTCGCCTCGCCAGCCGCCAACACGATACCGGCAATAGGGCCTTCCTTCATGTACGCTCCTTGAGCGAGAGTAGGTAGCCCGAATTATATTCCCCCGCAGGCAAAAATGCCATTTTGACCTTGATCCGGCACTTCTGGTATAAAAAAGAAGCTTCAGAAGAGGGCATAGGAATTTGGAACGAATGCACTTGGACTACCTTGCCGCTACGTCGATCATCGACTGCGGCCATCCACGAATACTGGCCCATGCCCGGGCAGTGGCCGGCGCCGATGGCGAGAGGGATCCCGTGGCGGCTGCGGTGCGTCTTTACTATGACGTGCGCGACGGGATCTGGTACGATCCCTATCTGCCGTTTTACAAGGCAGAGCATTACCGTGCAAGCCATGTTCTCGGATCGGGGCGCGCGTTCTGCATCGGCAAGGCGGCGCTGCTGTGCGCCTTCGGACGGGCTGTAGGGATCCCTTCTCGACTGGGATTTTCCGATGTGCGCAATCACCTGACGACCCGGCAGTTCCTGGAGTTTTTAGGCTCGGACATTTTCGTGTTTCACGGCTACACCGAGTTCTTCCTGGAAGGCCAGTGGGTCAAGGCGACACCCGCCTTCAACGCAGAGCTCTGTCGTCGCCACCGGGTCGACCCGTTGGAGTTCAACGGCCGGGAGGACTCCATCTTTCAGCCTTACAACCAGGACCATCGATTGTTCATGGAGTATCTGACCGACCACGGAAGGTATGCGGATGTACCCGTGAAGCGAATCGTTGCGGCGATGCAAGAGACTTACGGCCAGGCGCGGGTCCGACAGT
This sequence comes from Hyphomicrobiales bacterium, assembly GCA_050257775.1. Lineage (GTDB taxonomy): Bacteria > Desulfobacterota > Desulfobacteria > Desulfobacterales > SpSt-501 > SpSt-501. Next base: position 3,439 of record JBLMXM010000389.1, read on the forward strand.
GGATCGAAGCTTATGAAAAGACCGGTGGTGCATCCCTGCGGTCGTTCGAGCTGGAGGAGGTTGTCGGAAAATGAAACCCCCTCGTGGAGATTGCGACCATTCGAGCCGATCTGGTCATAGGAATTAAAGGCGCCGGGGAGATGGCCAGTGCCGCGGCATGGCGCTTGTTCATGAGCGGCTTCCGGACCGTCTTCATGATGGAGGTCACGGCTCCGCTGGCGGTGCGGCGCGAGGTTTCCTTTTGTGAAGCAGTGTACACCGGTTCCAAGAGCGTCGAAGGGGTCGAAGCCCTGAGGGCCGAAGGCGCCGAGCAGTTTCACACGGTCTGGGAGGCGGCTAAGATCGCCGTCACGGTCGATCCGCAATGGGATTCGCTTCGCAAGATTCGACCCGATGTGCTGGTGGACGCCATCCTGGCCAAGAGGAACCTGGGAACGCGCAAAGAAGAGGCGGGCCTCGTGGTCGGCCTCGGTCCCGGATTTGTGGCCGGTGAAGACGTCCATTTCGCGATCGAAACCCGTCGCGGTCACAATTTGGGCCGCATTTTAACGACCGGTGCCGCAGAGCCCGACACCGGCATTCCGGAGCCCGTCGCCGGCATTGCTTCAGAGCGCGTGTTGAGGGCTCCGGCCGAAGGGGAGTTCCGGTCATCCAGCCGGATCGGCGATTCCGTCGTAAAAGGCGCGCGGGTCGGCCGCATCGGAGAATCGGAGGTGATGGCCCGCATCGGCGGGGTTCTGCGGGGTTTGATCCGCCCCGGCACCTGGGTGACGGAAGGGCTTAAGATTGGGGACATCGATCCGCGCGGGGATGTGACGGCCTGCTTCACCATTTCGGACAAAGCCCGAGCCATCGCCGGTTCGGTTCTGGAGGCCGTGCTGCGAAACTATAATCGATAGGCTGACATCCAATTTGAATCCCGCCGATGAGGCCGTGGAGCGATTGGCTGAAGGCCATTACATTTCAACAGTCGAGAGGGCATGCGGATGAGCGGAGAAGGGATTGTGCATCAGGGTCCAAACACCCTTCCCGATCATCCGATTGGAACGGTAGACGGCATGTCGAATGGCTTACGTGACGCTTTGCTTCTTGAAAACGGCGGCGTGGTCAGTTTGGTGGGAGCGGGCGGAAAGACCAGCCTCATGTTTCGGTTAGCTCGGGAGCTTTCCCGGAGTGGTGAGAAGGTTCTTACGACGACGACCACGCGGATATTTGCCCCGACCGCGGAGCAGTCTGCCGCCTGTGTCCTGGCCGGGACGGCGGATGAGATCGTGAAGCGGGCTGCGCCGCTCCTGGACAAGTTTCGCCATGTCACAGCTGGCGGCGGCCTGATCTCCGGCCAAGGAAAGATTTCCGGCCT
>JBLMXM010000390.1:0-5820 GCA_050257775.1 Hyphomicrobiales bacterium
TCTCGCATTTCGCATCATCGTCACGCTGCCGCAATCGAGTCGGCAGACAGAAGCGACGACTCCGGTTTACCCGCAACCGTCTCCGGTCTGCGGGCTGATTCGTAGTCAAACTGGGGACTTAAGTTCCTGGGTCTCCGGCCGATAGTATCTTTGGGCCGGAGCCAAGCAGCGGCTCGCTTTGCGCTTGATCGACCGGCCCGGATGATCCCCGGAGACAAATCATAAGTGTCTATAATTATTCAAAATGAAGACAGTCGCAGCTTGCGCGGCCAGAGAAGGTCGGAAGATACCAGGTCTAAAATTGCTCTTGCCGGGAGTTCCGCGGCAACACACCCGAAATCGCTGATCACCAGGTTTGCGCGAGAGTACCTGTTGCTCTCGCTGATTCCATTTGCTGCCTTCTTTGTCTGCAGTGTGATAGGGGCATTGGCGGCAGAGCGATATCTATCCGACTTAATTAACCATTCCATGCAGCACCTGAGCAATTTCGCGAGCAGGCGACTCGAAGACATGGGCCGGCAGACCATCCAGGGCCGGGCCAGAGAAGTCGCCGCACAGGTCGAGTTGTTTCTCGCCTTCAACCCGGATATGGATATCCAGGGGCTTCAGAACAGCGAGAAATTCAAGGCGATTGTCCTTCAGCAGGTCGGGATCACCGGTTACACGTGCCTGTACGAGGCCGGCACCGGCATCATGCGGCTTCACCCCAATCCAGACCTGATCGGTCAAAAGATGGAAATCTTGTCTGAACGCATACCGGCATGGTGGGGCATTTTTGCGCCATCGCTGGCCGGGGTGGAGGTGTCCGGCTATTACGACTGGATCGAACCAGACGGCCGCGTGCGCAGCAAGTACATGGCGATCACTCCGGTTGCCGTGAAACTTCAGGGCAAGACGCTCATGGTCGCGGCAACCACCTACATCGATGAATTTTCCATCCCCATCCTGGCCATGCGAAGCAAGTCGGAGGAGGTCCGGAAGGATTATGAGGATTTCATCACCCGCCAGGCGACAATCTTTGGCGGCGTCATGGCAGCGATTCTCATATCCACTCTGCTGGCCGTATATGGGTTTGCCCAGCGCGCAACGCGGCGGTTTATTCGCCCGATCGTGGCTCTTGCCGATGCCGCTGAAGAATTCGGCGAAGGCCGGCGCGAAGTTGAAGAAGCCGCCTCGATTCTCGGCCGCAGCGATGAAATCGGCGCCTTGGCGAGAGCTTTCCAACGCATGCGGGCGCAGATCAGGGGACAGATTGAACATCTGAAAAATAATCTCGCCCAACTGAAATCGACTCAGCAGGCGTTGAAAAAAAGCGAAGAACACTATCACAGCCTGTTTGACAATGTGCCCATCGGGCTCTACCGGACCACCCCGGATGGCCGGATCATTGATGCCAACCTTATGCTCGTGCGAATGTTTCGATGTCCGGACAAAGAGGCGCTGCTTTCGCTCAGGGCAGAGGAAATGTATGTAAATGCTGAGGATCGACGACTGTTCATGAAAGCGGCTGATGATCAACCGGCGGGCAGTCAATACGAATTTCAGATGCGCCGCTGTGACGGCGCTGCCATTTGGGTTGAAAACCAGTCAACCGTTTTTCGCGACCGCGAGGGCCGGGTCCTTTATTACGAAGGCAGCTTGAAGGACATCACGGAGCGCAAGCTGTCGGAAAAGGCGCTACGGGAAAGTGAGGCGCGCTTTCGGACCGCTTTTGAAAACGCATCCGTGGGAATGGCCCTGGTCAGCCTCAGGGGTACTTTTCTTGAAGTCAACTTGGCCTTGGCGCAAATGATCGGCTACGGGCCGGCCGACATGGTTGGAAGGCCGGTTGCCGAATTCACCCACCCGTCCGACTTGGATCCGCGCGCACAGTTCATAGACGATCTCATCGAAGGCCGGGTCACCTATGGCGAGCAGGAACGTCGTTTCATTCACCGGGATGGAACGGTTGTCTGGGCTCTCATATGGGCCAGCGTTCAGCGTGATCAATACAACCAACCTTTGTATTTCATCTCGCTCGTTCAGGACATCAGCGCACGAAAGCATGCCGATGAGGAGAAAGAAAAGCTCGAATCCCGGCTCGTCCAGGCTCAAAAAATGGAGGCGATCGGGGCGCTCGCCGGAGGGATTGCCCACGACTTCAACAACATATTGGCTGCCATCATCGGCTACATGGAACTGTCGCTTCAAAACGGAGATGAGACAGCGGAGTTTCTGCGGCAGGGCTTGAATGCAGCCAGCAGGGCCAGGGACTTGGTCAAACAGATCCTGGTTTTCAGCAGACAGGCCCACGAAGAACGGATGCCCGTCAACGTCGAAGTGGTGGTCAAGGAGGTTATGAAATTTCTGCGGGCCAGCGTTCCCGCTACCATCTCCATAACCTGTCGCATGCCCGGGAAGCCCGGAGCGGTGCTGGCCAATTCAGTCGAGCTGCATCAGATCCTGATGAATCTCTGCACCAACGCCGTTCATGCTATAGGCGCCCAACACGGAACAATCGAGATTGAGGCCCAGAGGGTTGAAATTTCATCGGCGGAACGGTCGGCTTTCCCTGATGTGGATCCGGGACGGTACCTCAAGCTTTCGGTTAAAGACACCGGTCAGGGGATTCCTCACGAGATCCAGGACCGGATTTTCGATCCGTATTTTACAACGAAAGAAAAAGGTGTCGGCACCGGATTGGGGCTTGCGGTCGTTCACGGCATCGTAAAGAAGTCCAATGGCGCCATCCGGGTGGAAAGCGAGTTGGGCAAGGGGTCGTGCTTCCACATTTACTTGCCTCAGGTGGACATGATCTCGGCAGACCCGAGCGAGAGACATGAACTGCCTCAAGGCGGATCGGAACGGATCTTGTTCGTCGATGACGAAAAGATGCTTGTGGATGTAGGGGAAAGAATCCTAAAACTTCTCGGCTACGAGGTTTCCTCGCGAATCAGCCCTATCGATGCGCTGGACTTGTTCAAGGCCAAGCCCGGTTATTTCGATCTGGTCATAACGGATCAAACGATGCCGGGGATGACCGGAGAAGCGCTGGCCAAAAAATTGCTGCAGATCAGGCCGGGCATCCCGGTGATCATTTGCACGGGCTACAGCCATATCATCGACCCGGCCAAGGCCAGGGAAAAAGGCATCACCGCCCTTGTCATGAAGCCGATTTTAATCCATGAACTTGCCGCTGCCATCCGCGACGCGCTGGGGCGAGCCTGATGCGGGCCGGCCGGCCGCCTACTCAAGACCCCCCATCATTTGGAAATCCCATAAGCATCTCAGCCCTCGGGCTATGGCATTGAGAATAAATCTATAGTAAAATGAGCCAGACGCTCCAGAAGACGTGCCGGGTGAGGGTGTGGACAAGGCCTCGACATATGATCAGGCCGGAAGGCTGATAGAAAAGAGGCGCGAAAGGCGGCCGATTGCGTTGTCCCATCACATGGCGGAATTCAAGTTTCCGGACGCTCCCACGTACCAGCTCAAGCTGCAGGACGTGTCGCCCGGCGGAGCGGGTGTCATCGTGCGCCGGGATTCAAGATTTCTCTCCATGGTATCGATCGGGCAGGAGCTGAATCTGAGGCTGCTTTCGCCCAGTAATTCGGAAATCATCACCGGCGACTACCAAGCCAGAGTGGAGCACATCACCGAGCTCAGGGAAGGCCGATACGCGGGGCATTTCATGGTAGGGTTGTCCATGCTGAAAAAAATCCCTGAGAGAGGATAGGTGACCCGCCCATAAAAAATCCGCGCGAGACGATCCACGAGTTTAGGGTTGCCCTTTGGAGATAGCTGGCTTAATAATATCGGCATCACACTTTATCGCCAAGGGCCATCACGCATGTGCTGGGTATGCAAACGCCTGGAGGCGCTGGTCGCGGGCTGGAACGAGGAAAGCGAGTTCCAGGGGCAGACCAGCACGGACCATCACCGGGGAATGTCCAAGGGCTTCCATGAATGCGCAAGGGACCTCTCCGAGGTCGTTGCCGCGCTGCGGCTCAAAGGCATATGCGAAAAATTTCCGGAATACGAGGGCACGCTCAGCGACAAGCAGAAATGGGACCTGCTCGACGACATCTTGAAACTGAAGGATGAAGACGGCAGCCAGGAGTGAGCGGCTCCGGACACGGACATTATGACTTGGACTGAGCGATTTCAGCTGAAGCCGGGATGGGGTCGCTCAAGCTCTCGACAGGTATCCAGACGACCCAACTTCCAGACGAGAAGCGATCTCAAAAATGCATCTGACGCTCGATGGCGGCGTTGCAGGATTCTCGAAGTGCTCACATACTGCCGGGTATGGTGCGCTCTCGAATCGGGCTGCGCATTGCCCTCGGGTGTGATCTGCTATCTTTGAGATGGTTTCGAGTTGAATCATGAGGAGGCGCAACAATTGAAAATGGTTGATGCTATGAAGGCTGTCGCTTTATTTCTGATTGCAGTCGGGCTGTTCGCCAATGCGTTTGTAATTTATGAAGTGATGGGCAAACACAGCCGGTATGCGCCGGTCAGTTACGACGATGAACAGGTCGTAGTGATGGATACGCACACGGGCTATGTATGGAGCGTCCATTACGAGGCCAAAGAGACGACCAGCATGACGATATTCAATCCGATTGCCGGCGAGCTGCAAATGTTCCCGAAAAGGTTAAGCGCCAAGGGTATTGAATAATAGAGCTAGAGATTCAACTCCCAGGTCTCGGCTACCAGGTCATGGCCGAAGCTTTTATGACGTTCTTTCATTATCCGGCGAAAGCCGGCCTTTTTATAAATGTGACGTGCGGCCGATAGAATGCTGTTGGTCCACAGCGTGATCGTCCGGTAGCCGGCCTGGCGCGCGAACGTGATGCACTCATCGACCAATCGGGCGCCGATACCCAGCCCGCGCGCTTCGGGTTCGACGATCAGTAGGCGCAGCTTTGCCACTGATGTGGATTTCCTGACGAGAAAGACCGAGCCCACGTTTTCGCCATCCTTCTCGGCGATCCAGCAGCGCTCCTTTTCCGGATCGAAGTTGCGAATGAACCGGGAGACGATCTCCGCTACAAAGGCCTCGAACTGTACATCCCAACCATATTCTTCGGCGTACAACGCACCATGGCACTGAACGACCCACCCCATGTCCCCGGGCCTGTGGAGCCGCAGGATATACGGCGCCGGGTGTTGCGGTTCGGCTCCCAGCAATTCTTCGACGGTTTGCATCGCCTGAATCAGGCGTTCCTGAGCCCGAACCGGCAGGCGAGCCAGCGTGGCCCGGATTTCTCTCTGCGAGCGCGTGTTGATCATGGCAAAGGAACCCTGTCCCTTCTTCGATAAACGCAGACATCGTTTCCGGCCGTCGGTCTCGAAGGGGCTGCTGACGACCAGCCCGCGTTTACCGAAACCACGCAGGATGCGGCTCACATAGCCGGGGTCCAGGGTCAGTTCGCTCGAAAGTTCCGTGGCGGTCGTTTGCTCGTGGTGGGCAAGTTCGTATAGGACCCGGGCTTCAGCCAGCGAAAATGGGCTTCGCAGGTACCGCTCCAGCAGCAACCCGATCTGCCGGGTATAAAATCGATTAAACCGGCGCACAGCTTCTATGCGATTGCCGGCGGTGCGGGTCGACATGGTGGAAATCTCCCGGTAATGGTTCATCCAAATATTTGCCATTATCAACAAAAATAGTTGCCATTGTCAAATATTAATTGTAGGGCGTCGATCGTGCGGACGCGCAGAAGGGCTTGGCGCCAGGTCTCAACCCGATACGTCAGTACGCATAGGGTTCAGCCTTGCGGAACTCGAACATGAATGGAATATCTGGCGCTCTAATCGGATGGATCCGGTCCGGGATTA
>JBLMXM010000391.1:0-10019 GCA_050257775.1 Hyphomicrobiales bacterium
GAAACATAGACTTGTTTTCCTGCACACCGACCTGGGACACGACCAGGTCGTGTACTATCGGATGGAGTTCCGCGACTACCTTAGAGCAAGTTGTCTTTCCAATCGATAGCGCTGTGACGTATATCCTTTTCCTCTGATAGGGGAACAAGGAGCTCCCTTTCAATTCTTTTGAATTGCTGAGGGGTCTTAACAGTAGATTTCCCCCCTATTTCACGGAACCACGGTGATAAAGGGTCAAGACAGAGCTGCAGGGGACAATCTCAAGAACTCTGCGTCCAAAATTCCTCTTGCCGTCGATCTGGACGGCACGGTGATTCTTACGGATTCACTGATTGAATCCATTCTCATTCTGTTGAAGAGAAACCCTTTGTACATCTTAGCCATGTTGGCCTGGTTGTTGCGGGGTGTGGCTCACATGAAGAAGCAGATTTCCAGCCGCGTCGCCATGGATGTGAGCAGTTTGCCATACCAAATGAGTCTCCTGTATTACCTGCGGATCCAGCACCAGGATGAAAAAAGGCCTTTGATTCTGGCGACGGGAGCCGACGAGAATATCGCTCGGCAGATTGCGGATTATTTGCATATATTTGATCGAGTGCTGGCCAGCGATGGGAAAACAAACCTGTCCGGTGTCAGAAAAAGAGACTGCCTGGTGAAGGAATTTGGAGCAGGCGGTTTTGATTATGTCGGCAACAGCAGAAAAGACCTGCCGGTCTGGCGCGCCGCGCGGCGGGCGTTGGTGGTCGCCTCGCCGGGTTGCATGCGATATGTGTTCGACCGGCTGTCAAACGTGGAACGAACCTTTGAACGCGACAAGGCCGGTGTGGGTATTTACCTGCGTTCTTTGCGCCTGTACCAGTGGCTGAAGAATGTTCTGGTATTTGTTCCCCTGGCGGCCGCTCATCGGTACACCGAGATGAGTTTGCTGGCATCGGCCTGTCTGGCGTTCGTGTCTTTTGGGTTGTGTGCCTCGAGCGTCTATGTTTTGAACGACCTTCTGGATTTGGCAGATGACCGACGGCACCCCAGGAAGCGCTACCGGCCCTTTGCAGCCGGCGTATTGCCCTTGGCGGCCGGCCTTTGGATGATACCGTTTTTGCTGGGCCTCGCCATAGGGATAGGATCGATCCTGCCGCGCTGGTTCCTGGCCATGCTGGGAATATATTATGCGCTCACCCTGGCGTATTCAATGTGGATCAAGCGGCTCATCGTCCTGGATGTGATTGTGCTGGCAGCGCTTTTCAGCATGCGCATGTTGGCGGGCTCGGCCGCCGTTTCCATCTGGCCGTCTCCCTGGCTGCTGTCGTTTTCCATGTTTCTGTTCACCAGCCTGGCGTTGGTCAAGCGCTATGCCGAGCTGGTTATCATGCGGAGGGAACACGGCCGGCACGCCCGCGCACGCAGTTACGTGGTAAGCGACGCGGAACTGCTGTCGGCCATTGGGGTCGCAAGCGGTGTGGTTGCGGTGCTGGTTCTTGGACTATACATTACCAGTGGTCCTGCACAGCTTTATTACGGCCGCCATCAGGTCATCTGGCTGGTATGCCCGATATTGCTCTTTTGGATATGTTATATTTGGATCATGGCCCATCGGGGAGAGATGCTGGACGATCCCTTGGTCTTTGCACTGCGGGATCGAATGAGCCGGTTTGCTATCGGGGCGATGGCAATTCTCATGATCTTGGCGATCTGATCCATGCACAACCGCTATCACTCCTGGGGGCGCTATCCTCAGTTCGACCAGTCGGGCATCCGCCTTCACTGGCGCTCGCAGCCGTTGCCGATCCAGGAACAGGCGTCTATTAGCTACCTGCCGTTCGGAAACGGACGATCTTACGGTGACAGCTGCCTGAATGAGGGTGGATTGCTGTTGGATGCCAGAGGGTTGGATCGTTTCATCGCATTCGACTCTGACAAAGGCTTCCTGAGATGTGAAAGTGGGGTGCTGCTGGCTGACATTCTGGCATTCAGCGTGCCTCGGGGGTGGTTTCTTCCGGTGGTACCGGGGACCAAATTCGTGACTGTAGGCGGCGCGGTTGCCAACGACATCCACGGGAAGAACCACCATAGCGCCGGAACATTTGGGTGCTATGTTCGCTGCCTGGAGTTGCTGCGCTCGAACGGTCAACGGCTGCTGTGTTCCCCCTCTGAAAATGCGGAATGGTTCCGGGCGACGATCGGCGGGTTGGGGTTGACCGGCCTGATCCTCTGGGCAGAGATCGAGTTGAAGCGAATCCACAACGCAACGATGGAGGTGGAGACCGTCCGGTTTTCGGGACTGGATGACTTTTTCGATTTGTGTGCCGAAAGCGATCCGCTGTACGAATACACGGTGGCCTGGATCGACTGCATGGCTCAAGGCCTGCACGTCGGAAGAGGCATTTTCCTTCGGGGAAAGCACGCCGGCCCGAATGCCGTTTCAGTTGATCCACCTCGGCGGCGTATCGGCATTCCTGTGGTTTTGCCGTTTCCCCTGATCACGCGTCTGACCGCTCATGGGTTCAATCAAATCCACTACCGGATGCAATCCAGAACTCGCAGTTCCGGATTTGAGCATTACGAACGCTTCTTTTTCCCTTTGGACGGCATTCGGCACTGGAACCGGCTTTACGGCCACCGCGGATTTCTGCAGTATCAGTGCGTGATCCCTTTGGTCGAGAACCGGACGCCTCTGCGGGAGATCTTAAATCGTATCGTTCACCGAAGCGTTGACGCGTATCTGGGTGTGCTCAAAATCTTTGGTAACCGCCGCTCCCCGGGGCTGCTTTCCTTTCCCAGGTCGGGGGTCACCATTGCGTTGGATTTCCACCATCACGGCCGCCATACGCTTCAGCTCCTGGAAGACCTGGACGAAATCGTGCTCTCTGCAGGCGGAGCGGTTAATCCTTACAAGGACGCGCGCATGTCCGAGGCCAGCTTTAAGAGATATTACCCGCGTTGGCAGGAGTTGGAAGGCTTCCGAGATCCGAAATTTTCATCCAGTTTTTGGAGACGTGTGACCGGAGGATAACCGTGCGCCGTATATTTATATTCGGAGCAACTTCGGCCATAGCTGAAGCCACCGCACGGCGGTTTGCAGCCGGCGGCCACAGTTTTTTCCTTGCGGCGAGAGACAGGGACAAACTGAAAGCCTTGACTGATGATCTGCGCATGCGCGGAGCCGCCAAGGTGAGCTCGGCCGTGGCGGATGCCCTGGATATTGGCCGGCACCCGGCCCTGGTGCAAGCGGCGATTCAAGATCTAGGCGGTTTGGACATGGCTCTGGTCGCCCACGGGATCCTTCCGGACCAGAAATCCTGCGAAGAATCCTTCGAGCCCGCCCGACGGGCGTTCGAAATCAACGCGCTGGGGGCGATGTCCGTATTGACGCATATCGCCAATCATTTCGAGACGCAGGGGTTCGGCACCATCGTCGCACTGGAATCGGTGGCGGGGGATCGCGGCAGGCAGTCCAATTACGTGTACGGCGCGACCAAGGGTGCCCTGTCGGTTTTCATGCAGGGGCTTCGCAACCGCCTGCATCGCTGCGGCGTGCATGTGTTGACCGTCAAACCCGGTTGGGTGGATACACCTATGACGGCAGCTTTCCGTAAGGGACTTCTTTGGACCAGCCCGAAGGCAGTGGCCTCCGGCATTCATTCTGCCATTGAAAAGAAGAAAGATATAGTCTACCTGCCATGGTTCTGGTCGCCAATCATGCGGGTCGTTCGAATGCTGCCGGAGTCGATATTCAAGCGGCTGAGGCTGTGAGTACAGCCGCATAAGCCTGGAAATCCATGAATGCCAAACGCTCCATTGCGGTCGCCGCACGTTTTTGGGCAAAATTAAAGGCGATGATTCCCCGCTCCCTGGCGGGCCTCAAGATCAGCGGGCCGGCGCGGGCAGGCATTTTGGCTCTTCTCACGGTGCTGCTGATCGACGGGGTGCGCCAAAGCCTGGCGGAGATGAGCGCACTTGAGAGCCAGGTGGAGGACTACCAAGCCGACCGGCCGAAGAGCATTATCGATTTGCAGCAGTTTCGAACCGTGCATTCGATTACCGTCGAAATGGCGGACGGAGAAAAAGGCAAGATAACGCTGATCAACCTGAATCCACAGGTGAATCGCTGGTATTTACTGCAGGTGGCGCAGCAGAACCACGGTGCAACGCAGGAATATCACCTGGTCAACCCTTTCCCCCGGCGTCAGCAGGTTATCCTCGACGAGCGATCACCGAACGGACTGATCCTCGCGAAGGATTCGAAAGCCGATTCTTGCTCGCTATGGAAGCCGCTCTCCGGCGGCGTGCTGGATGCCGCCAGACGCGCGCAACAGGGCTATGTGCCGCTGTGCGAAGGCAGACTTTACCTACGCAACCCGGTCAAGGGACATCGGACGGCGATCGAGGCCGTGACGGATCTTCTGCGGGACACACTCCCGGGCGGCGATGCCATCGTCGGGTTCGTGCGCGATACTTTTTTCCAGGATGCCTACCGCGCGGAGGCTCGCACAGTATCCGGGACCGCAGCGGAAACATTGCCGCAACCTCCGCAATCGCCTGCGCCGGCTGAGGTCGACTCGGACTACGCCAGCCGGCTCGTGGAGCCAGTGGATTTGGGAATCCCGCTGGAAACACCGGTCAAGGGCATGCTGCTTGGCCGATGGTATGCTGCCAGGGGCAACCCGGGGATCTTTGTGAGTTTGATGCAACCGGACGCAGTTGCTCCCGAGATTCTTCGAAGCTATACGGGGATCGTCAGGAGCCTGGACAGCGTCGAAGCGAAGGCGCTGGACTACCTGGTGGCTTTCGATTTGCAGCGCTTCGATCTGGGGTTCGCCCTGGGCACCGAGCACCCGCGGGTCGACTGGTCCGAGCGGGCCCTGCCGCAAATGAAAATACCGGCCCTCCCTGGACCGGACGGAATCGACTCAATCGCCCCTCTGGTGGCCACCGGCATGGTCAACCCCGTGGATGCCTCCCGAACGGTCGCCACCTTTACCGGAGGCTTCAAACGGATCCACGGTGCGTTCCGCTATGGCCAGCTCGCTTATCGCAACCACGGGTCCCACTATGGGTTCATCGAAGGCGGTGTCGTTTTCAGCAAGCTTCAACCCGGGCTTGCCACGCTGCTGGTGCTGAATGACGGGACGGTTGAGATGAAGACCTGGACAGAGCAGGACGATTCGGATCTCGCACGAATTGCGTATGCGCGCCAAAACGGGGTGCCCATCATCGATTTCGACCCGGTCGCGCAAAAGAAGGCACCCGGACGCTTGGTCGGACTCTGGGGGGAGGGGAACTGGTCAGGGTCGAAAGACCTTAAGCTGCGAACCCTGCGGGCCGGCGCCGCATTACAAGTGGCCGACGGTCGGCGGTATCTGATCTACGGCTACTTCTCCACGGCAACCCCCTCTGCGATGGCCAGGGTGTTTCAAGCCTACGGGTGCCGGTATGCCATGCATCTGGACATGAATGCCCTGGAGCACACCTATCTGGCGATCTACCAAAGGGAAGGCTCGAGGCTTGTGGTGGAGCATCTGATTCAGGGCATGGGTGTGTTAGACAAATCAACGGGGGGCGTTTACATCCCCCGGTTTCTCGGCTACGCGGACGACCGGGATTTCTTCTACGTCATGCGAAAGCAGCCGCCCAAGGAGGCGTCATGAAGGCATCAAGGCTCTTGCTGGTGGCTCTTGTGGTCGCCGGGTTCGGGCATTCCGCGACGGGGGGCCTGTCCCTGAAAGAACAGAACGAAGCTCTGTTGGCGCAGATTCAGCACGTTCACGGCCTGACGGATCAACAGATGCAGGCCGTACGGGAGATTTTTGCCAAATCCGGATTCATGGGCCAAGGCAACCCGGCCATAACCGAACATCCGGCCACCCCGAAAGAGTGCCAAGAAAAGCTCAGCCAACAGAATGTCCGTTACGAACATCCGGAATTCGAAAAGATCTGCGGCGCTCCTTACATGGCTCCGCTTTACAACCCGGCTGAGGAAAAAGCGGAAAATGCCAAGGTATGCATAGATCAGTTCGAGTTCCCGGACATCCCCTGTGCGTATCCGGTGGTATGGGTGCGGGCCCGCGAGGCCGCAGAGATATGTAACGCGATGGGCAAGCGGATTTGTGACGCCCATGAATGGGAGGGCGCTTGCGCAGGCAGCCTCGAACCGCCGGATTACCGCTTTGATCTGGCTCAGGGAGTCAGCCCCGAGGAGGGCATTCGCCGGATGCGGGCGGCCCACAACCGCGTTTACGAAAAAAGCAAGACCTGGAGCTACGGGCCGGAATATCGCAAGGGGGTCTGTGGTGCCGCCAGTGTGAAAACCCCGGGCTGTCCGGGCGGGAGCTGGACCAAATGCGGGTCCAACACGTATCCGTCCGGTTATTTCCCGGATTGCCACAGCCCCCTGCAGGTCTACGACCTGAATGGAAACGCCGCGGAGCACATGAATCTCCCCATCAACGAAAACCAGATGGCCAGCCGCGGCAGCAACACGCTCGGCTACACCGAGATGAAGGGCAGCTGGTTCATTTTCGATACCTACCGGGCCCATGACGACTGGTGTCGATGGCGCGCACCCTTTTGGCATGGCAGCCGGGTGATGGACCCCGACAGTCATCGTAACTATCATCTGGGATTTCGCTGTTGCAAGTCGATTGAATAGATAGGGCGCGAAATCGGAGAGCAAAGGGGGGTTTCAGTATTTTGGAGACGGCCCAGTAGATCGACAAGGCCTTCAGTGCATCCGCGCGGTAAATAGAGATTCGGTTTTTCTTTGGCTAGGAGGCGGGGCAAGTCGGTCAGTCGGGTCTCCGGACCGAGCTTTCAACATCTCTCGTACGTTGGGAACTACTCCCTCCGCACTGAGGACCTTGGCCAGTTCAGGGTCTTCCAGCACCTTGTAGATCGACTGAAATTTTCCCTCGATCCAGATGGTGTCACTGATCAGGCGGATCCCATGGCTGTAGTCGGCATAGTTCGAGCCATGCACCGTACTGAGGGGCTGAATCGGGGCGCCGGCAAATTGGTGCCATCCGTAGATGGCGATCTTGTCCTGCTTTTGAACCAGGCGATTGGTGATCACCACATCTTTCTTGTGGCCGGAAACGAGTTCTCCCGGTGCGATGCCGTTGACCAGGCCTTGCTTTTTGATTTTTTGGTCGTGGGCGCGATAGTAGGACGTCGAACTCATTTGCGGGCCGGGCAACATGGGCTGAGGTTTGAAGTGGAAAGCCGATTGATCATAAATGGCATCCACCATCTTGGGAGTCGGCAGGATGAAGCCGAATCGGGATGCTATCATGGCCGCGGTGTGCAGGTTCATCGGGATTCGCAGAAAGTCGTCATCCGAGCCGATGGCGAGGTAATCCGGCATCACAAAAACCGTTCCGGTGATGGTCCTGCCATCGGGGTTTTGGCATTGGAGACACACGGGCTTTAACGATCTGAGGAAGTTCGGCAGGTTGCCTTGGAGGAGTTGCTCCAGAATGGCTTGCTCGCGTTCCTTTTCATCCATTATGGAAACCTGATCGGCGAATTCGGCACCGGATATAGCGAAGCGCTGCCGGGGTGGGATTTTTTTCGTCAATGCCGCCAACCCGGGCGCGGCATCGTTGGCGTGAGCAGATCCCAGGCCCGGGCACCCGATTAGGCAGATCAAAAACAAAAGAGCGCTTCGTGAGGAAGCAATCCCCCGCATCAATTTTCCTTCCGTTGTCCCGTATTCATCGTATTCGTATCATCCCTCGTTGCTACCCCTGCGTCACCCTGAGGACTTCCTCCAGCGTTGTCACCCCATCGATCACTTTTTCGATCCCGTCCTCGCGCAGCGTAGTCATCTTCTCTTGGACCGCCAGCGCCTTGATGCGGTTGGAGTCGTAGGTCTGGAGAATGAGGGTCTTCAACTCATCGCTCATCACCATGATTTCAAAAATGCCGATCCGGCCGCGGTAGCCAGTCTGGAAACATTTCTCGCACCCCGCGGCCTTATAAATGGGTTTGGCCGCAAACTGCTCCGGCTGCACGCCGATACTCTGCAGGTATACCGTCTTGGGCCTGTAAGGCTGCTTGCAGTCGGTGCACAGGACCCGCACCAGGCGTTGTGCAAACACGGCCAGCACCGAGGAGGAGATCAGAAATGGCTCGACCCCGATGTCCACCAGCCGGGTGATGGCGCTGGGCGAGTCGTTGGTATGCAGGGTCGAAAATACGAGATGGCCCGTGAGAGCGGATTGCACGGCAATATCGGCGGTCTCCTTGTCCCGGATCTCGCCGATCAGGATGACATCGGGGTCCTGCCGCACAATGGACCTCAAGCCCCGGGCGAAAGTCAGGTCGATTTTCGGGTTGACCTGGATCTGGCTGATCCCCTTCATCTGGTATTCGACCGGGTCCTCGATGGTGATGATGTTGATGTCAGGCTTGTTGATGGACTGCAGGATCGCGTAGAGTGTTGTGGTCTTGCCGCTACCGGTGGGCCCGGTGACCAGGATGATGCCGTTCGGCGAGGCCACCAGCCGCTGCAGCAGCTTCAGGCGCTGCGGAGACAGGCCGAGGTCCGTGAGCTCCAGCAGGGAGCCGGACTTGTTCAACAGCCGCAGCACCAACCGCTCGCCAAAAGAAGTTGGGATGGTCGACACCCGCACATCGATGTCCTGGTCCCCCACGCGCACGTCGAACCGGCCGTCCTGGGGCAGGCGCTTCTCGGCGATGTTCATCTTGGCCATGACCTTGACGCGGGAAATGAGTGCGGGCTGGATCCATTTGGGCGGAGTGAGCAGGTCGTAGAGGATGCCGTCCACGCGGTAGCGCACGGTAAAACTGTTTTGATAGGGTTCGAAGTGAATGTCGCTTGCCCGGGCCTTGATGGACTGCGAGATGATGTGGTTGACCAGCTTGATGATCGGAGCCTCGCTGGTGTCGTCTAGGAGGTCGGCGGTCTCCTCGATCTCGCTGATGATGGTGGTGCCGTCTTCCTCCATGTCCTGGACCAGCTGCTCGGCAGAGTCCCGGCTCAGGTCGTATTGCAGATTGATGGCCGAAAGAATCGTGTCGCGGGTCGCCAGCACGAGCTGATAATCGGGAATGTTCAAAATCCGCACCAGGTCATCCAGGGCCTGGAATTCAAGGGGGTCGCGCACCGCGATGACGCAGCCTCCCACGCAGACCGGCTGGTTCGAGCTCCGGTTCGGCGCGTTCAAACCGCAGTCCACGGCCGTCGGAGGCTTGCGGCAGTTGATCGGCACCAGGCAGTACTTTTTCAGAAACTGGATGGGGATCTTGGCGACCAGCCCGGTGTCGATGTCGTTGAGCGGCAGCTTGGGCCAGTACGGGATGTCGAACTGGGTGCTCAGCGCCTCCAGCAGTTGCTGCTCGGTGAGGGCTTTCTGCTGGACGAGGATCTCGCCCAGGTTCCCGCCCTTTTCGGCCCGGATCCGCTCGGCCGCAGACAGCGCTTCCGCATTAACCTGGTGGTTTTGGGCCAGGATTTCAGCCAGCTGTGTCATGACGTCCTTCGGTGTGACTTACTCTTGCTTGTAGAGCTTGATGTCGCCGCCCTTGAACATCTCCGGGAGCGAATCGGGCGGCTGTTTTTTGCTGGATACCAGCTTGTCGGCTTCCTCTGCGCTCCTGACCACCCGGGGGGTCAGGAAAACGTAGAGGTTGGTCTTCTGGTCGCTGTCGTTCTTGGTTCTGAAAAGCCACCCCAGAATGGGAATGTCGCCGAGCCCCGGCACCTTGGTTTCGGAGCCGGTGCGTTGGTCATCGATCAGGCCGCCGATGACGACGGTGTGGTTGTCCTGGACCAGTACCGTGGTGTCGATGGTCCGCTTATTCGTGACCGGCCGGACAGCCGTCGTGGTCACGGTGGCGAGCTGGTTCAGGCTCGTCACCTCCAGGGACAGTTTCAGGCGCACGTTGCGGCCTTCGCTCACGTGCGGGGTGATCTTTAGGATCTTGCCCACGTCTCGGTATTCGAAGGACTCGTAGGTGCCGCCGGACACATCGGTGGTGGCGCGAGTCTGGAACGGCCGGTT
>JBLMXM010000392.1:0-7109 GCA_050257775.1 Hyphomicrobiales bacterium
CCGGGTAAATATCTGCAAGGGCCTGGAACACGGCCAGCACCACCATGAGCTTTCCCACGCTGCCCGGGTTGGCCTGGTAGCCCCCCCGGGTTTCGCCATACCGGGGATTTTCCGGATCGGACAGGTCGAGAACGGCCACGCCGTAACGCTCGGAATCCTTACCCAGAAATGACATGATGGCTGAATTCAGCTGGGGATCGGCAGCGGGCAGGACCATATCCGGCTGCCGGGAATGACGGATATCCACCTGATCGAGCCTCAGCAAAGCGCCCATCGGCTCCCGGGGCCCCCGCACCTTTCCCTCCTGGGCCAGGCGGTAAGCCTCCAGGCGCAGGATGCCGGTGGTTGGGTAGCCGTCCAGGGGATAGGCCTGTGCTCCTGCCGACCACAGGACCAGCGCCAGCGCGAAACATAGTCTCAGCTGCTTAGAAGTGGTTGTAAAACCTCGGATCACGCCCGCGGGCCAGGCGAAGGCCGATTCGAAAGCGCAGCATACACGGGGGGTTGTGAGCATTTCGACAGGCCTGCAACGCCGCCCCCGGGCGTCAGACGGGGTTTTAAAACCACTTCTAACCATCAGCCGGATCTCCCGGGGATCTCATTTAATTTTACCGTCCTCGACCCGGCCGGCCTCCCGACCTCGTCGAGACGGTTCAGGAAGATGTTCTGCCGGGCCTTGGCGCTCTCCAGGAACGGCCGGATCTGGAACAACACCAAGCGGCTTTGGACAAATCCGAACTCGACGTCGGCCGGCGCCGGCCGGCCCTGGGCGTTCTGGATCAACGGGAATCTCTGCGGCAGGGCCGCCGCCAGATCGATGAGCTGGCCGATCTCCGCTGCGCTCAGCACCGCCTCAGTGCCGGAAGCCGGCACCCTGGCAATCCCCCCTTCGCGCTGCAGCACCACCTTCAGGGGCTCCGTGGCCTGCGCGAGCAAAAGGGTCTTTCCCCGGCCGGGATCGATCCGCAACTCCTCGGCAGTCTGCCCGGAGACGGCACCGCCCACCCCCTCGCTCACGGCAACCGAGAGCCGGCCCGGCCGGCCGCCCTCTACATCGGCGGTGACCATCACCCCGGACTTCTCGGAGGGCACGCTCTTAAGCAGCAGGACCGAAACGTACACGTGCTCGGGTTTTTCCATGAGGGCCTGGCGCCACTGGTAGGCGCGGTCGGTAAAAGGCGAAGCCCAGACTTGCCGGATGGCCTCGACCACGCGGTCAAAGCCCACCACGTTCATGACGGTCAGGTTGAGCCCCGCGCCGCTGAACCCCGGCAGGTCCTCCACGTTGGTGTCGCTGCGCACGAACACGCCGTAGCTCCCATCGGGCCCGAAGGCTTTTTCCATGGTGGCTCGCAGAACTCGGATGAAATCTTCCCCCAGGTCAGTCTGTGCGATGCGGGCGCGCATCCGGCCGAGAAACTGCTCGGATGCCTGCCGCTGCCGATCGGGCTCCGCGGCCAGGCTGCGGATCAGCGCGTACTGATCCTGCATCCACTGGAACACCGTGGGGCCGCCGGGTTCCAGCGGCTGGTCCAACACGGCCCTGAAAACAGCGAAGGGGATCACCACCCCTTCGGTGACGGCCTCAGGGAAGTGGTGCTTGAGCTCGCCCAGGTTGGCCGCCTTCGGGCCGCAAATCCGGCCCGAGTCGGCGGCCCGCACCTCCGTAAGCGGGATCAGGCGTCGGTCGACGAGGTCCAGCTTCTTCAAATCCGGCCGGATCACCACCCCAGCCTCCTTGGATTCCTGGCTGAAGACTTCATTCCAGCCGGGTCCATCGGCGGCGATCTGGACGACGCCGCCCGGGCTCACCGCCAGCACGATGCTCTGTCCTTCCAGGGCGGTGACCTGCGGTAGCAGGCTATCGTCGACGGCGACATTGGGGATGCCGAGGTTTCGGGCCAGGAGCTGCACGTGGGAGAGCATGCTGCCCTTGTCCGCCGTGATAATCCCGGCTATGGGCGGCAGGTCCTCGAAAGTCGCGGGCAGGAGGTAGACGCCGCTGCGCGAGAAGCCTTTCGGGTCATCCCCCGGCCGCGCCACTTTCAGCACTCCCCGTCCGATCCCGGGGTTCAACCCGGTCAACCCGCTGGCAACCGGCTGGCCCATCAAGCGGTGGGTGCTGCCGATCTGCTGGTTCGCATCGGCGAGCAGCCCATCGAGCAAGGCGGAATAAACGATCAACAAACTGCCGCGCAGCCGGTCATGGAAGTAAGTGCCGGCCAGCGGCTCCAGCACCGTCAGCTGGTCCGCGGCGCGGGTGAAATGAAACCGCAGCGTCCGGTCGGCCCAGCCGGGCGCCCGGGCGGCATATTCCAGCGCCGCCTTGTAGTCGCTCAGCGCCACCGGGGATGCGGAAATGCCGTCGAAGGCCTCCTGCAAGGCCGCGCGCTGGCGGCCGGAAACAAAACCGATGCCGTAAAGCCCGTCGGCGGCCGCCTGGAGCCAGCTCAGCCGGTCCGCCCGGGAGGCGCGGGGAAGCCGGTCGAGCAGGGTGGCGGCGGTCGCAAACATATCCCGCTCCAAAGCCAGACTGGCATCGAGCAACGCCTGCGTCTGCTGCCGGTTGCCCGCCGATCCCAGTTGCTCGCGCATCACGGCAAGCAAGCGACAGCCGGCCTGGAACCGGACGGCCGGATCCTGCTCGGCGGCCAGCCGGACGGCAGCCTCGCGGATCTGACGCGCCAGCGCCGGGGACATGGCCCTGCCGTCCAAGGCCAGGATCTCGGAGCGCGCGTTGCGGGGTTGAAAGACCTCATGGATGATGTCTGCCAGCCTTTGGTAGTCGGCGGCCAGGTCCTTTTTCCCGCGCTGAGCGGCATATCGGCGGACCCGCTCGGCATCCCCTGCCTCCGGCCGCACATGGATTTTTGCCCGCAGCGGCTCGAAGGCCGGGTCGGCTTCTGCCAGTTCGCGGGAAAGCTCGCGCATCGCGCTCACCGGGGCCATCCGCAGCCCGTGGGGGAAATACCGCTCCGCTTCGCGCACGAGAAGAAACCGGGTGGTCCGCCAATCAGCCTCGGCCGCCATGGCGCGCAGCAGGTTGCGGCCGCCCTTGCTCTCGTCCTCGGGCTGAAACGCCCCGCGGTAGTACTGGGCCTTCCGGAAAATCCAACCGTCGTCGATGCTCACCAGGTACTGCTCAAGGACCATCTGGCCGATCGCCACCTCCGATTCCGGCTGGCCGAGAAGCTCCTCCGGCCGCACGTCAGCGAAGACATTGGCGATCCTGTAGCCGTTTTCGCGCAGCTGCCGGACGCGCGGGCTCCACTCGCCGTGCTGGATTCCGCCGCCGCGGTCCCGGCAGACGTATTCTCCTGGGGGATGGACGCTGCCGTCATTGCAGAACCAGCGAATCTGCTGGAACGGGCCCCGGCTGGAGGCCTTCATCTCCGCCACCCAGCGCCGCAGGGTCGCCTGATCCGGGAGGGCCGTCTGATCCCCGGAACCTGTGCCGGGGATGAGCATGAGCAGGGCGGCTATGCAGAACGCCCCAATGGAGTGCTTCATCGGCTGTTTTCCTTAAGTGGGAATGGATGCGCGTTCGGCTAACGGTAATACATCCCCGATCGGAGCACAACGTGTCGCGGCAGCGTCCGACCGCCTGCGGTCATTTGATGGAGGAAGTGACGACCCGGGAAGGACCGGGACCGCTGCGAACCAGGCTCAAGCGGTGGGTAATGCAGGCCGGAACCTCTTCGGGATGATGGCTGACGAAAAGGAGCGTCGTCCATCCGGTGGCGGCGATGCGGTCGACGGCCTGCAGGACCAACCGGCGGTTGCTTCGATCAAGTCCCTGACAGGGCTCGTCCAGAACCAATAGACGCAGCGGTTTGACCATGGCCCGCGCCAGCAGCACCATGCGTTGCTCGCCCTGGGACAGGTGGTTGAACCTCTTTCCGGCAAGATTCTGGATGCCGAGGGACTCCATCCACGCTCCGGCGGCCGCCTGCTGTTCCGGCGACGGCCGCCGATAAAGCCCTATGGAATCAAAAAATCCGGAAATCACCACGTCCAGTGCCGTGACCGCCTTTCGGTAGCGCACCTGCAACTCCGATGAAATGAGCCCGATCCCCTGTTTGAGCTCCCGGATGCTCCCGCCGCCGCCGCGAAGCTTCCCGAACACCCTGACGGCATTGGCATAGGCCTGGGGATGGTCTCCCACCACCAGGCTCAACAGGGTCGTCTTGCCGGAGCCGTTCGGCCCGGACACCGCCCAGTGCTCCCCGGCCCTGACCGTCCAGGAAAGGTTTTCGAAAACCGGGACGCCCTTGTGCCTTACCGTGACGTCGCGGAGATCGATCAGCACATCAGCTGGCGCATCATTCGCCCGGGCCCGCGGTGTCACTGCGGCCGGCAGGTCCCGCACGGGAAAAACCGGCGATGTGTATAGACGGTCCATCCGCTGCGGCCCGAGCACGTCCTCGCGCCGGCCCTGGAACACCACTGCACCCGCCTTCACCCCGATCACGTGGGTGGCGTTCGGCGGGATCTCGCTCGGTCGGTGAGTGACCAGCACCACAGCGCGGTCGCGATCCATCAGCTCGTTGATGATCATGGCCAGCTCCGCCCGGTAGGCCTGATCCAGTCCTTCATAGGGCTCATCCAGGATCAGCAGGCGCGGGGACGTGCTCAAGGCCAAGGCAATCTGGAACCGGCGCATCTCGCCGGAGGACAGCTCGCGGATGCGGCGCTCGAGCAGAGGGGCGATCTGAATCCGTTCCATGATGTCCCCAGAGCGGCCCTTTACCCCAGGGCGCGGAAGCTGGATCAGGTCGCCGACCCGTGACCCGCCCTCCAGTCGGCCGCTGAAATGCTGCTGCTCATCCTGCCGGTCCTCCCGGTCGATCAGTCGGCGCTGGTGCTCAAAGGACAAACAGGCCGCCTGCTGCCGAAGGCGTGCGGGCTCCGCCGGATGGATCTCGCCCCGCACCACCGGGACTTCGCCGGTCAATGCCCGCACCAGCGTGGATTTTCCGGCCCCGTTCGGCCCGACAACCGCCCAGTGCTCTCCCCTGCGGAGCTCCCAGGTGACCCCCTCCAGTAGGATCCGATCCCGCACCCGCAGGCTGACCTGATTCAGAGAAACAAGAGACATCATCGGCTAAATATACCAACCCAGCGGCTGAAGTCGAATCCATTCTTTTCAGGATGATGATGGTCGGCTGACTGAGGCTGCCGCCATGAAAATGCTCTTGCCGGTTTTTGTCGGAAAAAGTACAATTGCGGCGCTACGGATGGATTTCGGATAAAATTCGATCATCGATGGAGGCAACCATGGCAGACTTGAGAGACGCTTTGAAGATTTCGACCCGGCGACTGGAGGAAATCAACGCACTGCTGTGCGATCCGAACAACCCCACCGTCAACGAACTTCTCCAGGTGGTCGAGCGCTACGGCGGCCCGCAGGAGGTCAACCGCAAGGCGGCCGAGGCGGCCCGGCTCGAAAACCTCATGGGCCGGCTGAAAAGGGCGAAGTCTTCCTACCTCAAGGACCTCGAGTGGCTGATCGAGCAGCGCGATCAAAAGGCCTTCATCTCCATGGAGGACTACGTCAAGAAAGTCCGCGGACCCAAGGGGTCGGCCGCCGCGCTGAACCGCAAGAACGCCGTAACGCTAGAAATCAGCGCCCTGCAGTATTTCCCCTGGGTCATCACCGAGGCCCGGCACTGCATCCGGCAGAGCGAGCTCATGCCGGGGCGCTTCATCCGGGTGCGCCGGATGGCTGAGCAGGAGGCCGACAACGGCGACATCATAGCCGTGGCGGCGGCCATGCAGATCATCGGCGCAAGCTACGTGGAAACCCTGGACACCAAGGGCACCGACGGCTCCAACGTGCACCTGGGAGGGCCCGAGACCATCACAGGCTACTTCGGGGGCATCGGCCAGCCAAACCACTATCCCGTGAAGTGGGCCGACGAGTTTCTCAAATACTACACCACCTACGGTGTGCGCCAGGTTCTCAACATCAACCCCGGCACCGTCCTGGTCGGCTATCTCCTGCACCGGCTCGGCATCGACAACGAGTTCAAGATCTCGGTGTTCATGGGCAACGACAACCCCTTCGCCATCCTCTGGACCCTCATGGCGGCCCGGCTCTTTTCGCGCGAGGATGGCCGCACCTCCCTGATCGGCTTCAATCTCTCCAACTCGGCCGGCAACGAGACCCTGCGGCAGGCCTCCTATCTGCGCAAATCACTAGGGCTGGAGGAGGTCGTGCGCTTCGAGCACCACATCACCGAGACCTGGAAGTCCATCGTGCGCCAGCCTTACAATCGCCGCGCCGAGCTGGTGGAGATTGCCAAAGAGGTCCCCAACATTTCCGCCAAACACGAGGGCGGCGAGCCGGAGATCGAGCAGAAGCTCAAACATCCCTCGGACATCCTGGATTACTTCCTGGCCAAGACCGACGCGGAGAAAACCGGCCTGATGCCGGCCCTCGAGCAAAACTACATGGAGAAGCACCGCTCGGTGCAGCTGACCGCCGAGGCGCTGATCAAGGCCGGCATCGCAGTGGTCTGCGCCGCCACCCTGCACCGCTAATGCGCCCGATTTCCCTGCGGGGGCGAACATGGTCCGTCCCTTAACAGATCCGTTGCCCGCCAGGGCATCCCCTTGCATCCGCAGGATTTCGAAACCCGGATCCTCTGTCATCCTTCCGGCATCGAAACTTCTTGACAGGTTGAATCCAGCCTGGTAGGTAGTTTCATATCAGGAAACAAAAGGCCGGAACAAATGGCACCGGAGACAGCGAGAAGCCTTGTTTTGGCATCATAGTTTTCTATCATGAAACACAATCCCGCCATCCTCGAAGCCGAAATCGGCCAGCGCATCAGAGCGCTGCGAACCGAGAAAGGGATCACGCTCGAGCAGCTCGCCCGGCAGACGGGGTTTACCAAAGGCTATTTATCCAAGGTCGAGAAATCGCAGAAGGCGCCTCCGGTTTCCACCCTGGGGAACATCGCCCGGGCCTTCAACGTCACCATCTCCTCCCTGCTCGGAGAGAACAGCCCGCGCACGTCTCTCTGCCTGGTGCGCAAGGACCAACGCCCCGTCATTGCCAGGGATGGAACCGCTTTCGAGTATTCGTATGAAGCCATGGCGCATAA
>JBLMXM010000393.1:0-7579 GCA_050257775.1 Hyphomicrobiales bacterium
AGTGCGCGCCTGGAGCGCTTCCTGCAGCTTTGCGCCGGTGAGAACATGCAGGTCTGCCAACCGACCACCCCCGCGCAGTATTTCCACCTGCTGAGGCGCCAGGTCAAGGCCGCCTTTCGCAAGCCGCTCGTCGTCATGACTCCCAAAAGCCTGCTGCGGCTGCCTCTGGCGGTCTCAGGATTGAACGATTTCTCCAAAGGATCCTTCCGGGGTGTGCTGGAAGATCCTGATGCCGACGCGGCGGCGGTCACGGTCATCTTCTGCAGCGGCAAGATCTTCTACGATCTGCTCCAGCGCCGGAGCGAACTGAACCGCACGGATGTGGCTGTCTTGCGCATGGAGCAGCTCTACCCATTCCCGCAAAACCCGCTACGGGTGGTCATGACCCGCTTCAAGCAGGCAAAGGGTTTTGCCTGGGTGCAGGAAGAGCCGGAAAACATGGGCGCCTGGACCTTCATCCGGCCCCGGCTCGAGGCCTTCCTGGGGAAGCCCCTGACCTACATCGGCCGCAAGGAGGCCCCAACGCCGGCCACCGGCTTTCCGCAACTCTACCGCCGCGAGCAGGCGGATATCATCGACCGGGCGATCGGACCGAAATCGAAAAAGCTCGCAGCTCAAAGCAAAACCGACACGACGATCCAACCGTATTAAGGCGCCTTCAGCCCCGGCTTGGCGTCCAGCCAAACAGGGCCGAGCCTCGCTGAACGTGCAGCTTAGCGCCTTGAATTTTCATCTGCGATCGCGGCACACGCTATCAAGAAGGAGGCGTATGGCCATTATCGAAATAAAAGTCCCCAGCGTCGGCGAATCGGTCACCGAGGCGCTGCTGGCAGAATGGTACAAGAAAGACGGAGATACCATCCGCAAGGACGAAGCGCTCTTTGTGCTGGAAACCGACAAGGTGACGCTCGAGGTCACGGCCGAGGCAGCCGGGAAACTGCACATCCTCGTCCCGGAGGGAACCACGGTCAAGATCGGCGCGGTGGTGGCCACCATCGACGCCATTTCGGCGGCTGCCGTCGAAACGGCACATCCTGCGGCCGAAAAGAAAAGGTCTCCCAAAGCACCCGAGCCCAAGCCGCCGGTGGCCGAGAAACCGGCCGCCCGGCCCCAGCCCTCGGTTGCAGCACCGCACGCCGAGGAAGTCTCCGGCGCGAGACCGATGGCCCGTGCGAATTTGGAGGCACTGCCGCCGTCCGTGCGGCGGCTGGTGGGCGAGCACCGCCTGGATGTGAGCCAGATCCCGGGCACCGGCCCCGGCGGCCGGATCACCAAAGGCGATGTCCTGCTTTTCATCGAGCAATCTACTACAGCCGGCGTGTCGGGCCCGGCCGCTGCGACCGCCGCGCCGGTCTGTGCGCCCTGCGAATCGGTCAAGGAGGAAATCACCCGCAAGCCCATGACCCCCATCCGGCGGCGCATCGCCGAGCGGCTGCTCAAGGCCCGCCAGAACACGGCCATGCTCACCACCTTCAACGACATCGACATGAGCGCCGTGATGGAGCTGCGCCAGCGCTACAAGGAGGCCTTCCAGAAAAAGTACGGCGTGTCGCTCGGCTTCATGTCTTTCTTCATCAAGGCGAGTGTCGAGGCCCTCAAGGCCATTCCCGAGATTAACGCTTACATCGACGGCACGGACATCGTCTATCCCCATTACTACCACATCGGGGTGGCGGTGGGTTCCGAGCGCGGGCTGGTCGTGCCGGTCATCCGCCATGCGGACCAGCTGAGCTTTGCCCAGCTCGAGCAAGCCATCAACGAGTTCGTGGCCCGGATCAGGGAGAACCGCTTGACCCTCGGCGACCTCGAAGGCGGCACCTTCACCATCACCAACGGCGGGGTATTCGGTTCGCTGCTGAGCACCCCGATTCTCAACACGCCCCAGAGCGGGATCCTGGGCATGCACCGCGTGGACAAGCGGCCGGTGGCCGTCAACGACCAGGTGGTGATCCATCCCATGATGTATGTGGCCCTGAGCTACGACCACCGCATCGTGGACGGCCGCGAGGCGGTGACCTTTCTGAAACATATCAAGGAGTGCATCGAGAACCCCGAACGCATCATGATGGAGATTTGAGCCATGGCGGAGGAAAGCCCATACGACGTGGTGGTGATCGGCGGCGGCCCGGGCGGTTACACGGCGGCGGCGCGGGCGGCCCAACTCGGCCTGAAGACAGCCTGCGTCGAGCAGCGGCCGCGGCTGGGCGGGGTATGCCTCAATGTCGGTTGCATCCCGAGCAAGGCCCTGCTGGACTCGAGCGAATATTTCCATCTGGCCAAGACCCGGCTGGGCGAACACGGCATCCAGACCGCTGAGCCCGCCATGGACATCGGCCGGATGATGGCCCGCAAGGAGCAGGTGGTCAAAGACCTCACCGACAACGTGCGCAAGCTGCTCGAAGGACACCACGTGGAGATCATCCACGGTGCGGCGAAGCTCGCGGCCAAAGACCGGATCGAGGTCTCCGGCGACCGGCCGCGCACCCTTCAGGCCCGCAACATCATCCTCGCCACGGGCAGTGAACCCGCTTCGATTCCGGGCATTCCCTTCGACGGCAAACTCATTGTCAGCTCCACGGAAGCCCTCCAATTCGAATCCGTACCCCGGAACCTCGGCATCATCGGCGGCGGCTACATCGGTATTGAACTCGGCTCGGTGTGGCTGCGGCTGGGCGCCCGGGTCACGGTGATCGAAATGCTGCCCGACATTGTCGCCACCATGGACGGCCAGGTGAGCCGCCGGTTGCTGCGCGTTCTGAAGAAGCAGGGATTCGACTTCCGCCTGGAAACCCGGGTCACCGGCGCACGGGCCAAAGGCCGGAGCGTGAAGGTGGAGGTTGAAGCCGGGGGCAAGTCCGACACCCTCGAATTCGAACGGCTGCTGGTGTGCGTGGGCCGCCGCCCGCTGACCCAGGGGCTCGGACTCGAGCCAGCCGGGATCGAACCCGACCCGAAAACCGGATTCATTCGCGTGGACGCCTCGCTGCGCACGAACGTTCCCAACATCTACGCCATCGGCGACCTTGTTCCCGGGCCCATGCTGGCCCACAAGGCATCGGCCGAGGGTGTCGCCGCGGCCCGGATCATCGCCGGAAAGTTCGGCG
The DNA here is from genome assembly GCA_050257775.1 of Hyphomicrobiales bacterium. Taxonomy (GTDB): domain Bacteria; phylum Desulfobacterota; class Desulfobacteria; order Desulfobacterales; family SpSt-501; genus SpSt-501. Next base: position 3,105 of record JBLMXM010000393.1, read on the forward strand.
AAGTGAACTACGATGCCATTCCGGCCATCGTTTACACCGCACCGGAGGCGGCAAGCGTCGGGCTCACCGAGGAGCAGGTCAAGCAGCGCGGCATCCCCTACCGCACCGGCGTTTATCCCTTCACCGGCAACGGCCGCGCCAAGTGCTTCGGCGACACCGAAGGCTTCGTCAAGCTGATCGCCCACCGGAAGACCGACCGGCTGGTGGGGGCCCACATCATCGGGCCGCGGGCGGCCGAGATGATAGCCGAGGCTGTGCTGGCGGTCGAGTTCGGCGCCAGCATGGAGGACATCGCCGGCACCGTGCACGGCCACCCGACCTTCGCCGAGGCGCTTATGGAGGCGGCCACGGCCGGAAAGCAATGACGGTGTGTGCTTCCCCAAAGAACGGTGAGGCGGCTCTTGAAGCCTCTCACCCATAAACCCTCAACCCTACAGAGGAGGTGTGTATGCGTAACGTTCTATTGACTGTTATAGTCGCCGTTTTCGCCGCTGCCGTGGCATGCCCGGCCGGTGCCGCCGACACCCTCAAGATCGGAGCCCCACAGCCCATGACTGGCCCCGATGCCCCGTTCGGAGCCAAGTTCAAAAAAGCCTATGACCTGGCGGTCGAGGAAATCAATGCCGCCGGGGGCGTCAACGGCAAAAAGATCGAGGTCATCATCGAAGACCACCAGGCCAAAAACCCGCTGGCCGCGACGGTGGCCGAGAAACTTATCACCCAGGTCAAGGTCCTCGCCCTGACCGGCGGCCGCGCGTCGGGTCAGGCAGTTGAAATCGCCTCCGTAGCCCAGCGGCTCAAGACCCCCTACGTGGTCGACCACCCCTCTGCGGACATCATCACCGCCAAGGGCTTCGAGTGGGTCTTCCGCAACAACCCCACCGGATCGATCTATCCCCAGGCCTTCAACCGGTTCATCAGCGAGGTGCCCGGCGCTATGCCCAAGTCCGCGGCCGTGGTGTACGACAACACGGTGTTCGGCAAGACTATCGCCAACTCGGCCATGGTCTTTCTCAAGTCCAAGAACGTCCCCATCGTGAACGACGAGGCCTACTCGGTGAACACCCTGGACTTCAAACCCGTCATGACCAAGGTTAAGGCCAACAACCCGGATTTCCTGCTCATGGTGGCGGTTTCAACCACCGACGCCATTCTGCTCACCCGTCACGCCAAGGAAATGGGTGTAACGCCACGGGCCTTTGTCGGCTTCGGGGGCGGCTTCGGCGTGGCGGATTTCACCACCGAACTGGGACCACTGAGCGAAAACGTCTTCTCCTCGGCCGCCTGGTCCGGAAACCCTAACGACCCGAAGACCAAGGCCTTCTATAAGAAGTTCTATGATCGGTACCAGATCTATCCCAAGGAGCATGAGGTCGAAGGCTATGCCATCATCTACATTATCGCCGATGCCATGCGGCGGGCCAAACTGACCGGGAACCTTGAAGCCGACCGCGAGGCCCTGCGCCAGGCGCTGCTCCAGACCGACATGGAAACGGTCTTCGGCAAAGTCAAGTTCGGCAATTACAAGGGGCCCCTGGGCGACGAGTACACCAACCAGAATATCTATTCGCCCGACCACTCGGTGCTCGCCCAATGGCGGGGCGGCAAACTCCTCAATGTGTGGCCGAAAAACAACGCCGAAATAGCCGTCGTGTTCCCGGATCCCGGCCCCAAAAAATAGAAGCAACCTTCCGGCGTGCGTGCCGGCCGAGGGGCCCGCGCGCACGCCATTCGGACAGCAGGCATGGAAACATTCGTTCAAAGCATGGTCAGCGGCATCTTGACGGGCTCGCTCTATGCCATGATCGGAGTCGGCCTGACCGTCATCTTCGGGGTCATGCGCATCATCAACATGGCCCACGGCGATATGGTCATGCTCGGCATGTATGGCGCCTTCTGGGCGCACGCCTCCTGGAAGATCGATCCGTTTCTGTCCATCGTGATCTGGATTCCGGCAGCATTTATTCTGGGGGCATTCATTTACCGTTTCCTTTTGGGGAAAATCGTTGCCGGCGGCGAACTCAACACGCTGCTTTACACGGCGGGACTGTCCCTTTTTATTGCCAACCTGGCCCTGCTCATCTGGACCGGGGACTACCGCACCATCAAGCTTCCCTACGCCATCATGCCGCTTCGGCCTTTCGGGATTGCCGTGCCCATCCCGCTTGCGATTGCTTTCGGCATGGCTATTCTGGTCACTGCGGCGCTTTACTGGTTTCTGGTGCACACCGACACCGGGCGCGCCATCCGCGCCACCAGCCAGGAACCCGAGGCCGCTGCGCTGATGGGAGTCGACGTCAAACGAATCACCGTCATCACCTTCGCGCTGGGAACCGCCCTGGCCAGCGGGGCCGGCGTTCTGCTGGCCCCCTCGCTCTACCTGTATCCCACCGTGGGCGAGATCCTGGTAGCCAAGTGCTTCGTCATCGTGGTGCTCGGCGGCCTGGGTTCCATCACGGGTGCCATCGCAGGCGGCCTGCTGCTAGGAGTAGTCGAATCCCTGGGAGCGGTCTATGTCTCGGTGCCGTACAAGGACGGCATCGGTTTTGTGATCTTTCTCCTGGTGCTGCTGTTCAGACCCTCGGGGTTGTTCGGAGTCGGCAAATCATGAAACATCTTCCTCTTCTTGGACTGATTCTGCTGTTCGCGGCGGTGCCTTGGCTCGTGCCGGCGCCCTTCTTCCTGCACCTGGTGATCATGGTGCTGATGTGGACCGTTCTGGGAGCCGCGTGGAACATCCTCGGGGGGTTTGCCGGCCAGGTCTCCTTCGGGCATGCCACGTTTCTTGGCGCCGGGGCCTACACGACCATGATTCTGTACCTCAAGCTGGGGCTTGCTCCATGGTACGGCATCATCGCCGGCGGGATCGTGGCCGCCCTCATCGCCCTGCCGATCGGCTTCATCTGCTTCCGGCTGCGGGGACCCTATTTTTCGCTTTCCACCCTGGCGGTCGCGGAAATCGTTCGGCTGGTGGCTCTTAACTGGGAGTCGCTTACGGCCGGCCCGGTGGGGCTTTTGATCACGACCCTGCCGGAGGTAAGATTTCTCGGGGCTCCCGTCAACTGGGAAAGCAAGACGCCGTTTTACTATATCGTCCTCGCCATCGCACTGGCAGCTCTCCTGGTCACCGCCGCCATGTCCCGCACCCGCATGGGGGCCTATCTCCTGGCCATCCGGGAGGACATCGACAGCGCCGAAGCGATCGGCATCAACACGGTCAAGGTACGCGTGGCCGCGTTATCGCTCTCCGCGCTGCTGGCCGGAGCCGCTGGCGGCTTCTATGCCATGTACCTGCGCTACATCGATCCGGATGCGGTTTTTTCCATTTCTCTTTCGGTGGAGATGGTTTTCATCGCGGTGGTCGGTGGGCTGACCACAGTTTTCGGACCCCTGATCGGGGCGATCTTCCTGGTGACCCTCGGCGAGACCTTCCGGGAACACTTCCTGGTCGGGCACCTCATATTCTATGGCGTGTTCATGATGGTCGCCATCCGCTATATGCCGGAAGGCATCTGGGGCAAATTGCGACTGTTGATGAACCTGCGAAGCTGAAGGGCTGCGGACCAATGGCATTGCTTGAGGTAAAGGGGCTCACCAAACACTTCGGCGGATTGCGCGCCGTTCATGATTTTACCTTCCAGGTGAACGCTGGCGAGATCCTCGGACTGATCGGACCCAACGGCGCCGGCAAGACCACGGCCTTTAACCTGATTGCCGGTTTCATCCGGCCGACCGGTGGCCAGGTTCTTCTGGATGGCGAGGATCTGGTCGGCCTGAAGCCTTACGCCGTCACCCGTAAGGGGATCGCCCGCACCTTTCAGATCGTCAAGCCGTTCAAGAAACTGCCGGTGCTGGAAAACGTCGCTCTGGCAGCCTTTCTGCGCTTCCGATCCCGCTCCCAGGCGGAATCCGAGGCGCGTAACGTGCTGGAGCGTATGGGGCTCGGCTCAAAGCTGTCCGCTGCGGCCGCGGATCTGACCCTTAGCGAACAGAAGCGGCTCGAGATGGCGAGAGCACTGGCGACCCGGCCCAAGCTCCTGCTCCTGGATGAACCGATGAGCGGGCTCAATCCGACCGAGATCGACCAGGCCACCCGCCTGGTCATCGACATCTGCAAGGAGGGGGTCACCGTCATCTGGGTCGAACATGTGCTCAAGGCCATCATGAACGCATCGCACCGGGTGGTCGTCATCAGCCAAGGACAAAAGATCGCGGACTCCTCGCCGGATCAGGTCGTCAACAATCCGGCCGTGATTTCGGCGTACCTCGGGAAAAGGCCAAGCGAGCATGCTGTCCATTGAAAATCTTCAGGTAGCGTACGGGAAGGTCCAGGCACTTTGGGGAGTGAGTCTCACTGTTGCAGAAGGCGAGATCGTGGCCCTGGTGGGAGCCAACGGCGCCGGCAAGACCACCTTATTGAAGGCGATCTCCGGGATCCTGCCCCATCAAGCTGGAACCGTGATTTACAACGGTCG
>JBLMXM010000394.1:0-6152 GCA_050257775.1 Hyphomicrobiales bacterium
CAGCACGTTTTCCCACTGGCCGGGGCGAAGGGGAACCCGCGCCGAGGCCTGTTCCGCACCCGCATGGAAGATGATGCAGACATCTTCCGCGCCGCGCCACCGGCGGATGCCGCCGATGCGCCGGAAACCCACTCGAAAGACTTCCAGGCCAACCGGATCCGTCGCGGAAAGCACGCCAACCTCTTGACGCAACGCGATCAGGCGGCGGTAAAATTCGAGCAGGTGCCGGTGCGGGCCTGGGGCGAGGCGCGCATCCGGTTTCAGCTTGGCGCTGCGAAACGTTTCCTCGGACTGGGGGTCGGGCAGTTCGCCCTCCCAGCCGAAGGCAGCGAACTCCTCGCGCCGTCCCCGACGAACCGCTTCGATCAGGCCGGGGTCGGAGTGGCTCACAAAATAGGGAAAGGGCGCCGTTTCGCCGTATTCCTCGCCCATGAAGAGCAGGGGTAAATTAGGAGACAACAGGACGATCCCCGCGGCCAATTTGAGGGCCTCGAATGGCACGATGCGGCTCAGGCGGTCTCCCTGCATGCGGTTGCCCACCTGGTCGTGGTTTTGAGCGAATACGACCATCCGGTGAGCGGGGATGGTTCGACTGGAGTTGCCGTGGCGCCGGTTGCGGTATTCGGAATATTGTCCGTCGTAAACGAATCCATCCCGCAGGGCCTTGAGCAGTTGCTCGAAGCGGCCGAAATCGCAATAGTAACCGCGACGCTCACCGGTGAGCACGGCGTGCAGGCTGTGGTGCAGGTCGTCGTTCCACTGCGCGTCCAGGCCCAATCCACCCAGTTCCGGCCGGCGGATCAGCCGCGTGTCGTTCAGGGCGCTTTCGGCAATGAGATGGATACGGCGGCCCAGGCCCTCGGCGAAGAATTTGACTGTCTCGGCCAGCTCCTGCAGAAACGGCTGAGCGGAAAAATCTCGGATGGCGTGGACCGCGTCGAGCCGCAGAGCGTCGATATGGCATTCGGTGACCCAGTACAGCGCGTTTTCGATGAAGTATCGCCGCACCTCGTCGCTGTAAGGACCGTCGAAATTGATCGGCTCGCCCCAGGGGGTCCGATAAGTCTCTGAAAAATACGGCCCGAAGTCCCGAAGATAGTTGCCCTCGGGGCCGAGATGGTTGTAAACGACATCCAGTACCACGGCCAGCCCCCGGTCGTGGCAGGCGTTGACCAGGCGCTTCAGCCCCTGAGGCCCGCCGTACGAGTCCTGTGCGGCAAAAGGATAGACCCCGTCGTAGCCCCAGTTGCGCTCGCCGGGGAACTGGGCAACGGGCATGAGTTCGACGGCGGTGACGCCGAGCGCCCGCAGATCGTCCAGTTGCGCGCCGATGGCATCGAAGGTGCCGGCAGCGGTGAACGTGCCCACGTGCAGCTCGTAGATGATGTAACGCTGCAGCGGAAGGCCCCGCCAGTTGCCGTCCGTCCAATTGAAGGCCGGGTCCACGACCTGGGAGGGACCGTGAACGCCCCGGGGCTGAAAGCGTGAGGCGGGGTCCGGCCGCTCCCGGGAGCCGTCGAGGCGAAACCGATAAAGAGCTCCGGGCTCGATACCCTCCAGCACGCCACAGTGGTAGCCATGCCGTTCGGGCGCCAGCGGTTCCAGCCGCTCCCGCGGCGACAGCAGGTGCACCTCCACCGAACGCGTGAAGGGGGCCCACACGCAGAAACGGCAGCGCCCGCCGCCGAACAGAGTGGGACCGAGCTTGGCTTCCAGGCCTTTCATGGAGTCATCCCCTGCTTGTAAAAAACCGCCCCGAGAGGGGGCAGCACCAGGTTCAGCGAATAGCGAAAACCGTGCGAGGGTACGGGATTCGCCTCTACGCCGCCGAGGCCGCCCTGGCCGCTTCCGCCATAGTCGCGGGCGTCGCTGTTGAGCAGCTCCTTCCATAATCCGGCGGCCGGCGCCCCGACGCGGTAGTTGTGCCGCGGTACAGGCGTGAAGTTAAACACCCCGATCAACTCCTCGCCCCGTCCGCCCCCGAAACGCATCAGGCTCAGGGTGCTCTGCAGGTGGTCGTTGCAGTCGATCCACCGGAACCCATCCGGCGTGAATTCCTGCCGGTGCAACGCGGGCTCCTCCCGATACATACGGTTGAGATCCGCCACCCAGCGCTGCAGCCCGGCATGCAGCGGAAAATCGAGCAGATGCCAGTCCAGGCTCGTGTCGTGGTCCCATTCGCGCCACTGGCCGAACTCGCCGCCCATGAAGAGAAGCTTCTTGCCGGGCTGTGCGATCTGGTAGGCCAGCAGCAACCTCAGGTTGGCAAAGCGCTGCCAGTCGTCGCCCGGCATCTTCCCGATCAGCGACCCCTTGCCGTGTACGACTTCGTCATGGGAAAGCGGCAGCACGAAGTTTTCACTGAAGGCATAGATCATGCGGAAGTTGAGCTTGCCGTGATGGTAGCTGCGGTGAACCGGTTCCTTGCCCATGTACTCCAAGGTATCGTGCATCCAGCCCATGTCCCACTTCATGTCGAACCCCAAGCCTCCCACGTAAGCGGGCCGGGACACCATGGGCCAGGCCGTGGATTCCTCGGCCATCATCAGCACATCCGGGTGGCGTTCCTTGACCGTTTCGTTCAGCCGGCGCAGGAAGGAGATGGCCTGCAGGTTCTCGCGGCCGCCGAACTCGTTGGGCATCCATTCCCCGGGCCTGCGGGAATAGTCCAGGTAGAGCATGGACGCGACGGCATCCACGCGCAAGCCGTCCGCGTGGAACCAGTCCAGCCAGAAGCAGGCGGCACTGATCAAGAAGCTGCGGACCTCGTTGCGGCCGTAGTTGTAGATGAGGCTTTTCCAGTCCGGGTGCACGCCCTGCCGGGGGTCTTCATGCTCGTAGAGGTGGGTTCCATCGAAAAACCCCAGGCCGTGCTCATCGCTCGGAAAATGGGACGGCACCCAGTCCAGGATGACGCCGATGCCGCTGCGGTGGAGGTGATCGATGAGCTGCATGAAATCCTGCGGGGTGCCGTAGCGGCTGGTGGGTGCGAAAAGGCCCAGGGTCTGGTAGCCCCAGGAGCCGTAGAACGGGTGCTCCATCACCGGCAGGAACTCCACGTGGGTGAACCCCATACGCCGCACGTATTCGGCCAAAGGTTCCGCCAGCTCCCGATACGTCAGGACGCGGTTGCCGTCCTCGGGCACCCGGCGCCAGGAGCCCAGGTGAATCTCGTATACCGATATCGGTGAACCGCCGGGCGGCCGTTCACCGCGGGCGGACATCCAATCGTCGTCTCCCCACTGATAACCCAGGTCCCAGACGATGGACGCGGTCTTCGGCGCCAGCTCGTAATAATAGGAAAAAGGGTCGGTCTTTTCGACCTGGTAGCCGTTGTAATTCGATTCGATAAAATACTTGTACAGCTCCCCCTGCCCGAGGTCCGGGATGAAGCCCTCCCATATGCCGGAGGATTCCAGGGCTTGCAACCCATGGCGGGAGCGGTCCCAGCCGTTGAAATTGCCGATGACGGATACCTTGCGGGCATTGGGCGCCCAGACCGCGAAATGGACCCCTGGCGTTGCACCATCGAACCCGATCCGGGCCCCCAGCTTGTCGTAGAGCTGGAAGTGGCTTCCTTCGTTGAAGAAATAAAGGTCGTCGGCGGACAGCTGGGATAGACCGTAGCGAACGGTCGAACCGCCGGCATCGGGTGCCGGGTGGTGCTCGCTAGACATTCCAGACCTCCCTTCCCTTAATACGAGAATAAGGTGGGCGCCTCCGCCCGGGATAAGCGGTTTCGTACGCGGCTGAAACTCACCGCCAACGGGGCCTAACCTCTGGCCCTGCCCTCTTTTCTAAATGACCCTCGAGGTAACCCGAAGGAGAAGGGCTCCAAGGTGATGACCATGTCGGGCCCGGGGCAAGGCCCCGTAAGCGGCTCAGGCAGTCAGCCGCTCCCTCAAACGCTCATCCCGGGCTCCATCGCGTCATTTTCATCCGGTTTGGTGGCCGCCGTTCAGCAGCTGCCGGATCCCGTGCAGCGGGATCCCGACCCAGTCCGGGCGGTTGTTCAGCTCATAGGACAGCTCGTAGACCGCCTTTTCCAGAAGCAGAGCCCGGAGCAGCACGGCCAGCTCGTCGCGGCTGCCGGGAATAAACCGGCCCCCGCCGGCCTGCTCAAGGTAACTCTTGAGAAACTCCGCGCTCACCCAGCGCTGCCAGAACTCCGCCCAGTGCTCCGGCCCCTTAATCGGCTCGGGTGCGATCGCGTCTTCCTGCCGGCGGCGCAAAGCAAAATGGGCGGCATAGTGAAACGAGCGCAGCATCCCGGCCACATCCCGCAGGGCGGAGCGCTTGATGCGCCGTTCCGTGATGGGGCGGGCCGGCTCGCCCTCGAAATCGATGATGATGAAATCGCTTCCCGTGTAGAGCACCTGCCCGAGATGATAGTCACCGTGGCACCGAATGCGCACGGCGCTGATCCTGCTTCCGAGCAGATCCTTGAAGTGGTTCATCAGCTCTTTTTCGCGTTCCATGACAGAAACGGCCAGCGGACGTACGCCCTCGGGCAGGCGGTTGAACTGCCACCGCAGCAGCGGCAGGGCTTTGCCGACCAGGGTGCGCATGGACTGGTACAGCGCACGCCGATAGAGTTTGGAAAAAACTTCCGGCTTGAATTCCGGCAGGCTCTGTTCCGATGCCAGGCAGACGTGCATTTCGGCGGTCCGCCGGCCCAGCAGTCGCGCGGATTCCAGAAAATCTCCAATGAGCTCCGCCGTCTGGTCGGACGGGGTCGCATCCAGCAGCGCGACCGGAAAAGCCGCCGGAAGCTCCGGCAGGGCGCGCCCCCTGCCGGCCTCGAAGTAACGGTCCAGCCGGTCCAGAGCGTGGCTCCAGGCGTCGCCCTTGTTGCTCACAAACCCCTGCAGGATGGCGAGCGTCATCGGCTCATCCCGGTTCAGCTGAAGTTCGATTGCGCCGGCGGTGGGGGCGCAGTTCGGAAAGCGTTTTTCGGTGAGCAGCCGTCCGATTTCAAGGTCCGGGTTGACTCCCGGGGTGAGTTTGCGGATGAGCTTGAGAATCAGCCGGTCGCCGTACCGGACCGATGTGTTGCTCTGCTCGGCTCGCATGATCGCCGGCGGCGGCAGAGGCTGACCTGTGGTGAGCAGGGTGCGGAAGGCGCGCGTGGCCAGACCCCGCAACACGCCATGGCGGCCATGCAGGGTTCGTCTGCGAGCCAGAACATCCAGCAGTACTTCGCCGAAGGCCGGATCCACCACCGCATCGTACAGCAGGGCGGCCGAGGGTCTGCCCTTGAGTTTGAGCCTGGCTATCAGGGCTTCGGGATGCTCCTGCCACAGGCGCCCGATTTGACTCTCGGGGGCCAGCGCCATGGGAACGGCATACATCTCAGCATCGCCGGAGAGGTAGTCCACACGCACCAGGGCGATGGCCCAACGCCGAATCCCGTTCGTCAGGGGGAACATGTCCACGATACCGGCCTGTTTCAGCGGCCGGGCTTTGCCGCCGAACCATCGGCTGCGGGTGAGGAAGCCGGGCAAAATCGCTTCCAGGCCTGAGGCGCCCTTGCCTTGGAAAAAGCCGTCTTCGTCACAATCGGCGTGCACCTGCGGCAGAGCGGCCTCACCCGCTTCAGGCGAAGGGGTCTCCGCCACCGTCTGCGGCGGTGTCAGGTAAAACCAGAAAAAACTGTGAGGGCCGAGCGACAGGAAGTAAGGCGCGGCTTGTATGGGCGGAAAAGCGGTTCGGCCGAAAAGCTCAACGGGCACCATACCGAGGCAGGCGGACAGGTCGAGCTGCACGTGCTGGACGAACCGGGACAGGTTGCAGACGACCAGCAGCCGTTCGTTTTCGTATCGGCGAATGAACGCCAGGATGCGATGGTTGTCGGGCGTGAGAAATTCGATCGAACCACGGCCGAAGGCTTTAAAGCGTTTCCGCAGCGCGATCAGGCGCTTCATCCACCACAGCGTGGAGTGAGGGTTGGCCTCCTGAACCTCAACGTTGATCACCTCGTAGTGGTACTCCGGAGAAATGATCACCGGCAGGAAAAGTTTCTGGGGATCGGCGCGTGAAAATCCGGCGTTGCGATCGGCGCTCCACTGCATCGGCGTGCGCACCCCGTCCCGGTCCCCGAGATAGACATTGTCGCCCATGCCGATCTCATCCCCGCAGTAGATCGCCGGCGA
>JBLMXM010000395.1:0-6760 GCA_050257775.1 Hyphomicrobiales bacterium
TGAAATCCACCGTCTCCTTGTCGAGGTCCTCGAGCATTTCATGGGCCAGGCGCTCCATCCGGATCTCGGTGTACCGCATGGCCGCGGGCGGATCCCCGTCGATCGAGCCGAAGTTGCCCTGGCCGTCCACCAGCGGGTAGCGCATGGAAAAATCCTGCGCCATGCGCACGATGGTGTCATAGACCGCCGCGTCACCATGGGGGTGGTACTTGCCGATCACATCGCCGACGATGCGGGCCGACTTCTTATAGGCCTTGTTCCAGTCGTTTTTCAGCTCGCCCATGGCATAAAGGACACGCCGGTGAACGGGCTTGAGCCCGTCGCGCACATCCGGCAGCGCCCGACCGATGATCACGCTCATGGCGTAATCGAGGTAGGACTTCTTCATTTCTTTTTCGATGCTGACTTCGAGGGCTTTATCCATCTTGAGTCATCCCTGCTTCAGGAAACTGGCGAGTTGAAACTCATCCGGTCAAAGGTCGGGCGCGGGCGTACCGGGCGTGGTCGCTGAAAGACGGGGCCTCTCGTTCGGTGGCAGCAATAAAGCTCGCCACGGCACCGTCGTCCCCGGGGGACCGCAGTGGCCGTGGCGAAGCGAAATCGGACGGGTCAAAATCGATCGCGCTACCTGCTGACGAAAGCGCCGGCTGCCACCAGGAGCATAATTTCGTAAATGAAAAGCGCGGTCAGTGAGCCGAACGCGAAATACACGATACCGCCGCCTACAACGGCCGGAACCGCGCAGAACACCAGGATCCCAAGCTTCCGTGCGACATCCATGCTGTGATCTCCTCCTGTGGCCGATTTCAGCAACTACAGAAATCGAACGATATAATCGAATTGCCGCGAGACCCGGAGGGGTTCGCGTCCCGGGCTTTTCCGCAAGGATCCGGCATGAGCACCGTTCTCGTTAACTATTAGCAATAACAGCAAATAAAATAAAGAAAAAATTCGTCGCCGGGCGGGATATGCCGGCCCGATTCATTTCTCGACGATCATCGCCATGCCCATGCCGCCGCCGATGCACATGGTGATGAGACCGGTGCGATACCCCTTGCGCCGCATGTGGTTCATGGCGGTCACCATCTGCCGGGCTCCGGTCGCCCCTATGGGGTGGCCCAGAGAAATGCCGCTTCCGAGCTCGTTCGGCCGGTCATTCTTAAGGCCGAGCTCCCGCATGCAGCCGATGGCCTGGGCGGCGAAGGCCTCGTTCAACTCGATCATGTCGATATCGCCCAACTCCAGGCCGGCGACCTTCAGCGCCTTGCGCACGGCCGGGACCGGTCCGAGTCCCATGTAAGCCGGGTCAAGGCCGCCGGCTGCAAAAGCCTTGATTTTCACGAAAGGCGCGAGGCCGAGCTCCTTGGCCTTATCGGCGCTCATGACCAGCACGGCGGCGGCGCCGTCATTGATTCCGGAGGCGTTGCCGGCGGTTACCGTGCCGTCCGCTTTGAAGGCCGGCCGCAGCTTGCCCATCTTATCCATGCTGGTTTCCATGGGACGCTCATCGGTCTTGAAGACGATGTCGCCCTTGCGGTCCTTGATCACCACGGGCGTGATTTCATCCGCGAAAAGCCCGCCCTTTATAGCGGCCATCGCACGGGTGTGGCTAAGGACTCCCAGCTCGTCCTGCTCGGTGCGGCTGATCTTGTAGAGCGAGGCGATGTTCTCCGCCGTCACCCCCATGTGATACCCGTAGAAAATCTCGTAGAGGCCGTCGAACACCATCAGATCCTGGACCTGCCCCTGGCCGGTCAGTTCCATGCGGTAGCCCCAGCGCGCCTTGGCCATGGCCATCGGCGCCAGGCTCATGTTCTCCATGCCTCCGGCCACCACCACCTCCGCCTGCCCGGTCATGATCGCCGAGGCGGCCAAAGCAATAGCCTTCAGCCCGGAGCCGCACACCTTGTTGACGGTCATGCCGGGCGTTTCCTTGGACAGGCCCGCGCGGATCAAAGCCTGGCGGGCCGGGTTCTGCCCCTGGCCGGCCTGCAGCACATTGCCCATGATGACCTCGTCTACGGTCACCGGTACGGCTCCGGCCCCCCAATCGGATACTTTTTTCTCGAGATCGATCAATCCCTGGTCTTTGAGCTTGTCCGGTGCCGCAGCCTTCATGGCCTGGCTCGGAGCCGGTTTGAGATTGACCCGCTTGAGCGCCTCTTTGATCACCAGAGCGGCCAGGTCGATCGCTGGAACGTCTTTCAAGCCACCACCAAACGCGCCGATTGCAGTGCGGGCACCGCTGACAATCACAGCCTCTTTCATGACTGAATCCTTTCCTCGTTGAAATGAGCCCCGCCCATGACGAGCCGCGCCACAAGTTTAATCTTTAGCCACAGCAAAAGGATTTTTTTTACCACATTCCCGTCGAGCCGGTCAATAAAGACCTTAAGGATTCTCGACGGGACGAGAGTCCCCTTCGGACGATTTTCGGCACAGTTGCCGCCAGCGTTCCAGACGCTCGGATACGGCCTTTTCATAGCCGCGCCCCGTGGGGTGGTAAAACACCCTGCCCTTCAGCTCATCCGGAAGATAATCCTGGGGTGCAAAGGCTTCCTGGAAGTCGTGCGCGTACCGGTAGCCTCGGCCGTAGCCCAGTTCCTTCATGAGCGCCGTCGGCGCATTGCGGATATGCAGCGGCACGGGCAGCGACCCTTTTTCCGCAACCGCCTCCTGGGCGCGACCGTATGCCAGGTAGATGCTGTTGCTCTTCGGGGCGGTGGCGAGGTAGACGGCCGCCTGGGCCAGGGCCAACTCGCCTTCGGGTTGCCCCAGAAAGCGGAAGGCTTCCATGGCGTTCGTAGCAAGCCCGAGGGCCATCGGATCGGCGTTGCCGATGTCCTCTGAGGCGAACCGCACCATGCGCCGGGCGATGTAGAAAGGGTCTTCGCCTGCCGCCAGCATGCGCGCCAGCCAGTAAAGCGCGGCATCCGGATCGCTCCCCCGGAGGCTCTTGTGCAACGCCGAAATCAGGTTGTAGTGTTCCTCTCCGGCCTTGTCGTAAACCAGCGCCTTTTTCTGCAACGCCTGTTCCATGACGGCCCGCGTGATGGCCGGCGGGGATTCCGGTCGACCGGGATCGGCCGGACGCGCCAGGGAGGCCGCGGCCTCAAGGCCGTTCAGCGCCACCCGTCCGTCGCCGTCCGCGACGCGCACCAGCAACGCCTGCGCCTCCTCCTCGAGTCGGGCGCCCAGCCTGCCCAGGCCACGCTCTTCATCAGCAAGGGCCTGGGCCACGATGGCGGCGAGGTCCTCCTCGGTCAGGCGGTTCAACGTCACCACGCGGCAGCGGGACAGCAGCGGAGCAATGACTTCAAAGGATGGGTTTTCCGTCGTGGCGCCGATCAAGGTGAGCAGCCCGCTTTCCACATGGTGCAGAAAGGCATCCTGCTGCGCCTTGTTGAATCGGTGGATCTCGTCGACGAACAGAACCGTGCGCCGGCGGTGAAGCCGTTGTTGCTCCCGGGCCTCCTCGATCACGGCGCGGATGTCTTTCACCCCTGAGAGCACGGCCGAGAAGTGCACAAAGTGCGAGCGGCTCTCGCCGGCGATGATGCGCGCCAGGGTGGTTTTGCCACAGCCCGGCGGACCCCACAGGATCATGGAGAAAACGCGATCCTGCTCAACCGCCAGACGGATCAGCGACCCCGGCCCCACCGCGTGCGGCTGGCCGATGAACTCGGCCAGGCTGTGCGGCCGCATGCGTTCAGCCAGCGGACGCGCTGCGTCGGCTTCTTTCTGAGCATGAAAGTCGAAGATGTCCTTCTGGCTCATCACTCGTTGCTCGTTACTCTCTTCTTTCCCTCTGTCTGAAAACCATCCGGATCGGCGTCTTATCTATCCCCGTCTGCTCCCGGAGCTGATTGAGAAGGTAGCGCTGGTAGGAGAAGTGCACCGCGTCGGGATAATTCACGAAGAAAAGGATCGTCGGGGGTTTGGTGCTCACCTGGGTGGCATAGTAAAACTTGACTGGATGTCCCCTGTGCAGGGCCGGCGGGTTCTTTTGAAGCGCCGTCTCGAGGATACGGTTGACCTCCCCGGTGCCAATCCTCTGGCAGTATTGCTCGTAAACCTCGTCCACCCGGCTAAAGATCTTTCCCATTCGACGCCCGGTCCGAGCGGATGCGGTCACGACCGGGGCAAAGGCCAAGAACTTGGCTTGCAGGCGCAGTTCCGCAACCATCTTTTTTTCAGTGACGCCGGTTTTTTTCGCCAAATCCCACTTGTTGAGCACCAGCACGCACCCGCACCCCCGCTCGAAGGCATACCCGGCGACGGCGATGTCCTGATCGGTAATTCCCTCGCTGGCATCCATGACGACCAAGGCAACATCGCAGCGATCCAGGCTGCGCAGGGCCTTGATCACGGAAAATTTCTCTAGTTTCTCAGACACCCGGCCCTTGCGCCGGATTCCGGCTGTGTCGATGAGCCGGTAGGTCTTGCTGTTGCGGTGGTGGATACTGTCGATCGAATCCCGCGTCGTTCCGGGCGTGGGGCTCACCACCAGACGCTGTTCTCCCAGGATGCGATTGATCAGGGAGGACTTTCCAACATTCGGCCGTCCGACCACGGCTAGACCGATCATCTCCGCGGTCCCTCCCCCTTCGGTTTTTTCAACGACCGGTGGAAAGGCCTTCACCAGAGCGTCGAGAAAATCGGTCATTCCGTAACGATGCTCGGCTGAAACCGGGTACAGGGTTTCGAGCCCCAGCCGGTAGAACTCCGCCAGCTGCACTTCCTTTTCGGGACTGTCGATCTTGTTCACCACGTATAGAACCGGTTTGCGGATCGCCCGCAATGTGTCGAGGATGTCGCGGTCGAAAGGAGACAACCCGGCCTTGCCGTCCAGCACAAACAGGATGACGTCCGCCTCTTCAATGGCCTGCAGGATCTGGAAGCGAATCTCCTCGGAAAACTCGTCTCCTCCGATAAAACCGCCGGTATCGATCAGCGTGAAGTCCGCGTCGTTCCAACTGGCGCTGCCGTAATGACGGTCCCGGGTCACACCGGGCAAATCATCCACTAAAGCGTCCTTGGTCCGGGTGATCTGGTTGAACAGGGTCGATTTGCCGACGTTCGGCCGGCCCACTATGGCGACAATGGGGCTCATCTTCTATTAAGGGCAATCGTTCTTTCTAACTTTTATGAGTCAAGCGGCAAAAAAGCAAGTTATTGCTCCGGCCAACAGGGCGCGCAGGGTATCTTCGATGGCCGTGACACGGAACGTCGACGAAGGATCTGGCTTCAGCAAGTCAGACCGCCATGATCAGCTACCGGCCGTTTCCGCTGGTTGGTAAGACGGAGCAAAAGGCCGCAGGCTTTTTTTATTTGACAGAAGCGCGAAAAACACCTATAAAATCACCCACATTCAACGCTCTTGGGAACATCGCAACGATGGGTAGGGATTGGGCCGGTAGATTGGCTTGAATCGGGATGCTTGCGGGAACGGGGCGTCAACAAATGAAAGAGCGGAAATCCGAATACTGGGCCGGGTTGAATCGGGATTTGAAGAGTGAATGGATCGAGCGCTCGGGAAGAGATCGGCGCTCGGATCGGGACAAGCGGCTTTCCGAAAGCTCGCTGGAGTTTTACAGCCGGAGAACGGAGCGCCGCAAGGTGGACGAGCGGCGGCTTTCGGCGGAGCGCAGAGAAGGCTGGATGCGGGCCGGCAAATGGCAAAGTGTGTGCGTGTTTGATGATTGAAGGAGTTTTCCCGTGTTGAGCCCCCATGATACTGCGCTGCTGATGGTCGACATCCAGGAGAAACTCCTGCGGGCGATGCACGGCCGTGAAGAGCTCGTCCTGAGGGCGCGGCAACTGGCCCAGGGCAGCAGTGTGCTGGGCGTGCCGGTCCTGTGCACCGAACAGAACCCCAAAGGCCTCGGCTCTACCGTGCCGGAAATCACCGCCTGCCTGCCGGGTGTCCGACCCATTGCCAAATTCAGTTTCAGCTGCTGCGCCAGCGAAGAGTTCATGCAGGCCCTTACGCGAGTGGGCCGCCGTCACGTGATCATGGCCGGCATCGAAACCCACGTCTGCGTCTATCAGACCGCCACGGACTTGCTGGCAGCCGGCTATAACGTGGAAGTGGCGGCTGACGCCTGCTCTTCCCGCACGCCGGAAAACAAGCAGATCGGGCTTGAAAAATGCCGGCGCGCAGGGGTGGCGGTGACCAGCGTGGAAACGGCCTTGTTCGAGTTGCTCAAAGTAGCCGAAGGCCCGCTGTTCAAGCAGATTTTGAACATCGTCAAATAGGCTGCGACCCTCTGCTGCGGCGGTGGCAGCGGCATCCTGCCCATGGGACCGGGATACAGCTCTTCTGCAATGCCCCACGCTCAATACCCGTTAGTCATCACTTATAACTCGTTACGCGTTGCTCTCCGCCCTCTGATCATCCGGCATAGATGGCATGCATCACCTTTGCTATGGCGTCGCCCGGATACCCATGCCCGAACTTGGTGTACGCCGCTCGAACCCCGTTGCGGCGATTGCTGCCTCGCCCCCGGAGCAGGTCTCCTCATTTCCTTTGCCAGTCCAGTAGATCGAAAAACTCAATTGCTTGAATAGGTTATCTGAAGCCAAATCTTAAGGCCGATGATGTTTTTGCTTGACTCTGTTACAATATAGCTTTAATGTAGCTTCGCGAAATGATCCTCTATCCTTTCTGCATCGCTTGCCCAAGATTGAGGAGATCTCCCGACGTGGCCGATGAAAAAAAACTCAGCAAGAGAGTCATCGACAACGGTGACGCTTCGGT
>JBLMXM010000396.1:0-3970 GCA_050257775.1 Hyphomicrobiales bacterium
ATGGGGAACTTGAACCGTTTGATGACGCCGTTGCGGAACTTGCAGGTCCACATGACATCCTCGGTGCCCAGCATCGGCATGACACTGCTTCCCAATGGGACGAAATCCGCATACCCGCGCACCTCGATCGCCTGGGTGGGGCAGATCTTTACGCACGAGAAGCATTCCCAGCACTGATCGGGTTCCTGGTTGTAGGCTTTCATCGCCGTGGGGTCCAGGACCATCAGGTCATTGGGGCAGATGTACATGCAGGCGGTCTTATCACCGCCCTTGCAGCCGTCACACTTTTCTTGAATGACAAAACTTGGCATTGAGATACCTCCTAGGTGGTTTCAGGGTGATTGAAAAGAGAAGACCGAAACGCAACCGCAAACCAGTTTGATATTAAGTGATCCCACACCCCCCTTCCTTCGTTGACGTTAGAGCATCAGTTCTCACAAACTGAGACGTTGCGAACATGGCACCACACCGGCGGATTCCACGACCGCGCGCACGAATTATGGTCAAGAGACTAAATTTTATCATTGAATTCAGAGAGATAAATCACCTGAAGGCTTTGGACCATACCATCCCTCCTATGCCTTGTCAAGGGTTTTTGATGGCGCAACCGGCACAAAATCCTCGAATTTTCAGGGATAGATGATGTATTCTATATCTAGTCAGTGAACAAAGTTTGGGCACAAAATGTAGTTTATTTACCGGCGCAATGATGTAAGATAACAACCTGGGGAACATCACTTTCATGATGCCAAGCCATGGACCGAACCTTTATTTCGATTGACCCGGAAGAGCCCTTTCGGTTTGCCTGTAACCCGGGGGTCGCTTGTTTCAATGCATGCTGCCGGGATCTGAACCAGTTCTTGACGCCTTACGACGTGCTGCGTCTGAGGCGCGGCCTGCGGCTGCCGTCGCAGCGTTTCTTAGCGCAATACACCCGGCGCCACACCGGCCCCGGCTCGGGGCTGCCGGTCGTCACCCTGAAACCCGGCGACCCCGAACAGCTGACCTGCGCCTTTGTCACGGCCGACGGCTGCCGGGTCTACCCGGACCGTCCCTCTTCCTGCCGGATGTATCCCCTGGTGAGGCTCCTTTGCCGTTCGCGGCAAACCGCCGATGTTCGGGTCGAATACCGGCTGCTCCATGAGCCCCACTGCCGCGGGTTCGATGCGGTCGAGCTGCGGTCTGCGCACGGCTGGGTGCTGGAACAGGGACTCATGGAATACAATGCCGAAAACGACCGGCTGCTGGAAGTGATCAGCCTCAAGACGCGCCTCAGCCCAAAATCGCTTCCGCCGTCACTGGCCGAGCAGGTCTACACGGCCTGGTATGACCTGGACCGCTTCCGTGAGCGACTCTGCGACGGCAGCCTGTCCGGCCTGAACGCACGGCCGGAGGAAGCTCAACGGATGGATGAGCTCTCGCTGCTGCGCTTCGGATGCGACTGGGTGAAGCAGTTGCTGGAAAGGGCGTACGGCGGATAGCCCCTGAAACCCGGAAGCGGGTTACGGGATGCCGGGCACGGGACCGCACATGCTGGAGGCTCGCAAATGGAACTGCCGGGAAAGGTCGCATTGGTGCTGGGCGGCATCAAGGGCATCGGCAAAGCCGTTGCGCTGGCGTTGGTAGAGGCCGGAGCAGGGGTTGCGGTGAATTATTTCGACTGGGAGGCAGAGCTCGAAGGTCTGCGACGCGATCTGGCGGCCGCTGGCCGGGGGCCCCTCATCCTCAAGACGGACCTTCGACAGGTGGACGACATCGGGTTCATGGTGCAGGACGTCCTCAATCGCTTCGGCCGCCTGGACATTCTCATCAACAACATTGAACGCGGGGGCTGGCCGATCGTTCACGGCCCGTACACGCGTGAGCAGTGGGACCTCGAGCTGGAGACCAGCCTGCGCGCGAAACGCTGGGTGTTCGCCGCCGCCCTGCCCGGCCTCAAAGCCTCGGGCGATGGCGCGGTGATCAACTTCTCCTCGATTGCCGGAATCGTCGGCCGTTCAGGCCCGGCTGCGCCGGTCTTCAACGACGGCTATGCCGCGGCCAGCCGGGCCGTGTCGCTTCTGACCGAAACCTGGGCCCGCGAGGCCGCGCCCGAGGTGCGGGTTAACGAAATCATGCTCGGCTTCGTCGAAACCCGCCACGGGCCGGGCACTCGCGGCTGGGGGCTTCTGAGCGAGGCGGAACAGCAGGCCATTTGCGGCCACACCCTGCTTGGCCGCACCGGCACCGCCGCGGACGTCGTCAAGTCAGTGCTCTTCATCCTGCGAGACGCTCCCTTTATGACCGGAAGCGTATTGAGACTGGACGGCGGGTATGTGCTGGGCGGGGAGAGGATGATGCCCATGCCGAAGGGCGTGCTGTAGCCGAAGCCTTGGCGCGCGCCTCCACTACTCACATTGAAAAGCGCCGAACCGGCCAACGGATACCCGGGTTAACGCCCCTTAAGCTTGAGATTCTTGCTGCGGATTCCCCAGAGGAAGAGCTTGATCCAATCGAACCCGAGTAAGAGGAGCTCCGCGTCGTCGGTCTGGATCTTGCCGAGCAGCTCCGGCTTGACGGTGAAGCGCTTCAGAAAGCTGCTGCCGAAGACGAACTCCCGGAACCGGTCGATGTTGTAAACCGCCATGAAGGCCATGCGGGCGCGCGGGCCCGTGGGCCCCTCCGCGCCCCAGGGGTCGCTCTGAAACAGCCGCTGCATCTCCGCCCAGCGGACGGTCATGCGGTGGTAGTCGCGGGCTTGCTGGTCCTCAGCCCACTCCGGCTCGGTCCATTTCCTTTCCTCGAGCTGCCCCAGGCAGAACTCCGGCGGCCGGAAGAAAAAGACCGGCTCATCGACGTCGTTTTCGGCGCGATGCAACAGCCCCTGCTCCAGAGGGAAGGTGCGGCAGGTGTCGGGTCGGTCGGGATAGACGCTGCAGCCCTCGGCGGTCAGAAACGGGCAGGTTTTCTCCTCGTTCTCGGACATGCGCAGCAGGACGTCCGGGAAATGGCCGCCGGGACGTAGCACCACGTCTACATGGCGATCCAGAAGCTCGTCGGACGTGATCCCGAGCCGGGTCCGCAGGCGCACCAGATCGTAGGGGTAAAGGAAGAGGTTCAGGTTGCGGCAGCAGCGGTTGAAGCAGCCGATGCCCGGGTAGCAGCGGAAGCGGAAGCTGTCCCCCGGTTGGATGCGGATGCCCGGCAGCCGCTCAAGATTTTCGAGGTCGAGCCGCTTCACTCCGCCACCCCGTCGTCCAGCAGCATCTCGGCGATGGTCATCCGGATCTTGCGCCGCTGCCCCAGGGCCTGCCGGCACTCCGATTCCAGCCGGGCCAACTCGGCGTAAAGCGGCGTGCGATCGAGCCGGTAAACCTCCGGCCGGCCGCAGCGCCGATGGAACTCGACACAGCCCGGGCTCTGCTGCAAGGGACGCCCCGGAATCCGCAGCTCGTGGGGAATTCCGTGCAGCCGGCAGATCATCGGCCGGTGCGCATACACCTGGCAGCGACCCTCGGCGTTGAGCGGGCACATGGGCCGAGCCTCAGCGCCGGACACTCTCTCCGGCCCGGGCGGAGCGACCCCGGTGGCAGCCTTCGCCCGGATACTCTCCTGCCGGTCGGCGGGCAACTCCCCGAAGCCTTCGCGCAGGTAGAGGTATTCCAGCAGCGTGTGATGGTGAAATCGGGTCCGGCAGCAGCTGTCCGCGCACCCTGAACAGACAAAACCGTATGCGGTAGCGGCGCGCTCATAGGCCGCATCCATTTCATCAAACAGACGCCTCAGGCGCTTTAGAAACGCTGCGCTCGGTCGGCCGGCCATCAGTTGACCTTCTGAGTGAACGGCGAGGGGAAAAACAGGTTGGCGTAGAGGTTCATGGCGTAACGGTCGGTCATGCTGGCAATGAAGTCGCACACCAGGCGCTCCCGCGGCTCGGCGTGGCGATTGTCGCCGTCCATCTGCAGGTCGCAGAGCCCCTGGTGGAGCATCT
>JBLMXM010000397.1:0-4624 GCA_050257775.1 Hyphomicrobiales bacterium
GGTCGGCCTGCGCCGGGGAAGGCCCCCGGAGGAAGGCCTTTGCGAGGATCTCTGCCGGTTGTTCCGGCTCTCCAGCCTGCTCGACTGGCCGCCCCAGCTGTTGAGCGAGGGGGAGAAGAAGCGGGTAGCGATCGCCTCGGTCATGGCCATGGATCCCGAGCTTCTGGTGCTCGACGAGCCCACCGCTGGCCAGGATGCCATCTCCAAGGAAGCCCTGGCCGGTCAGGTCGCACACTTATCGGCCCAGGGCAAAGCCGTCCTGCTGGCGACTCACGACCTGGACTTTGCGGAGGCCTGTTCCCGGCGCTGGCTTTTGCTGCACGAGGGCCGGATCGCTGCGGACGGAAGTCCGAGGCAGATCCGGTCGTTGATCTTTGCAAACGCTCCGGAGCCGACGGAATGAGGTTGCGAAATACCAACGAAGCCGATCCGCATCGCAGAAGCATCAGCCCGGTCGCCAAGCTCGCCCTGGGAATCATGGCGGTCGCCGCCGTCTGGGTCAGCCGCTCGCCGGCGGCCCTGCTGTGCGAAGCCGCGGTGGTCGCCTCGGCCGGCCTGCTCAGGCCCGGCCGCCGGCAGGCCTCCTACTCAGGCCTGCTCTGGCCGATGACGGCCATGGTCGGCGTTGTCGGTCTGGTATTTTTCGATCTCGAGACGGCGTTGGTGCTGGGTCTGCGGGTCTTCAATCTCCTGGGGGTAGGCCTGATCGCTTTCAGCGTCTTCAGTCCGGAGGATATGGGCGCCGCCTTAAGGCAGCTCAAGCTTCCCCAGGGCTTTGTCTTCATGCTCACGGCAGGACTGCGCTACGTGCCTCTCATGGAGAACAAGATCCGTTCCATCCGCGACGCCCAGCAAGCCCGGGGGATCGATCTCAGATTCAGGCTGCAGAATCTCCGCAACTGGATGGCGTTTCTGGCACCGCTCCTGGTGCAGTCCTTTCGGCTGGCCGATGAACTGGCCCTGGCCATGGAATCGCGGGGATTTTCGCGGCCCAACCGTACCTGCCGCCATCAGGCTAAGCTCACGCTCCGGGATGGGGTGGTCATGGCGTCCGCCCTGGGGCTTCTATCGGCCCTGGCGTACTGGGAAAGAGGCTGAAGTCGCGAGAAGCTGCTGCAGGGCCGCCCCGGGGTCCGGAGCGTCGTTGATGCCCGAGATGACGGCGCAGTACCGGACGCCGGCAGCCAGTACCGTCCGGAGGTTCGCGGCAGCGATGCCCCCGATCGCCACCACGGGAATGTCCACGGCGGCAACCACCTCCCGTAGTCCCGGCAGTCCGATGACATCGGCCTCCGACTTGGTCGAGGTGGCGAAAACGGCGCCGGCGCCCACGTAAGTGGCGCCGGCACGGCCGGCGGCGCGGGCGAGGACGGCCGTACGGGCGGAGACGCCGACAATCATCGACGCCGGGGCCCGGTTCACCACTTCGCGGCAATCCCGATCCTCCTGGCCCACATGGACGCCGTCGGCACCCATCTCCAGGGCAATGTCCACTCGGTCGTTCACGATCAGAACGGCGTCCTCAAACGAACGAACCAGCGCCAGCATTTCGGCCGCGATCTGTCTGAAGGCGGCATCATCGGCCGTCTTATGGCGCAACTGGATTACGCGGGCCCCCGCTTCGAGAAGCGTTCGGCAGAGCACGGTGCTGTCGGCAAAGCAGTAAATCCGGCCGGGGTTGTGAAGAAAGATGTCCTTGGGGTTCCGAAGGTTCACGGGATGAGCCTTTGAATTTAACCCTTCAGCCAGTCTTCCCGCGCAGGGCTGAACATCTCGAGAACTTCGGCGGGGCCTTCCAGGCAAAGACCGGAATGGGTGACTCCGGAGGGGATGTGGTAGACCCCGCCGGGGGTGACCGGCCGTTTCTCCCCGGCGATCGCAAGCTCCATCTTGCCTTTCAAAACCGTGCCTATCTGCTCGTGCGGATGAGTGTGCTCGGGGACACTGGATCCCGCGGCGATGGTGAAAAAGGCCACCGTCATCCGCTCGCCGTGGATGATCCGGGCTTCGACCCCCTCGACCGGTTTCTTCGGTGAAATGTCTTTGATCGTGTAATAAGCCATAGGCGCTGATTTTACTCCTATCTCCAGCACATAGTTGCCGGCTCGTCCGTTTGCGCCGGAAAGCAGCTATAATTCAGTGCGGCCGGCACCGGTCGCGTTAAATTCCGCAAATCTTCTTGACATCCGCATTGTCGATCAACTCGGCCACGGCCCCCTGGTAACAGATGCGGCCGTTGTCGATGATGTAACCGTAGTCGCTCAGACCCAGGGTGAATTTCAGGTTCTGCTCGGCGAGCAGCACGGTCAGCCCAAGTTCTTTGAGCCTGCGGATGCGGTCCCCGAAGGTTTTTACCATGATCGGCGCCAGACCCTCGGTGGGCTCATCCAGAAGCAGCAGCTGGGGGTTGGTCATCAGCGCGCGGGCGATGGCGAGCATCTTCTGCTCTCCGCCGCTCAAGAGTCCGCCCTTGCGGCTGTCCATGGGTTTGAGCGGCGGGAAGAGATCGTAGACCCTGTCCCGGGTCCATGCCTCGGGACCCGGCACCGGCCGGGCGGCGATCTCGAGGTTCTCCCCTACGGTCAGGTCAGCGAAGATGCGCCGGTCGTCGGGAACATAGCCGATTCCCTTGCGGACGAGCCGGTAGGGTGCTGTGCCGGTGATATCTTCGTTGTTCAACCGGATGCGCCCCCGGGCGGGCGGCGCCAACCCCATGATGCTCTTAAGAGTTGTTGTCTTGCCGGCGCCGTTGCGACCCAACAGGCAGACCACCTGGCCCTTTTGGACCTTCAAAGACACGTCGAAGAGGATATGGCTCAAGCTGTAATACGTATGGATGCCTTTGACGTCCAGCATCTTCAGGCACCTCCCAGGTAGGCTTCCTGCACAGCGATGTTCTCCCGAACCTCCTGCGGTGTCGCCTGGAGGATGGTTTTCCCCTGCTGCATCACCATGATGCTGGTCGCGACGTTGAAGACCACGTCCATGTCGTGCTCGCAGAACAGGATCGTGAGGCCCTGCTCCAGCGCCAGGCGTTTCACCAGCGCCATGGTGGCGGAGGTCTCCTCGGGTGACATGCCGGCCGTGGGCTCATCGAGGATCAGCAGCTCGGGTTCGTTGCCCAGGGCGATCGCAATCTCCAGGATGCGTTTGTCGCCGTGGGATAGTGAGCCGGCTAGGGCGAGCTGCTGGTCGCTGAGGCCCACCCGCTCCAGGATGTGCTGGGTCTCTTCCACGACCATGCGGTGCGCCGGCCAAAACAGCGTCCGGCTGAGGTTCTTCTGGGAAAGCACGGCCACCTGGACGTTGCGGAAGACGGTGAGCCGCGGGAAGATATTGGCGATCTGGAATGAGCGCGCAATGCCCTTGCGACAGACCCGATGGGCCGGAAGCCTGGAGATGTCCTCTCCCCTGAAAAGAATCCGCCCCTGATCGGGCTTGAGGTGGCCGGTGATCAGGTTGAACAGCGTGGTCTTACCGGCTCCGTTCGGGCCGATGACCGCCACCAGCTCTCCCTGCCGCACCGTGAGAGTGGCGCCGTTGACCGCCTTGAAGTCGGCGAAAGACTTCAGAAGGTTTTCGACGTGAAGCATCATCCCGTCCCGCCGCCTATCTGGCTGTGCCCAGGGTGCGTCGCCGCTCGCGCCTGCGCAGCCATGCCCGTAAATTAACCCCCATGATCCCCTCCGGTAGAAAGAAGATGAGGAAAATGAGGACGATCCCGAGGATCAGCGTCCAATACTCCGTGTAGCTGCCGACGAACGTGCGCAGCGCCACCATGATCGCCGCCCCCAGCATGGGGCCGAGAAAAGTAAACCAACCGCCCAGCAGGCACATGATGAAAATTTCAAGGGAAAGCACCCAGAAGAGCATGTCGGGAAAGACGGAGCCCTCCAGGACCACGAACAGCACCCCGGCCACCCCGGCAAAAAAGGTGGCGATGACGATGCCCAGCAGCTGATGGCGCCGCACGTTGATGCCGACCGCCTCGCAGCGCTGGGGGTTGTCGCGGATAGCGCGCAGGGTGGCTCCGAACGGAGATTTTAGAATCAGGTACATGAGCGCCAGACAGACGCTCAGCACGATCAGCAGAAAATAGTAGGCGTTGACCGAGCCGGAGAGCAGCTCCGGCAACGGGATGCCGTGGATGCCGTCGTCGCCGTTGGTGAGGCTGTACCAGCGCAGGACAACGATCCAGATCAGCGACCCCAGAGAAATCTGCAGCATCCCGAAGTACAGCTTGTTCAGGCGAACGCAAAATGAGCCGATCACCAGGCCGGCCAGGGCCGCTGCCAGAGGGCCGGCGCAGAGCCCGAGCCAGGCCGGCAGGGAGGTCTTGGCGAGAATCAAGCCGGCCGTGTATGCGCCGACGCCGTAAAAGACGCCGTGATGAAACTGATAGGCGCCGCCGTGACCCACGAGCAGGTTCAGGCTCATGGCCAGCAGCCCCGTTACGAAAATGACGGCCAGGATGTACACGTAAAAGCGTCCGGCCAAGAGCGGCACGAGCAGCAGCCCTAAAAACACAGCGCTGATGCTCAGGAACGACGGTGAACGGATGATGTCCTTGATCAAGCTGCGCCCCTCTTACCAAACCGATTTCAGCAGACCCGTGGGTTTCAGA
>JBLMXM010000398.1:0-11931 GCA_050257775.1 Hyphomicrobiales bacterium
CCGACGCCGTCACCGGAAAGCCGGCCATGATTGTCGCCCACACCATCAAGGGCAAGGGCAACCGCGAGACCGAGAACCTGGTCGACTGCCACAACATTAAAATTCCCGACAAGGCCACCTATCAGAGGATCATGGAGGGACTGGAGTGCAAAATTGATCTCCCGTACTGAAAAAGGGATCCAAGACTCGAGGGTTCAAGGGTTCAAGCCCATATGACCCCTCCCTTCACTCGACCCCTCGAACCCTGGACCCCTTGAACCCTTTACATCGAGACTTAGCGAATAGAGCCGCGTTCCAGAATTATCATTAAAGGAAAACCGTAATGAGCCATTACCATGACATGGAAATGCGCATCGTGTATGCGCGGACCTTGAACGAGCTGATCGAGCGCAACCCCAATATCTACTGCCTGGAAGCCGACCTGGGCAAGGCAAGCGCCACCATTCCCGAGGTCTCCCAGCGCAACCCCCGCAACTACATCAACTCCGGGGTGCAGGAGGCGAACATGATCGGCGTAGGGGCCGGTCTGGCGAGGGAAGGCAAGATCCCCTTCTGCGCCACCTTCACCGCCTTCGCCACCCGCCGCTGCTACGACCAACTCACCATCAGCGTCGCCTACGCTAACAACAACGTGAAGATCATCGGCACCTCGCCGGGTATCACGCAGGGGCCCAACGGCGGCACCCACATGTGCTTTCAGGATCTGGCCATCATGCGCGCCATGCCCAACATGCACGTCTACAGCCCGGCCGACTCGAACGAGCTGCGCGCAGTGATGTTCCATATGGCCGCAGCCCGGCAGCCCACCTACATGCAGCTCGTGCGGCCGAAGGTGCCCAAGCTCTTCGAGGACGGCTGTTCCTTCGACCCGCTGCAAGCCAAGCGTCTGCACGAGGGAAGGGACGTGACCCTGGTTGCCACCGGCTTCATGACGCGCTTTGCCCTGGACGTCGCCCGGCAGCTTGAGAAGGAGGACATCGGGGTCGACCTGCTTCACTACCCCTCCGTCAAGCCCTTTGATGCCAAAAGCCTCATCGCCTCAGCCAGAAAGACAGGGGCTGTGGTCACGGTCGAAAACCAGAGCATCATCGGCGGCCTGGGCAGCGCAGTCTGCGAGGTGCTGAGCGAACAGCACCCCGTCCGCGTGAAACGCCTCGGCATCCCGGACCAGTTCGGCGAGGTGGCCGACCAGGACTACCTCTTCGCCAAGCACGCGTTCGGCCCGGAGCACATCACCCGCGCCTGCCGGGAGCTTTCCCGATCCCCGCATTGACGGTCGAAGGTCTAATATACCTTGTATTTTCAATAGCTCGTGTTCTCAGAATCCGTGTTCTTCTGCCTCTAATTCCCCCCAGATCGCCCGGACCGGCCGATCAAAATATAAGATTGACTGCGATCCCGGGTTATCGTATTTATGCATTCATGTATACATGCATGCGCTCGATTCCCGTCGCGACTGAACACTAAGGAAGGAGAAATGATCTCATCCGACCAAGAGCCAGTGAAGCCGCGGTCAAAACTATTGGGACCGCCGAAATCCACCAGCGACCGGGTCTACGACTTCCTGAAAGATGAAATCCTGTCTCAGAACCTTCCGCCCGGGGAGCGACTCTTGGAGCGAATCATCACGCGGACGGTCAACGTCAGCCGGACCCCGGTACGGGAAGCATTCCGGCGGTTGGAACAGGAAGGCCTTGTCATCCGGTCCCACCAAGGTGGCGTCCAGGTAACGGAATTGGCACCGGGATCACTTAATGATGTGAGCGAAATCCGGGCCATGATCGAGGCGTACGCCTGTGACCTGGCCTGCGAGCGCATCCAGCCGGAAGCCATCGGCGAGCTTCAGGAGATTATCCAGCAGGCTCGTGTGGTTCTCGACAATTTTCAGGTCAACCCCATGGCTCAGGTCAACAAGCTATCCATTCTCAACACCAGGTTTCACGACACGATCTACCGTGCGGCCAACAACGACTATTTGATCAAGATCCTCGATGTGGTTCGCCTCCCCATATTGCGCTTCAGGCCCTTTTCCCTGATGGACGAGCGACACCGCCGGGTGAGCTGGCACGAGCACAAGCTGATGATCGACCTCCTGGAAAGGAAGAACAAGGCTAAACTGAAGCAACTGATCATGAAGCACGTCAGAGACGTGAACCAGGCTGTTTCCCGTTCGCTGAAGAAGTTGAAAGGATCGAGCGGACAGCCCACAGGAACTTGATGTCACGAGACAACCCAACCCGTGTTTTGAACATCCTCGACGAGTTCATCAAGGAGACCCAAAATGAGTCAGCACGTTTCTTCAGGATGGCACTTTCTCCAGATACCGGGTCCCACCAACGTTCCGCAAGAGGTTCTGCGGGCGCTGGCGGAGCCGACTATCGACCACCGGGGGCCGCGTTTCGCCAGGTTGGCGCTGGGGGTACAGGAGAACCTGCGGAAGGTCTTTAAGACCCATGAGCCGGTTATCGTTTTCCCTTCCTCGGGCACGGGTGCCTGGGAGGCCGCCCTGGTCAATACCCTCTCCCCGGGCGACAAGATCCTCATGTTCGAGACCGGCCACTTCGCCACCCTCTGGCGGAACGTGGCGGAACGCCTGAGTCTCACGGTCGACTTCATTCCCGGAGACTGGCGGCGGGGAGTGGACCCGAAGATGGTGGAAGATAGGCTAGCGGCCGACCAGTCTGGCCGGATCAAGGCCGTGGCCGTGGTGCACAATGAAACCTCAACCGGCGTGACCTCGCGCCTGGAAGAGATACGCCAGGCCATGAACAAGGCCGGACACGGCGCCCTGCTCCTGGTAGACACCATTTCCTCCCTGGGTTCCATCGACTACCGCCACGAGGAATGGGGCGTGGACGTGACGGTGGGCTGCTCCCAGAAAGGCCTCATGCTGCCCCCCGGCCTTGGTTTCAACGCGATCAGCCGCAAGGCCCTGAAGGCCTCCCAGTCCAACGGCCTGCGCCGTTCCTACTGGTCGTGGGCCGAGATGCTGTCCGCCAACAAGGATGGCTTTTTTCCTTACACTCCGGCCACGAACCTCTTTTTCGGCCTGAAGAAGGCCTTGGAACTGCTGCTCGAGGAGGGTTTGGATAACGTGTTCGCCCGGCACGCACGCCATGGCCAAGCGACCCGCAAAGCCGTCAAAGCCTGGGGACTTGAACTCCAGTGCCAGGAGGAGCGGGAATATAGCGCTTCGCTGACTGCCGTCCGCATGCCCGAGGGCCACAACGCCGATGCCTTGCGCAAGGTGATCCTGGAGAAATCCAACTTGTCGCTGGGCAACGGTCTGGGAAAAGTGGCCGGCAAGGTGTTCCGTATCGGCCATCTGGGCAGCTTCAATGATTTGATGCTGGCGGGAACTCTGTGCGGGGTGGAAATGGGCCTTTCCCTGGCTGGCATTCCGCACTCTAAAGGAGGGGTGGCCGCGGCCCTTGACTTCCTTGCAAGCCGCTGACCTGCTGAGGCGGATACCGCAAAGAACGCACCCGGTCTTTAAAAAGGGCCGGACGATAAAGGGTTTTCAAAACACACCGAGGAAAGGAGGAATGGACGAATGCATGTTCCCTTAATGTCGCTGATCGCCCTGTTGATCGCCATTGTGGTGAGTGTGACCACCTCGCTGAACATCGGCACCCTGGCCATCGGATTGTCCCTGGTCGTGGGTAATTATATTGGCGGAGTGAAGATTGCAGACATCATAAAGGGGTATCCCACCAGCCTGTTCATCCTGCTGGCCGGAACCACTTACCTTTTTTCCATCGCTCAAACCAATGGGACCCTGGAAAAGGTCACCAAGTTCGCCATCAAGGCGGTGCGCGGAAACGTAGCCATGCTGCCCATCGTGCTTTTCTTCCTCGCCTTCGGCCTCTCTGCCATGGGGCCGGGCCAGATCACGATTTCAGCCCTGCTCGCCCCTCCGGCCATGCTGCTGGCGGGGGAGGTCGGCATCTCCCCGCTCCTGATGGCCCTCGTGGTCGGCAATGGAGCTCAGGCCGGAGCCATGTCACCCATTGCGCCTCCCGGGATCATCTCGGCATCGCTGCTCGCCAAGATGGGTGTGACGGGCGTGGGAGTGGTGCTCTGGATGAACATGCTGATCACCCATGTTGCGGTTTCCGTTCTGGCCTACCTGCTCTTCGGGGGCATCAAGCTGCTGCGCACCAAAGACACCGGCCAGCGGGAATCGCTGAGAAGCATCCAGGTGGAGCCTTTCAATCGGTCCCAGATCTTGACGATCATCGGCATCTTCGTTCTGATCATCGGAGCTGTCTTCTTCAAGCTGGACATCGGCACGGGAGGGTTCTTGATCGGGGCCCTGCTTTCATTGTTCCGATGCGTCGATGAGGGCAAGGCCATCAAAGCCATGCCGTGGGGAACCATTCTGATGGTGACCGGCGTGACGGTTCTGGTCCAATTGATGAGCACGGTCGGCGGGATGGACCTTTTTGCCGCCTTGATCGCCAAGATGTCGACGGCCTACACCGTCACGATGGTCGCCGGGTTCTGGTCCGGGCTGGTCTCGGCCTATGCGAGCACAACCGGGGTGATTCTGCCGGCCTTTCTGCCCATGGCCAAGCCACTGCTGGAACAGGTGGGCGGAACGGACTTGATGGCCCTGCTGTCATCCATCATCGTCTGCGGGTTCGTGGTGGACCTGAGCCCCCTCTCCACCACCGGCGCGGTCTTCATCGCTAATGCCCCGGCCAATGCGGACAAGACGAAGCTCTTCCGAAACATGCTCATCTGGGGCTTGTCGATGTCCGTGGTGGGTGCGGTGGTCTGCTGGCTCGCCTTCACGGTCATCGGGCTTCCCTGAACTCTTGACAAGTGAAGGCTAACTGACGCTTCCCTAATTCGGGTTACCCCTATCGTTTCTCCGAACAACTTCCGGAGGCGCAAACAGCCTCCGGAAGTTGTTTCCTGCTATC
Source organism: Hyphomicrobiales bacterium (assembly GCA_050257775.1). GTDB lineage: Bacteria > Desulfobacterota > Desulfobacteria > Desulfobacterales > SpSt-501 > SpSt-501. Next base: position 4,929 of record JBLMXM010000398.1, read on the forward strand.
AAAGGCTAATCCCAACCGTCGACCGGGACCGATTCGGAAATAATCTGGGTGTAACGATTACAACTCGTTGCGTCGATCGCACGCCGGGTGATCATCCATTTGGCAGACTTGACTGGATGGAGGATCTTGGCGTTGTCAAACGGCCGCTTGGGAATGATCACTTTCTGCAGGGATTGCAGAGCACAATTTCCGCGCCGATCGAGAATCGGGAAGCCGAGCAGCTCCCGGCCCCGATGCCCCTCCCCCGCAGCAATGAGCAGCAAAGGATCTGTTAAACCTGTCTTCGATTCGTCTGATTGATTCATAGTCTCCGACCTTTTTTTAAGTTCGTCGTGCATCTTGCCGATACACCAAACAGAGCGCCTGCCCGTCGTTCTGGCACTCCTTCGTTAGGAAGGACTGAATCATGGAACCGTCTCGTCCGCGCCGACGAATACCCTTCTTCCTGCTGACCATGGTGGTGGTGGCCGCGTGTCTTTTCGACCCGGCGGCCGCTCAATCCCAGGACGGTACGGGCATGTGGGTCTCGGTGCTGAAATTCTCCGGCGGGGTGGCGGCAGCCTATGCCCTGCACGAAGGGGCACACTGGACCGTCGCCGAGATCACCGACACCCATCTGCATTGGGAGGTCGGAAGCTACAACCAACCGATAGCTTTCACCGAGAATGGCACCGGCGATACAGACGGAGTTCTCTTGTATTCCGCCGGCCTGGTGGCCCAATTGGCGAGCTCGGAGGTCATCTTAGACGTGGACCGGATTAATAAGAATGATGCTTTCGTTCGCGGAATGATGGCGTGGAACATTATCAACCCGATCGTCTATGCTCTGGACTATTGGTTCTTTCACCTGTCCAATGACTCCAGTGATAACTCTTTCCAGGGCGACATCAAGGGGATCGAGCATTACTCGAGCAAGGAGACCGCCGACATATTCGCAGGTTCCATGGTGGCGATCGCCGCCTTCCAAGGCTACCGTTTCCTTAAAACCCAGTCATGGGCTCCGGCCTGGATCCGGGGAGATAGCTACCAGCTCACCTTCGATCGCACCCCGGATGCCGGACTTCAATTCGGGTTGAAATTTTCATTTTGAAACGACTGGAGAAGGTTCCTGAAGGTTCAGTGATTCAAAATGAGGCCGGTGTAAGGGGAGTTGGACGTCTCAAAACCCTTTCAAAAACTTGAAGCTGAAAACCTCCGGCCTGACCAAATGACTGTGCCCTCAAACCTTACATGTCATTCGTATCTGAAACCCCGCCTCTGCATGCCCCTTTTTGCCGCGTTAACTGTCAGCTCCAATAAAATTAAGATTTAAGGGCAAAGCAAACAGTTGATCGATAATAGAGAGCTGTAACTCTACAGAGTCATCCGCTACCGAAACCGGGCGGCGGTTCAGCGTCCTTCTCCGCGGCCGAGGGACATCGGAGGCAACATCCGGGACTGCCGTGCTCAATCGGAAATCCTGAAGAAAATCGACGAGATTTATGCGGATTTCACAAGAGGCCGCACCATTACGTATCCTATAGAACCGGCATCCGGGAGCTTGTCACCTTGATCCGATCTACAAGAATGAACACTTCAGCGGCTGCCTGTCCGTTGTCCATGCGCTCGAACTGATAGGGAGAAGCAGAACCTTCTGATGGCGGATGCCGGAATGGGCTTCAGGTAAAAATGATCTTAATTATCAGAAGGCATCAACATCAGCGTTTTCAAGCGGTATCACCTGCCGGGGGCTTGGATGCTGTGATGGCGCCGATACGTTCTCGGCCGGCGGGTTTCGGTTTGTGCGGCTGGTTGTCCCCGCAATGTGGAGTCGCTGGTCCGAAGGCTCTGCCGAATGGCTCGTCATGCGCTTGCCGGCAGGTTTGGAAGACTGGCCAACCATCATCTGCAACTCTTGGACGTAACCCTTCATATGCTCGGCTTGGACCCTCATTTGCTCGGAGACGCTGGAGTTCTCCTCCGCATTGGCGGCATTTTGCTGAACCACCTTGTCCATCTCGGACACGGCCTTGTTAATCTGATCGATCCCCTGAGACTGCTCGCTCGAGGCAGCTGAGATTTCGGCGACCAACTGACCGGCCTTATTTGCGCCTTCAGCCACTTTGGCGAACGCCTCATTCGTGCGACTCACCAGATCCGAGCCGTCCTTGATTTTTTTTACAGTTCCTTCGATCAGGGCAGCGGTATTCTTGGCGGCCTCGGCCGCCCTCATGGCCAGATTCCGAACCTCGTCGGCCACGACCGCAAAACCCGCACCGGCCTCGCCGGCTCTGGCCGCTTCCACCGCGGCGTTCAGGGCCAGCAGGTTGGTCTGGAAGGCGATCTCGTCGATGGTCTTGATGATTTTGGAGGTCTCCTCGCTCGCCTGGGTGATGTCCTGCATGGATCCGATGAGCTCGGTCATCGAATGATTGGCCCGGCTGACAATCGTGTTCGTTTCCTGCATCAGTCCGTTGGCCTGGCCGGCGTTGGCCGCGTTCTGCCGGGTCATGCCCGCCATCTGCTCGATCGCAGACGAAGTTTCCTGGATGGCCGCTGCCTGCTCGGAGGCACCTTCCGCCAAAGACTGGCTGGCCGCCGACACCTGGCCAGACGCCGAAGCCAGTTGATTTGAGCCCGCGCCTAAACCTTGGATTACTCTGTTCAATGATCTCACGACACTGCGGGTAATGAAAAGGGCACACGCCAGTCCAACCAAAACCGCGGCGATGCTGGCGAGGATTAGGTCGCGTTCAGTCGCCATGGCCGTTTCGGCCATTTGCTTATCCTCTTGCGCCGCTCGTTGGGCGATCTCGCTGCGAACTCCCCTTAAAAGTCTTTGGATCTCGGGCAGCACCTGCTGCGTCTTGGTCGCATAAATCTGCTTGGCTGAGTTCAGATTCCCGGCTTCAAGTCTGGCCGCTTGGATTTCTTTGGCGCTTTCGTGCAGATGCCGGTGCGGTTCTTCAAGCGCCTTGAGATTCGCGGAAACGCTGGGAAACTTTTTCTCAGCCTCCTTGCGAGCCCCTCCGTAAAGCCATTTGCCAAGGTTGCACTGGGTATGGTCCAATTGGATTCCACGGGATTTCTGATTGGAATCCTCAAGAAATTCCTTGAGCTTGCCAACCCACACGAGGTGATCCACCTCTCTCTGGGTCAGCTCCTGATCGATGTCCTTGCCATGAATGGCTTCCGCTCCGCTTTCTATCAGCCTCCCCAGACCGATGAAACCGACCGTGTTGGAAATCAACAGCACCATGACCATGCAACCGAATCCCAACACCATCTTCCTTCCGATGGTCAGCCTAATCCACTTCATCTCGTGTCTCCGCGGACAAGACGTTGCCGTGCCTGAACCCTAAAAGGGTGAGAGGAATTTGTCTGAAAGAGTGGCCTCTGTGAAACAGATTCCGCTACTCCTAATATTTATATCGGTATCCTATGAGATCACTTTAGAATCTCGATTTAAAGCCGGAGCTGAAACTGAACTCCGGAAGACCTTTTTTTATGATGCCAGACGTATTAATTATTAGGGACGCTGAATATCTATCGGTGAGTGGCGCGCATGAAAATCGCACGGATATTGGCCTACCGGGTCGAATTGCCGCTGGCGGAAGGCAGCTACCGGTGGTCCGGCGGCAAGGCCGTCACGGTTTTCGACAGCACCGTTATCGCGGTTGAAACCGATACCGGGATTACCGGCTACGGGGAAGTCTGCCCGCTCGGGCCCTTCTACCTTCCGGCATATGCCGAGGGCGTGCGGGCTGGAATCGCCGAGCTCGGCCCGCATCTGCTCGGCGAAGACCCGATCCAGATCCAAAAGCTCAACCGCCGCATGGACGCCGCGCTGCAGGGGCACCCTTATGTCAAGTCCGGCCTCGACATGGCCTGTTGGGATATCCTCGGCCGCGTCACCGGCCAGCCGGTCGGTGTTCTGCTGGGGGGCCGCTACGGGGATGATTTCGGACTCTACCGGGCGATTTCGCAGGAACCTCCCGCCGCGATGGCGGCCCGCGTCTCCGGCTACCGGACCGAGGGCTACCGCCGGTTCCAGCTCAAAGTCGGCGGCGACCCGGAGGAGGACATCGAGCGCATTCGCCAGGTGAGCGCCGTCTTGAAGCCGGGCGACCGTCTTGTCGCCGATGCGAATACCGGTTGGCTGATGCACGATGCGCTGCGCGTCGCACGGGCGGTCCGCGATGTGGATGTTTACATCGAGCAGCCCTGCCGGACTTACGCCGAGTGCCTGAGCGTCCGCCGGCATACCGACCACCCTTTCATACTCGATGAGGCCATTGATTCGGTGGAGATGCTGCTGCGCGGACACGCCGACCAGGCCATGGACGTCGTGAACATCAAGGTCAGCAAATTCGGCGGGCTGACCAAGGCTCGGTTGGCCCGCGACCTTTGTGTTAGCCTCGGCCTGGCGATGACGATCGAGGACAGCTGGGGCGGAGATATCGTGACGGCCGCCATCGCCCACCTGGCGCACAGCACCCCTCCCGAGTTCCTTTTCAGCACCACCGACTTCAACAGCTATGTGACGGTCAGCAACGCCGAGGGCGCGCCGCGGCGGAAAGATGGACGCATGTCCGCCGGCACGAATCCAGGGCTGGGTATCCAGCCGAGGATGGAGGTGCTGGGAAAGCCGGCCGTCGAGGTGGCTTGACCGAAAGACCCGTCGAGTGCAGCGCAAATGGAGAATCTGGAATGCCTAAGACATTGTTCATGGTGGTGGAGCATTTCAAGAACAAGGACCCTTTACCAGTTTACCGGCGCTTTCGCGATAAGGGCCGTATGGCGCCTGAGGGACTGGTCTATGTCTCGAGCTGGGTCGATGACCAGCTTCAGTATTGCTACCAACTGATGGAGGCGCACGACCGCGCACTGCTGGAGGAGTGGATGGCGAACTGGAAGGACATTGTCGATTTCGAGGTACACCCGGTGATCCCATCGCAGGAAGCTGCCGAGAGGATCGCCCCGCTGCTGTAGACTTACGCCGAGCCGTGCATGAATAGGGAGGTTGGTGATGCCCAAGCCTATGAGCCCCTTGATGATGGAGTTCCTCGCCTGGGTCGCTGGCCGTCAGCGCACCTATGTCGAAGCCATGGAGGCCTGGCGAAGCACGTGTCCCCGGCACACCATCTGGGAGGACGCGGTCATGGGCGGGCTCATCCGGGTCGACCGCAGAGGCACCGTACATCAGTCCGAGGTACGCCTCACGCCACGAGGCAGGGCCATCCTCCACGCAAACGGCAGCGATCCGTCAACCCCCAAAACACCCCCATGAGCTGGAAAAGGAGCCGACAGGTGGGCGGTTTCGAAAGGCACCGGTTTGGTCTCACTTGTCGGCCGGACACTCGATCTTGACTCGGACGTCCGTCTTCGCCGCCCGCGCAGATTTTTCATCCCAGACTTGAATGAGATAGTCCTTATGCGTCTCAAAAAGAACAGCCTGCTCTTCAACCAGCGCTTCCGCCTCCTGGGACGACATGCTCCAGCTCTGTCGCACAAAAGACGCCACCCGGGCGAAATACAAAGGGGTCACGGTATCCAGCAGTCTGTTGCGGTTCACGGTCCAGTGACGGTAGGTCGCCGCCAGTTCATAGAGGATCTTCACCCATGATTCTGTGGAGATATGAAAGTTCTTGACGTCCATGCAGGCGGTTCGGCTGATCTCTTTGAAGCTGTCCTCGTGGAAGATTTCGCGCCAGAGCGACGAGAACTGCTGGTAGCCGGTCTTGAAGAGGTCGATCATCAAATCGAGATTCACCTTGACCGGTTCGGGTTCCGAGGCGCCCTCGAACCCGAACGTCTGCAACGACACGCTGCCCCTGACCGCTTTCCAGTAGCTTTCATAGCGTTCCATCAGTGAGAAGAGCGCCGAGAGCACCTGCCGGAACATCGGGCCCAGGTGCTGCCCCGGATCTTTGACGTCGTGAACTTTGACCCCGAGGTTCGACTGGCAGATCCGAAACCCCTGAGTGATGGCGCTCGTGGTCATCCAGATGTCGATGCCGAAGCGCGCCACGTCCGTCAGCCACACGTCCTGCTCCGCGTAAAATTTGGCCACGTCCTGGGAGATGGCAAAATCACCTCCGATGGGCTGTCGGACGCGCTTCCCGTAAAGGGCACGGGTGAGATTGTAGACGATGTTGTTGGTGATGGTGCCGTCGTATTTGTGCCGCACGTACACGGGCGCCACGAACTGGTAGCCTTGCTCCAGGACCGGTTCCAGGAGGTATTTGACCCAGTCCGCGGTGATGCTGCGCAGATCCGAATCCACCATTGCGCACACCGACACGTTGAGCCGCTTCGCCGCTTCAAACACGGACCGCAGCGCCGTGCCCTTTCCCGCCGGGCCCCGGTAAATGGAGACGAGCTTCTCCTGCCAGGGCTTGATCTGAAACTCCTTGGCCGTCTCGCGGGTGTCGTCGGTGGAGCCGCCGTCCGCAATGAAGATGACGCTGCGCTTTTCCCGGTAGTGCTTGGCCAGGCCGTGGGTGATCATCTGAATCACTTGGGCAATGGTGCTCTCGTTGTTGTAGCAGGGGACCCCGACCAGAATATCCGCAGAGTCGATCTCTTCGAGGCGTTTGGCCGTGTAGGCTCGCAAGGCCGTGTCGTAGTGCATGCGTTCAACCCCTTTCAAGGTAAACCATTGATTTTAGAAGAACCGAACGATGCGAGGGCCCCCGGCCATTCTATCCAAGCGGGCCCGCAGTGGGCCAGAAGGCCGCATGGACCGAGAGTCCACCGGCTGGCTTATTTAAAAAAATGGATCTTTTCCCACGTGATTGCAAGCGGTTTTTCGTCCGGGTTTTCCCTCGGGTCCATTGGCGATCGTCGGAATTCCGCTCCGATCGGCAGCAGTCATCTCAAGGGCGGTTGACAACAGGCCGCCCGCCTTCCCACCCCATTTCCACCAATCGCCGGTAAGCCGACTGGTCGCCGGTGTACCAGCACTTGCAGCCGGCCGCGTCAACCCAAATGTACATCGATTCCTCGCTCGAATCGTATCGCA
>JBLMXM010000399.1:0-5233 GCA_050257775.1 Hyphomicrobiales bacterium
GAACAACATGAAATCTGATCAGCTGATGTTCAAATCCATCCGGGAAAGCCTGGACCTGAAAGAGGCCGGGTGCCTGTGCGAGCATGCCACGCGCAACGCCAGCGCCATCCGCCGCGAAGAGGAGGAGTTGCTGACCGAGGGCTACCGCCAGGCGTTTTCCGTCGATGTCGACCGGATTCTATACTCCCGAGCCTATGCGCGCTACATCGACAAGACCCAGGTATTCTATCTCATCCGCAACGATCATATTACCCATCGGGTGCTGCACGTGCAGCTGGTGTCGAAGATCAGCCGGACCATCGGCCGACTGCTGGGGTTGAACGAGGACCTGATCGAGGCGATGGCGCTCGGGCACGATATCGGCCATACGCCTTTCGGCCACGACGGCGAGCGGTTTCTCTCGGAGATCTGCGTGGAACATGGCATCGGCGCGTTTCTCCACAATGTCCAGAGTGTCCAGTTCCTCGACTTGGTGGAGCGTAAGGGCAGGGGGTGGAACCTGTGCCTGCAGACCCTGGACGGAATCCTGTGCCACGACGGCGAGGTCCACAACCAGGTGCTGGCACCGCGGCCGGAAAAGACCTTTGACCAACTCGAAGCCGAGATGGCGGCAAAGAAGAGCAACCCGCAGGGCGACCTCATGCCTATGACCCTGGAAGGCTGCGTGGTTCGCATGGCCGACACGGTGGCCTACATCGGCCGCGACATCGAGGATGCCATCCGTCTCGGACTCATCCGGCGCGACGACATTCCGGCCGAGTGTGCGCGCATCCTGGGGAACAGCAACGGCACCATCGTGTTCAACCTGGTCACCGATATCCTGAGAAACAGCCATGCCCGCGGGCACGTCCAGTTCAGCCCGGAGATTTCCGATGCTCTCCGGCGCCTCAAGCAATTCAACCTCGAGCGCATCTACCTCAATCCCCGCATGAAACCGCACACACCCGTCATTCGGGACCTGTTCAGGCGCCTTTTTGAAGGGTATCTCGACGATTTCGACCGCCAGCGCACGGAGTCCGTCCTCTTCAAGGGGTTTCTAAACGGCATGTCTGAGAACTACACCCGCCGGCATCAACCGGCTGAGATCGTGCGGGATTTTATCGCCGGGATGACCGACCAGTATTTCCTCAGCCAGTTCCCCGAGGAGCTGAGGCCGGGATTCATCGAGTGCTGCGAGTGAGCATCCCATGCATTATCAGCCCCGGACCTACCGCACCATGGTCGACAGCGGCCGCCTGACCGCTTTCACGGTCACGGTCAAGGAAACCGACCTTCATGTTCAAGCCCGGTGCGATCTGGCGGGGCTGGCCCGTGAGCTCGCCTTGGAGCACCGGGGATACGTGGAAGCCTACATCCGCCGGTACCCGGAATTCCTGAGCACGCTGGAACCATGGCCGTTGACCGTCCCGGCGCCGGCCATCGTCGACGACATGATTGCGGCGGGGGCGGCGGCCGGCGTTGGGCCCATGGCCGCCGTGGCCGGGGCGGTGGCCGAGCACGTGGGTCGAGGGCTTCTGCCGCATTCGGAAGAAGTGATCATCGAAAACGGCGGAGACATATTTTTAAAGACCGCGACGAAAGCCACCGTGGCCATCTATGCCGGATCATCGCCCCTGAGCCTGAAGGTGGGGGTGCGCATCGACTGCGGTGACGGTCCGATCGGGGTATGCACCTCTTCCGGCACGGTGGGGCATTCCCTGGGCTTCGGCAAGGCCGATGCGGTGTGCGTTGTCTCGCGGTCCTGCGCCTTGGCGGATGCCGCCGCCACCGCCATCGGGAATCGGGTTCGATCCCGGCAGGAGATCGTCGCCGGAATCGAGTTCGGCCGGGGGATCCGCGGCATCCAGGGACTCGCGATTATTGTCGAGGACCGGCTGGGGGCCTGGGGCGAGGTGGAAGTCATTCCGCTCAGCCCAAAAAGAGGTTGAGTTTTCAGAGCAAACCGACTAAATTGGAAGTATGAAGACGATGTGGGCTCCCTGGAGGATCGAATACGTCCTGGGTGAAAAGGAGAAGGGCTGCGTATTCTGCAAGGCCCTTTCGGTCAGCGACGAACTGACCCTTTTCAAGGGAGCCGAAACCCTGGTGGTTATGAACAAGTATCCATACAACAACGGCCACCTGCTGGTGGCTCCCGTGCGGCACATTGCCGCGCTGGATGAGCTCAGCCGCCAGGAGATGGGGGTGCTGCTGGCCACGGTCGAGCAATCGGTTGCGGTACTGAAAAAAGCCATGCGGCCGGAAGGGTTCAACGTTGGCTTGAACCTGGGGAAGATTGCCGGTGCGGGGGTCGAGGAACATCTGCATTTCCACATCGTCCCGCGCTGGTCAGGCGACACCAACGCCCTGGCGGTTTTCGCCGATGTGCGGGTGATCTCCCAGCACATTCGGGAAACGCATGCGCTGCTCAAGCCCCACTTTGAGAAGATCCGCCTGGACGGGTGCAAGCAAACCTCCGAGGCGGCTCAGGCCTCCGGCTGCCGAAATCGCTCCCGGGGCCGGGCGCGCGCCGCCGACGCCTCCTCGAACGCCTGATTGCGGTGAGCCGAACCCGGAAAGCAGCGGGGCGAGGCAACGGAGTCCACACGTTTCGGTTCCCGTCGACCATGGAGAATGCGACATGAAAAAGCTGAAGGTTGTCGTCTGGCTGCTGGTCTTCGGTCTGCTCGCTCTGGTGATTTTCGAAAACGAAGAGTTTTTTCTCAACACGCAACAGAGCCTGCGGCTGAACCTGTGGCGGCTGGTCGACTACCAGTCGCCGAGCCTGCCGCTTGCGGTGTACTATATCCTTTTCTTCGTTTTCGGCCTGGTGGTGGCCTTCGGGTTCAGTGCCGCAACGCGCTTCAAGCTGCGCCGAACCGTCAAGCGGCTGACTGGGACCGTGGCCGGCCGGGAAAAGGAAATCCTCTCCCTCAAGACCGAGCTCGCGCAGCTGAAGGGCGAACCGCTGCCCGGCCCGAGCGAATCATCCATCACATCTCCGATCAAACCGGCGTGATCCTGTCGCGATCCGCACCAGGCATTCCCGCAGCCCCATGAGCCTCACCAAATCAACCCCCATGCTCAAGCAGTACCTGGCGATCAAGAACGACTACCCGGATGCCATCCTGTTCTACCGCATGGGGGATTTCTATGAGATGTTTTTCGAGGACGCCGAGGTGGCGTCCCGGGTCCTTGAAATCACACTCACTTCGCGCAACAAGAGCGACGAATCTCCGGTCCCCATGTGCGGAGTACCCCACCGCGCCGCATCCAATTACATCGCCCGCCTGATCGAGCGCGGCTTCAAGGTGGCCGTCTGCGATCAGATGGAAGACCCCGCCACGGCCAAGGGCTTGGTCAAGCGCGAGGTGGTCCGTGTGATCACCCCGGGCATGATCATCGACGAGGAGTTCCTGGATGCCCGCAGCAACAATTTCATCCTGGCCGCGAGCCAGGCGGCCGGCGTCTGGGGGCTGGCCTATCTGGATATCTCCACGGGAACCTTCCGTGCGGCCGAGTCCACCCGGAAGGACGCGGTGGTCGAGGAGGCCCGGCGCGTGGCGCCCCGGGAGATCCTGCTGCCGGAAAGCAGCCGCAGCAACCCGGGCCAGGCCTGGCTCGCCGGCATCTTCCCGGATGTGGCCGTCACGCACCTGGAGGACAGGGCCTTCGACTACCGCCGCGGCTATGAACGCCTGACCGGGCAATTTCAAACATTGACGCTCGAGGGCTTCGGATGCGAGGGGTTCAAGCCGGGGGTCAGCGCCGCCGGCGCGCTGCTGCACTACGTGGGCGAAACTCAGAAGCAGAAGACCGCCCACATCAGCCGGTTGGAAACCTATTCCCTGGACAACTGGCTGGGAATCGACGAGACCAGCCGGCAGAACCTGGAGCTGATCCGCAACATCCGGAACGGCTCACGGCGGGGCACGCTGCTGGGTGTGCTCGATCACACCCGCACGGCCATGGGGGCGCGGATGCTCCAGGACTGGCTGCGGCATCCGCTGCGCGAGCCCGCCGCCATCGAACGGCGCCTGGACGCCGTCGCCGAAGCGCAGGAGAAAACCGCCGGACGCCGCGAATTGCGTGAGCAGCTTAAATCCGTGCACGACCTGGAGCGCATCGGAAGCAAGACCGTTATGGGCCAGGCCAACGCCCGAGACCTGGTCGCCTTGAAACGCTCGCTGCTGACGCTTCCGGCCATCTGGTCGGAGCTGGGCCGGCTTTCGGCGGAGCTGCTGACCCCGGCGGAGGGGATCGATGATCTCGACCGCTTAGGCGGCCTGCTCGAGGCGGCCATCCGGGAGGATGCCCCGCCGACGGTCAACGAGGGCGGGCTGATCAAACCGGGATTCAACCCGGAACTCGATGAGCTGGTTCGCATCGGCTCGGATGCCAGGGGCTTTCTCGCGCAGCTGGAGGTTCGGGAAAAGGAGCGCACCGGCATCACGGCCCTCAAAGTGAGCTACAACAAGGTGTTCGGCTACTACATCGAGGTGCCCAAGACCCGTGCGGATTCGGTCCCGGCGCATTTCGTGCGCAAGCAGACCCTGGTGAACGCCGAACGCTATATTACCGACGAACTCAAGGGATTCGAAACCAAAGTCCTGGGGGCGGAAGAGGAACGCGCCGCGCTCGAGTACCGGTTGTTCCAGGAGATCCGGGCGAAAGCCGCCGAGCATCACCCCAAGATCCAGTCATTGGCGCGGTTCTTGGCGCAGCTGGACTGTCTCCTGAGTCTCGCCGAGACCGCCGGCCAAAATGCTTACTGCCGGCCGAAGATTCGCGAGGACGGCTGCATCCGGATCGAGGACGGGCGCCATCCGGTCGTGGAAAAGATGATCACCGCCGAGCGCTTCGTGCCCAACAGCATCGCCATGGACGATGCCGAGAACCAGGTGCTGGTCATCACCGGCCCCAACATGGCCGGCAAATCCACAGTGTTGCGCCAGGTGGCCTTGATGGTGATCATGGCGCAGATGGGCAGTTTCGTACCGGCGCGCCGAGCCGAGATCGGCTGGGTCGATCGAATCTTCACGCGGGTGGGCGCGCTGGACAATCTGTCCCAGGGGCAGAGCACCTTCATGGTAGAGATGCAGGAGACGGCCAACATTCTGAACAACGCCACCGAACGCAGCCTGGTCATTCTGGACGAAATCGGCCGCGGGACGAGCACCTTCGACGGGCTCAGCATTGCCTGGGCCGTGGCCGAGCATCTGCATGACCTGAACGGCAAGGGGGTCAAGACCCT
>JBLMXM010000400.1:0-14556 GCA_050257775.1 Hyphomicrobiales bacterium
ACTGGATGTTTTCGGCGTTGATCAGAAGCACCGAGTTGTTCAGACGTGTAACCTGGATCATTTTTCGCAGCCTTCTAAATTGTTGCGCAAATGTTAAATTCCCCGTTCACAAAGCATCCCAAGCCACAGGTGCCCTATCAGGGTTCAGGAAGTCAAGCGAGAGCCCAAGCGAAAGATTACTGGAGCCCTGCACCCCTTGGCCCCTGAAACCCTTTTAGTTCTACCGCTTGATGTTGATCAGCTCCTGCAGGATCTCATCGCTGGCCGTGATCACCCGGGAGTTGGCCTGGAAAGCGCGCTGGGTGGTGATCATTTTGACGAACTCCTCGGCCAAGTCCACGTTGGACATCTCGAGGCACTGCGGAGAAATACTCCCCAGCCGACCGTTGCCGGCCATTCCCGGCAAGGCCTGGCCGGAGTCGATGGATTCCGCGTAAAGGTTGTTCCCCAGCTTGGTCAAGCCGTCGTAGTTCTGGAAATCAGCCAGAACGACCTGAAAGTTCGGTACCATTTCCCCGTTCGAATAGGTGGCGGTCACAATACCATTTTCATCCACGGAGATGCTACGCAGCATGCCGGACGGATACCCGTCCTGGTACTGGAAGGTCGTGTTGGATTCAGCAGCATAGCCGCTGATGTCGCCGAGGCTTCTATTGCTCGCATCGTACAGGTCCCAGTTAAGCGCCAGCGGGCTGGTGGCTCCGTTGGTCAGGGTGAGGCTGACGGCCAGGTCGGAGGCCGGCGACGTCATGACGCCGCTGCCGTTAAAAACGAAGCTCGCGGTGGCCGCCCCGCCGAGAGTCACGCCGGTGCCGAAGGCGGGCGGAATGGCTGCCGCCGCCGTCCAGGTACCGGCTGCCGCCTGCTTGGTGAACGTAAAGGTCAAGGGGATGGCGTTGCCGAGGGAATCATAAACGGTCTGGGAGGTCGTGTAGGTATCCCCGGTCTGGGCCCCGGCGTCGAGGTTCATATCGAAGGTGAACTTGGTGGTGGCGGCGGGCGGGGAGACCCTTTCGCCCGGGATGAACACATCGGTGATAATCCCGGGGAGGCCGTTGGCATCGAGTTGATAGCCCTGCAGTCGAAGCCCGTCGGGGTTCACGAGATAGCCGTCCTTGTCGAAATGAAAATTCCCGGCGCGTGTGTAAAAGTTGGACCCGTCTTCGTCCTTCACCATGAAAAAACCCTGGCCGTTGATAGCCAGGTCCGTAGGGCTTGAGGTATTTTCGAGCGACCCCTGGGCCCAGCGGGCGTCGACCGACCACAGATCCACGCCGCGGCCCACCTTGCTCAAGGCGGATTCGCCGCCAAGGGCCGTGCTCAAGACGTTGGCGAACTCGGACCGGTTGCTCTTGAAGGCCGTGGTGTTGACATTCGCGATGTTGTCGCCGATGACCGTCATGGCGGTGGCGTTGGCGCTGAGTCCGGATATCCCGGCATATAGTGATGCGATCATCTGATTTTTCCTCCGTTAGACATTAGGGATGAATAACCCTCATAAAGTCGTTCAGATTTGAGTGCCTTGACTGACCTGGGTGACATCGCCGATGGCCACCTTGCTGCGTCCGACAATCAGATAGGTGATCCCGTCCGCGAAGGTGACACCGGTAACGGTTCCTTTCGAATAGGTCGTCACGTCGAGCTTCTCCCCGCTCGCCCCTGTGGCCTGCACCTCAAAGGTGTATGCACCGTCGGGGACCGTGTTGCCGTTGCGGTCCTTGGCATCCCAGCTCAGGCTTTGTTTCCCCGCCGTGAGCGCCGTGCCTTGGATGTCTCTGACGAAATTGCCGGCGGCATCGTAGATGCTGACCACGACCTGCTTGGCCGCGGACTTGAGTTCAAACTCGCAGGCCACCGGCTGACCGGACGTCACCTGCAGGCTCTTGCCTTTGGAGACGATGTCTTTCCCGATGAAGGAGACGGCCTGGGCGTTGTTGATGGACGCCTGGTAGAGTTTGAGCTCGGCGAGATTGTCATTGACGTTGCTCAGCTGCTCCAGGGAGCTGAACTGGGCGAGCTGGGAGGTGAATTCCGTGCTGTCGGCGGGGTTGAGCGGGTCCTGGTGCTGAAGCTGGGTGATCAGCAGCTTCAGGAAGGCATCCTTGCCCATGGTCTTCGCGGCGGCTGTGACCGTGCCGGTTGCACCGGTTCCGGCTGCTGTGGATAGGGCGTCAACTGCCATGGCTGATATCTCCCGTGCGGTGGTTTCTCATGGCCGGGTTGCGTCCGGCCTGCATTTCTCAGACAAACATATCGATGGTGGCCGCGCTAACTGCGCGGCGTGGGTAGTAAACGGCATCGCTGCGTCCACCCGCCGCCGGCCCTTCCGTGCCGGACAAGGCGCCGCCGCCCCAGGGCTTGGGCAGCTCCTCGGGTCGGGCCTGACGCCGGGGCGACTGGCGGGGGTCGTCGGACACCGCCACCTCCAGCCGGTCCACGTGAAGCCCCTGGTTCTGGAGCTCGGAGCGGAGCTGCTGGAGGCCGGTCTCGATCATGTCCCGCACCGCGGGCAGCTCGGTGAGGATGCGCACGCTGACCTGCTGGTTTTCGCTCACGATCTGCATGCGGACGTTGCCCAGAAATTCCGGCTTGAGATCGATCTTGATTTCGCTTTGGCCGGTCTTGACCTGGACGACCGCGCGCTGCACGATTTGGTCGAAAACTCCTGCCCGCGCCGGCCCGGCAGCCTCTTTTTCCTTCCCGACTCCAGCCGCGTCAGAGGCTTTTTCGGAACTGCCCGCCTGGAGGTGAAGCGGGCGCTGCCCGGTCGTGTCCATTTCAAAGGGCACGGCCGGCTCTTTGCTCTCCGACGTCGCGCCATCCGCCCCTGCGACGGTCTTTGTGATCAGCCGGTCGCCTGCCGGCTGCCGGTCGCCGTCTTCGGGAGCGTGCTGATCCTCGCGAACTCCTCCGAGGGGCCCTGAAGGGTCGGCCGTCCCAGCCGCCGGCCGCGCCGGTTCCGACGAGCGACCGCCCTCGCCCGCATGATTCGCAGGGGCCGCCGGCGCCGCGGGAACGCGTGACAGGGCCTCGCGCTCGACGCCCGGGAGTTTGGCATCCTCGGGTGCGGTGCCCGGGGTGGAAACCTCCCGGCTTTCGGTCGCCACCGGTTTGAGATCTCGCTCGACCGGTCCGGGCTCGGCACGGAACTTGCGCCCGATGGCCTGCAGGCTGTCTTCCGGAAGGTTTCGCGCGGCGTGAGGGGCATCCGCTGCGACCTCGGTCGCGGCCGCGGCGGGCAATGACTCTTTCTCCGCCCCGGGGGTGGTCGCCGGCTCATCCGTGCCGATCTCTTTCATCATCCGCCCCCAAGCCAGGCCGGATAGATGCTCGCGCAAGTCCTGCAGCACCTGGTGAATCTGTCCCGGGAGCGCAGCCGACGGGACCGCGTCCGCCAGTTTCTTCAGCTGAATGTACAGCTCTGAAAGCCGCGCGGCGGCCTCAGGTGATGGCACGACATCCTGCGGCGCGTCTTGAAGTTGTTTCAAGATATCAAGAAGCTCTGACAGGGTCTTGGCCGTGTCATCCTCGGGGAGTTCGGCGCCGGTTGTATCAGGGCCCGGCTCCGAAACGGATTCGGTCGGTTGTAAGCCCGTTGAGATTCCCTGCAGGATCTGCTGCAAGAACGACCACAAGTCCTTAAGGTCCGGCTTGCTCTCAGGGCATCCGGGCGTGTCATCTGCCTTCAGGTCTTGCTCTTCGGGGATCTTATCAGCTGTCGCCTGCGCCGGCACGGAATTCTCATTGCGGGAATTACCGGCAGATGAGGTATTATGCAGGCCCTTCTCCGCTGCCTGCATCTGGTGGTGAACCTCCCGCAGTTCCTCGTGGAAGGATGAACGCTTGCATCCTCCCGCACCGGCTTTTCCGGCCAGTTTGGATGTCGACGGTGCGGCGGCTGCCGTAGCGGGTTGCACCGGCGTCGGCGCTGCAGTTCCGGCGTTCAGGGCCACATTCATGGGGATGTCCATGGGGATCATCGTTATTCGCCGTCCCTCCTTGGAATGGATCCTTTGGGTGGCACCCAGTTCTGCAGAGAGCATGCCAGCTTGCCGCCATGCCCGGAATCATGGGGTTCATTTCGATGAAAAAATTTGCATCATGATGATATCGCTTGGTTTTATTATTTTGACCAATAAATGAATCGGGAGGGACGGGGCTCTTGTCACGGCGACCGCAGCGGCCCATGCGGGTAAATTTTTCCGCCGATGGCAAAGTTTTCCCCGTCTGTTCTTGGTCGCCCGGGGGCGGTCCAGAGCAGAACCTGGGTTGATTCTTATTTTCGGGGAATGCGCATGGGTCCTCACAACCGAATAAGGACCCGTGCATGAGGGGGGGGTCAGGGCTGGCGGCCGGCGGCGGCATGGTGTCGGCCGGCGACCTCGTCCATGAACTTGCGTTCACGGGCGGCCAAAGACTTCAAATAGGCGTGTTGATCCTTTTCCTTGAGCTTCTCGAGGATCTTGCGCCTCTTTACCGCTTCCATCAGGGCAAGGCGTTGCTGGTTCACCTTGCGTTCCGCGCCGGCCACGCGCTTCTGCTGAAGGTCGATGTCGCGCTCGAGCCGCTCGAGGTACGGCCGGTACAGGTGGATGTCGGGAGTGCGAAAACTCTGCTGCTGCTTCTGTCGCAGGTCCTGTAGGCACTGCCGCCGCGTGTTTTTCCGGTCCCGAAGGGCGGCCTGTTCATCCGCCAGTGCGCGCCGGGCCTCCGCAAGCTCCTTCTGCAGGGCTTCCTCGGCGTGCCGTCGGGTGACCAGCAGCGTCTCGAAGCGGAATTTGAACATAGCTTCACTCGAACCCTTTACCCCTGGAACCCTCGAACCCTTCGTCAGGTGTTGCTAAATAAAGCGTTGAGTTGCGCCACGCTCTCGGCGAACGAAACCGTCTCACCGATGTCCTGCTTCAGATAGGCATTGATCCGATCGATCATCTTGACCGCATAGTCGATTTTCGGGTTGCTGCCGGCCACGTAAGCGCCGATGTTGATCAAATCCTCGGCCTTGCGGAAGGTTGCCAGGGTTTCTTTCAGGCGGCCGGCGTGCTGGCGCTGGGCGGGATCCACGATGTCGTCCATGAGGCGGCTGATGCTTCCGAGCACATCGATGGCGGGATAGTGGTTCTGCATGGCCAACTCTCGCGTCAGAACGATGTGTCCGTCCAGAACCGATCGCGCCGCATCGGCGACCGGCTCGTTGGTGTCGTCACCTTCCACCAGCACGGTGTACAGACCGGTGATGGAGCCGCGGCCGTTGCCGGTACCGGCGCGCTCCAGCAGCTTCGGCAGCAGGGTGAACGTCGACGGTGTATAGCCCTTGGTGGTGGGCGGCTCGCCCAGCGCCAGTCCGATCTCCCGCTGGGCCATGGCGAAACGCGTCACCGAGTCCATCATCAGGTTGACCCGGCAGCCCTGGTCCCGAAAATATTCGGCGATGGCCGTAGCCAGAAAGGCCCCACGCGTGCGGATCAGCGGCAGGCGGTCGGAGGTGGCCACCACCACCACTGAACGAGCCAGCCCCTCCGGGCCCAGGTCTTTTTCAAGAAAATCGTTCACCTCGCGCCCGCGCTCGCCGATCAGGGCAATGACGTTGACATCGGCCGCGGTCTTGCGGGCAATCATGCCGAGCAGCACGCTCTTGCCCACGCCCGAACCTGCAAAAACGCCAATCCGCTGCCCGCATCCCACGGTCAGCAGCCCGTTGATGGCGCGGATGCCGAGATCGAGGGGCTCATGGATGCGACGGCGCCGCAGCGGATTCACGGCCGCAGCGTAAAGCGGGTATTCCTCGCCGGCCTCCACCGGCCCCTTGCCATCGATCGGCGCGCCTAAGCCGTCGATCACCCGCCCCAGCAGGGCAGATCCGACCCGCACCGTGGCGCGCTGCTGCCGGGCGATCACCCGGCAGCCGGGGCCGATGCCCCGGATCTCTTCGAGCGGCATCAGCAGCACGCGCCGCTCCCGGAATCCCATGGCTTCGGCTGCCAGCGGCCGACGGCCTTCCCGCGTGAAGATATCGCACACGGCGCCCAGCCGGCAGGCCGGCCCGGCCGCCGCGACAACCAACCCAACCACCTGGGTCACCTTGCCCTGAACCTGGATCGGGTTCAGGCCTTCCAGACAGATCCGGTATTTGTGCAGATCGACGGCCGCCGTCACGTGGATTCATCCTTGTTCCACTCGGCCCGAAAAGCGTCCTCGACGATTTTGAAGCGCTGCTCGATGCGCGCATCAATGTCGCCGGAATCCGATTCGATCCGGCAGCCTCCAGAGCTGACGGAGGCATCGGCTTCGAAGCGCGCCCGGCCCGCGTCGGCCAAGCCGTCCAGGATCCCGGGCTTCAGCTCAGCCAGGCAGTCCATGTCCGCGGGGTTCATCCGGATGATGATCTGTTCAGCGTGCTCGACGCGGCTGAGAGCATCGCGGATAATCCCGGCTAATACCTGGGGGTCGACCTGCACCTCGCGGCCGATGATCCGGCGGGCCACGCCAAGAGCGAGATGGACCAGCTCGTTTTCGAGATCATGGCAGGCCTTGCGCTGCAAGCTCTCCAGCTCGCCCAGAATATGCCGCAGGCCTTCCAACAGCGGCTCCAGTCGGCTTTCCGCCGCTTCGGACGCGGCGCGCTCGCCCTGCACGAAACCGTTTTTCTCTCCGTCGGAAAAGCCTCGGCAGTACGCTTCCTGTTCAAGATCCACACGGGACTGTTCGGCTGAGCGCACCATACGCGATTTTCCCCGCCGTAAGTCCGCCTCGGAAGCCCCGGGAGGCAGCCTCCGAAAGGCGGGCGGCGAGGCATTTCGCCCGGAGCAGCGCTCTGCGCCGTCGGCGGATATATCCGGGAAGCAGTAACCGGGTGGGTCCATGGGTGCCATGCTAGCCTGCTCAGAAGTGATTTCAAAACCCCGTCTGACGCTCGATGGCGGCGTTGCAGGCCTCTCGAAATGCTCACATACTGGCGTGTATGCTGCGCTTTCGAATCGGCCTGCGCCTGGCCCTCGAGCGTGATCCGGGGCTTTGAAACCACTTCTATGAAATAATCTGCTCTCCCCGACGCCCGGCAATGATCAACTCGCCCTTCGCCTCCATTTCCTGGATGATGGCGGTGATGGTCTGCTGGGCGTCCGAGACTTCTTTCATGCGCACCGGGCCGAGGGTTTCCATCTCCTCCTTAAGCATCTCGGCGGCCCGCTCAGACATGTTCTTGTAGACCTTTTGCTTAACCTCTTCAGACGCCGCCTTCAACGCGACGGCGAGTTCCTTGGTCTCCACCCGTCGCAGCAGCTTCTGGAAGCCCCGGTCATCGACAAGAACCAGATCCTCGAATACAAACATCTTCTGCTTGATCTGGGCAGCCAGCTCCGTGTTGGCCTCCTCGATCTCATTCAGAATCAGCTCGCTCGAGATCTCATCGGCCTGGTTCAGGATTTCCGCCAGCCGGTCCACTCCGCCGCCGGCGCTGGCGACGCTGGTCTTCTTGTTCTTGAGGATATCCTTGAAAATTTCGTTGACCTCTTCGACCATGGAGGCGATCACCTTGTCCATGTTGGCGATGCGCAAGGCCACGTCGGTCTTGATTTCATCGGGCATTCTGGACAGGACATCGCTCGCCGTCCCGGTCTTGAGGTGGATCAGGACGATCGCCATGGTCTGAGGGTGTTCGTCCTTGATCAGCTCGAAGATGTCGTCCGGGCTCAAGGATTGGAGCGCCTCGAGCCCTGCTGCCCGCTGGCCATCCCGATCAGGGCCGCCGCCGGACGGCCCCGGCAGCGCGAGTCCGCGCGATCGGGCCCGCTGGGCCATGATCGTGAATTCCCGGGCGACCTGATCGATAAGGCTCGGAGTCAGCTCCCCCAGCTGGCCCAGCTGCCGGTTGAGCATGTCACGCTCTTCGGACGTCAGCCGGTTGAGGAGACCGGCGGCGGGACGTTCCCCCATTGACCGGATGAGGATGGCTGCCTTGAGAGAGCCGGACAACTGTCGCGCTTCCATCTGAGTCTTATTTTTCCTTGAGCCAGTTGCGCATGACCCCGACCGAGGCGTCGCTGTCGCTGGTGATCAGCATGGATGCCTGATCCACTGACGGCAGGCTCTTCGCGCCGGCCAACTCGTGCTCGAGCTCCCCCACGGTCTTGGGAAGCTGTTTGACAATCTCCACATCGGCGATGGTGTGTTCCGTCAGCCACCGCACGAGGGGTTTGACGAAAAAGACGAACGTCAGGAGCAGAAACAGCCCGATAAAACCATTTTTCAGGTAGGGCACGGCCTGCTCAAGCAGCGCGGTCCACCCGTCGGGGCTGTTCGCTATCTCCGCCTTCGACCATTCAGAGACCTCGAAGGGGATGTTGACCACCTCGACCTTGTCGCCGCGGTCGGAATCAAAGTTAACCGCCCGCTTCACGAGGTTTTCAATCTTCTGCATCTCTTCGGCGGCGCGAGGCACATATTCGCGATCGGTTCCGCCGCCCCTCTTGGCCACCGTCTTGTAGGTTCCGTCGACCATGACCGCCACCGACACGCGCGTCACCTTGCCCGTAGGCTCGAGGATGCGGCTGGTCACCTTGCCGATCTCGTAGTTCACCGTGCGGTCCTGCTTCTCGAAGGAAGAGGACCCCTGCCCGGCAGCGGTCTGGTTGAGCATCAGGTCGGGACCCGGTGTATTCGACCGCACCCCGGGGACTCCCTGCGGCGTCATCTCGGCGTTGCGGGAGGATTCGTTTAAGCTCTGCTCGCTGCGGATCACACGATTGTCCGGCAGGTAGTGTTCCTCGGTTTTCTCGTGGCGCTGGAAGTCAAAGGTGCAGGCCAGCCGGACGATCGCCTTGCCATCCCCGAGGGCCTGCTCCAGCATGGTTTTCACCCGGCCCTCGAGGTCTTTTTCGACGTGAGACTGGTATTCGAGCTGATCCATGCTGAGGGCCCCGTAGCCCGTCTTGCCCTTGGATCCCGCCAGAAGCTTGCCGGCATTATCCACCACTGTGACCTGGTCCGGGCTCAGCCGCGGCACGCTGGAGGACACGAGATGAACGATGCCGTTGATCTGGTCCTGGCTCAGGCGCCGGCCGGTCTTGAGCTTGACGGCCACCGAGGCGCTGGCCGGCTGCTCGTTGTCCACAAAAAGGGTCTTTTCCGGCATGACCAGGTGGACCCGGCAGCTTTCCACTTCGCTGATTCGGGCGATGGTACGCGCCAGCTCGCCCTGCAGCGCCCGCTGGTAGTTGACGTTCTGGGCGAATTCGCTCATGCCGAGCTTGGCGTTGTCGAACACTTCGAAGCCGATGCCGCTGCCCTGGGGCAGGCCCTCGGAGGCGAGCTGCATGCGGACCTCGTGGATGCTCTCCGCGGGGACCAGGATCGTCCGTCCGTCGGCGCTGATCCGGTAGGGAATTTTCTGCTCCTTCAATCGGGACACGATCGCGCCGGCGTCCTGCGGATCCAGGTTGCTGTAAAGGGCCCGCAGGTCGACTCCGCCGGACCAAGTCATCAGGATGGCCAGCCCGGCAGCAGTGCCCAAGACCAGGGTGAGCAGCGTCATACGCTTGGCCGGGCTCATCCCCCGGATGGCGC
The DNA here is from genome assembly GCA_050257775.1 of Hyphomicrobiales bacterium. GTDB lineage: Bacteria > Desulfobacterota > Desulfobacteria > Desulfobacterales > SpSt-501 > SpSt-501. The sequence goes on from JBLMXM010000400.1 coordinate 9,565, forward strand.
CCGTGAATTGCTGAACGACTTGAGACAGTGCCGCCATTTTTCCCCCGGTTAAATCTGCTGCCGCATGAGCGTTTCGTAGGCGTTGAGCAATTTATTGCGGATCTGCAGCGCGAGCTCGAGCGCAATACCTGCCTTTTCCACGGCGATCATTGCGGAGTGGATGTCGGTCTGGGAGCCGACCGCCAGGTCTTCGGCCGCCCGGTCGGCCTCGGCCTGAAGCTGATCGACCCGGTCGAGGGAGGATTGCAGCAACTCGCCGAACCCTCCTTTTGAGGCCGCGGCCGGGTGTGCGGCGTTGCCCGCCGCCTGAGTCAAATTGCCCACAGAGGGCGTCAAGGCGATGTCGTTCATGGCTATTTCCCGATTTCAAGCGCCTTCAGGGCCATGTCCTTGGCGGCCCGAACGGCGGTTACGTTGGCTTCATAGCTGCGGGTCGCGGAGATCATGTTGACCATCTCCTCCATCACGTTCACTTGCGGCAGCGCGACGTAGCCCTGCTCGTCGGCGTCCGGATGATGCGGGGCGTACTTCACAACGGGGGGCCGGCGGTCCTCTATGATCTTGGCGGCCTGGACCTCGCAGGGAGCCTCGGCCTGGCGCGCCTTCAAGACCTCGCGGAATGAGGAGGCCTTCGGGACCGCCGCGAACACCACTTCCTTGCGACGATAAGGCCCGCCTTCCGGCGTGCGTGTCGTGTTGACGTTCGCCAGGTTGGCGGAGATGAGGTTCATGCGCAGTCGCTGGGCGGCAAGCCCCGACGCACTCGTGTGCAGAGCATCATAGAGATCCATGCTTACCTACCTCCTTGAATGACATTGCGCAGGCTCTTCAGCTTGGCAGAAAGCAACTGGGCGGATGTCTTGTATTTGAGTGTGTTCTCGGCCAGGTCTCCCATGGCCCGATCGATGTCCACGGTATTGCCGTCCGCCCGCAGGCTGAAGGCCGGGCTCGCAGTCGGCCGCAGCCTCAGGCGCTCTGCGCTTCCCGGGACGCTCAGGGGCAAATGCGCGCTCTGGGTCCGGGCGAGCTCCACCCGGTGCGGGTCCGGCCGCTGCTTGCGCAGTTCCTCCTCTACCGCCACCTCAAAGCCGCGATAGTTGGGCGTATCGGCGTTGGCAATGTTCGATGAAAGCGCCTGGTGCTGCGCGGATCGCAGGTTCAGCGTCCGCTCCAACAGAGAGAGGGTCCGGTCGAAAAGACTTGTGGGCTGCGGCATCTCAATGTTCTCCGCGGATGGCTTCGCCGAAAGGCCAATTTCCGCCTTGCGCTTCATCGCGCCGCCGCTGCGGCGTAGCATTAGTACGCCTCGCGTCGCGAGATCCGCGCGTCTTGAACTTGGCGCTTCGGGCGGAGCCATCGGTTCTGTTCATTCTTGAATAGACCCATTCGCGAAAGTACACCGACCATTCCGAGGCTACGCTTCCAGATGAAATACAGCAATTTCCGTTCCATAGCGTCAGACCCGGCCGGCCGCGCTTGCCGTATCGGCAGCGCCCATCCGGTATTCGCGCAGCTTGTTGCGCAACGTCCGGATGCTGATGCCCAGCATTTCCGCCGCACGGGTCCGGTTCTGGTTGACTTCTGAAAGGGTCCCCATAATCAGCTGGCGCTCCATCTCCGAGACGGTCGTGCCGGGACGGAAAAGCGCCGTCCGGCCGATAACCGCCCGTGCCTCAGGCCCGGGTGTCAAACCGAGATGACGAGCCCGAATGACCTCTCCATCCGCCAGCAGGACCGCGCGTTCCACCCGGTTTTCCAACTCCCGCACATTGCCTCTCCATTCGTGCCGGCTGAGCCGCTCGATGGCCTCGTCGTCGAAGCAGCGGATATTCTTTCCGGCCTGCGCGTTGAAGCGGGCCAGGAAGTGATCGGCCAGCAGGGGTATATCGGCCGGCCGCTCCCGCAGGGGCGGAATCACCATGGGCAAAACATTCACCCGGAAGTAAAGGTCCTCCCGAAAGCTTCCAGCGGCTACTGCCTGGGCCAAGTCGCGGTTGGTGATGGCCACCACGCGGGCTTCCACGGCCATGGGCAGGGTGCCGCCTACCCGGTCGATCTGCCGCTCCTGAAGGGCTCGCAGCAGCTTGGCCTGCAGTGGCAACGGCATCTCGCCGATCTCATCCAAAACCAAGGTCCCTTTCTTGGCCAGCTCGAATTTTCCCACCTTGCGCGTCACCGCGCCGGTGAAGGCGCCCTTTTCATGCCCGAAGAGCTCGCTTTCCGCCAGGCTTTCCGGCAGGGCCGCGCAGTTGACCGCAACGTACGGGGCCTCCGGGTGCAGGCAGTGACGGTGCACAAAGGCGGCCAGAAGCTCTTTGCCTGTGCCGCTTTCACCCTGGATCAGGACGGTCGCCGTACTGCGAGCCACCTGGCGCGCCATTTGAAGAACCTCCATCAGGCGCGGGTCGCGGGTAATGAAGGTCTTCTGTCCGGTGCGGTGCTCAGGCGCCCGGGGGGCGGCCTGAGACAGCTCTGCGGAGTTCAGGGCATTCCGGACGGCTGCATCCAGCGCCTGCGGCGACGGCGGTTTAACCAGATAATCCCAAGCGCCGTTCCGGATGGCGGCGACGGCATCGCTGACGGCGTCGCTGGCGCTGATCAGGATGACTGGAATCGCAGGGATCACGTGGCCCGCCGCCTTCAGCAGGTCCATGCCCGAAGCACCCGCCGCTTCAGCGGAGAGGATGAGCATCCGGCACGTGCCGCGGGTCAACCGAACCAGCGCGTCCTTGCCGTCGGCCGCGCTTTCAGCTTCAAAGCCGCTGCAGTGCAACGCGGCGATGATGGCCGACCGCAGATCGACCTGCGGCTCGAGGACCAGGATTGTCTTGGACTCAACCCCCAAGGCATCAACCTCACTTGGACCGCTGCAGTCGACCTGCATGCGGAAGCTGCTACTAGGTTGCAATTAAACCTAAATGAACCGAGCAAATACTATGCCACCAAAATCCCCATAGCCTGCCTTTTTCAGAGGGAGGCATTTCCCTTGCTCGGAGAAGAGGGGCAAGGGTTGGTTTCAAACGACATGTTCAGATCATTATGAGGCCGTTAATGTCATGCGATAGGGGACGAGACGCGCGGGACGGTTGCCGCATAAGCGTGCGGGGCCGAAGCTGAACCTCGGCTATAATACTGAAATGATAAATAGGCTTATAAGGAAACCGCACCGGCAGGAGGCGGATTCCTCATTCGTCTTCGCTTTCCACCGCGCCGGTGGGTCTGATCTGATGGCGTTTGATCTTTTCCACCAGCGTGGTGCGGTTGAGATGCAGCAGCTTGGCTGCCTTGTTTTTCACCCATTTGGTCTTTTCGAGCGATTGCAGGATCAGGGCTTTTTCAAACTCGGTAACCGCGCTGTTGAGGCAGATGCCCTCTTCCGATATTTCGATGGCAGCCGGCGCTTCGGCTGCGCGGGTTCCGGCCTGCGGAGCGATCGGCAGGTCCCGCCGGGTGATCAATCCGGTTCCCTTGAGCACGATCATGCGTTCTACGAGGTTCTTCAGCTCACGCACATTGCCCGGCCAGGCCTGGGATATCAATACCTCCAGAGCGTCCTCGCTGATGCCCTTCACCTGCCGGTGATTCTTGCTGTTGGCCTGATCCAGAAAGTAGTGGACCAAGGGACGTATGTCCTCTCGTCGCTCCCTCAGGGCCGGGAGAATCATGGGAATCACATAGAGCCGGTAAAACAAGTCTTCGCGGAAATTACCTTTCTGGACCTCTTCGCTCAGGTCGCGGTGGGTGGCGGCGATAATTCGCACGTCCACTCTTATGGTCTTGGCGCCGCCGACCGGCTCGAACTCACCTTCTTCGAGCACCTTGAGGACCTTGACCTGCAGGTCAGGGCTCATATCGCCGATCTCATCTAGAAACACGGTGCCACCGTCCGCCAGTTCGAATTTTCCGGACTTGGAGCTGGTCGCGCCGGTGAAGGCCCCCTTCACGTGGCCGAACAGCTCGCTCTCCAGCAGGTTTTCGGGGATGGCACCGCAATTGATCGAGATGAACGGCTGGTTGCGCCGGCGGGATTTCCGGTGGATGGCGCGGGCCACCAGCCCTTTGCCGGTCCCGGTCTCGCCGTTGATCAGGATGGTGCTGTCGCAGTCGGCTACCCTCTCGATCAGGTCGAATATCTCGACCATGCGGGGGCTGCACCCGATCATGTCGTCGAAGCGGCAGGCGGCGCGGCCATTGTCCGCATCCGGCGCCGGCGGCGAAAAGAGATCGAGTTGTTCCGAGGTGGTCTTGCGGGCTGCAGAGTTCTGCACGCGGGTTCCTCCTTTGCTCGCAACGTCCCGGACTGGATCGGGACTGGTTCGATGGCAGGACGCGGTGATCAGAAATGCGCTCCGTCAAAGACCGGAACGCATTGGGCTTTTAGCAAGTTCCATGCCGTGAGCGTCAAAATTTGGTCGCGGGCCGGAAGTACGGGGTGAGCGTCGTTTGACGCATGGATCCCCTGTGTCAATTGGTGGTGGCATCTGAAGATTTGACGCTACAACATTTTGGGTGGGAGACTGGCGGACCATAGGAGTTTAAAAAAACAGGTGGAGCGCTGAAGATCGCTTCTTCCTTGGCAGTCCCGGTCCGTGAGCCTATCGGTTTTTTGCAGGATGCAAATAGAGAACAAAATAATTAACGCCTTTCCGGGGTTTAGAGGACCAGCACAATGGTGGAAAGTCGCGAAAGCCTGAAGGCACTATTTTGGCGCGGCAAATCCCTCCGTTATTGAACTATTTAGAATCAATTAAAAAACCAAACTTTTTCCTACATCTCCACCGTCAATTACTGTGAAGCTCCTCAATGACCTCATCCGGACGGTAAGCGTTGCAGCTGCCTATGCATTCTGCAAAATTACCTTTCACATTTTGCAATGCCACCATAGGTTGCCAAGATATCAACCAGTTAACGGTCAGATCCGTCGACAGGGCGAGCGGCTTACAGCGCGGCCTTGGCCTCCTCAATCGAGTTGGCCACCGTGATCTGGCTGGT
>JBLMXM010000401.1:0-7177 GCA_050257775.1 Hyphomicrobiales bacterium
GCAATAATAGCGTAGCTGGGAGCGCCCATGCGGCCTTCGGTCATAGGGTCCCGGATCGCGGTCTGGGCCACGATGGAGGCGAATCCGCCCCAGCTGACGCCCACGTGTCGTGACCAGTCCACCTGCTCGTGTTTCATCCCCTGCAGCAGCGCCCGGAAGGGAATGGAGGTGACGTCATCCAGTTCGGCGTGCGACCCGGTGCGCCCTTTGCGAAGGCCGTTGCCCAGGTCCACCACCACAATTTTCATGGGCAGATAGGCGCGCAGGGGGACGGCCATGCATTCATCCGGTGTCACGGAATCGCTGATCCGGAACATCTCCTGCATGGACATCTCATGAGCGAAACGGATCACATCGTGCAAGGTTCGGCAGCCGGCCGGATTGAAGTTGTCCTTCTGCGGCTCCGTGAGGTTCAAGGGGGCAATCCGCCGCAGGACCGATTTCATCAGGTTGTAGGTGGGGCTGTCCTTCATGGGGTTAAGCGGCTTCTTTTCGGTGAGCAGCGCCTCCGCCCGGCCCCGATAGACGACGCGTTTCGTGGCATCCACCGTGATCTCCTCACCGTGGGGGATTGTGCCGGTGGCACCGGCAATGCCCACCAGTGTGGGGATCCGAAACTCCCGGGCTACGGAGGCCATGTGCCCCGTGACGCTTCCGACTTCGGTAATGAAAGCCCGGATCCGCCCCATGAGCGGGACATAGCGCGGAGAGGTCTGCCGTGCGACCACCACGGCCCCCTCGGGAATGTGGTGCAGCAGGTGATCCGACTCGATGATGTAGGCATAGCCCGAAGCGGCTCCGTCGCAGGCCGTCTGCCCGCCCTTGAGCAGGATCGGCTGAGCGATTGCCGCTGCCTCGGGCGCGTTTTCAGCGGCCACCTGTTCCGCCCCGAAGCGCTGAGACCGCTTCAGCGGTCGTGCCTGCAGTATGAAAAGCCGGCCCTGCGTGTCGATGGCCCACTCGATGTCCAGGGCGCACCCGTAATGGTTCTCCAGCTTAAGGCCGTAGTCGGCCAGCAGCCGGATCTCCTCGGGCCGCAGGCAGGCCGTACGCCGGAGTTCCTCCGGCAGCACTTCCTCGCTGACGCCGTCGGCAGCATCCGGCCTCAAGCGGCGCTCTTTGACGGCAACTTCCTGAGCCTCCACTGCCAAGGCCTTTTTGTTGACCTGGAAGAAATCGGTGGCGGCGGCCCCCTCCACGGCGTCGGCCGCCAAGCCCCAGACGGCGCTGATCATGATCACGGCGTGCCGGCTGTCGTTGGGGTCCACCGTGTACATGACGCCGCTCACCTTGGCGTTGATCATGACGATGCAAGCGACGCTCATGATCACATCCTGGTCGCGGTAGCCGCGCCGCCGCCGGTAGTAGATGGCCCTGGGGCTGAACGTGCTGGCAACCACCTCCTTGTAGGCCTCGATCAGGTTGGCCTCGCTGACGTTCAGCACCGTTGCATGCTGGCCGGCAAAGCTGGCCTCGGAATCTTCGCTGGTGGCGCTGCTGCGAACGGAGAGCTTGAAGTCGCCGGGAATCTTCTCCCGCAGGTCCCGCGCGGCCTGAAGGATGGAACTCTCCAGATCCGCCGGCAGATCGGCGTCCATAATACGATTCTGGATTTCCTGGCTCACCGCCATGAGGGCCTCGGTGTGGTTGATGTCCAGGTCCTTCAGCTTCCGCCGGATCAAATCCGTCAGCTCGTTGTAGTCCAAGAACAGCTGGTAGCCGAAGGCCGTGACGGCGAATCCCAAGGGTACCGGAAGGTGGGCCCGGTTGAAGACTTCGCCGAGGTTGGCCGCCTTCCCGCCCACCTCGGAAGCGTTTTCGAGGCTGAGCCGTTCGATGGGCAGCACGAAGCTGGTGTCCTCGAAGTGTCGCTTGGCCAGAAGTTCGGAGAATATCTTCCCGGCAATCCGCTGAGCCGCATCGGCCAACTCCGGGTATCGGTTCCCCGACAGCTCCTTCAAATTTCCGACAATGGAGTTGACTTCCATCACCAGAGATTCGGTCTGGGACACGGCGTACATATAAGTAAACGGTTTGTCCTGGTAGATCGTGTTCTCGAGATCTGCAATGATTTCCAAGGCGCGGTTATTCCCAAGCAGAAGCTGTTTGAAGCTCGCATACTTATAGTGAAAAATCGAGCCTTCGGCGAATCTGCATTCGTCGCTTCGATCCTTGCGGAAAAAATCCAGGAACTTGAACATGAGGTCCTCGCAAAGAGGTCGGATACAATTCCTGCTCCATAATAACCGATTTGCCCGTAACTACAAGAGTCGCTCCCAGCTGAGCCTGCCGTGGGTTTGAAGCCATCCTGAAAATGGCAGATTACGCCCGGGGCAAGGCAGACGCCCATGAAAAAACACAGCAACTGCAGTCCAGTCGCAGGCGTGATGAAGATTTTTCAGATGAGCGCAATTCCGCCGCTGGCCGGATTTTCGGAGGCCTGATGCATTCTTGAGGTGGCGTCTTGTCAAACCGGCGGCCTCCCGTTATAGTGTTTTCAACGCCTTCCACGGAAGTCGGTTTCAAAATCCCCCCAGCCCCTTTGACCAAGGGGGAAGGGGCGTCAGGAGGTATTCGATCATGCCCGGCGGCTACATGGGAAAGCTGGCGTTCGTCGATTTGACCGCCGCTTCGGTTCGCGTGGAATCCATTTCCGAATCCATGGCCCGTGAGTTCATCGGCGGCTACGGCCTGGGGGTGCGTGTCTTGTATGAACGCCAGGCCAGGCAAGTTGACCCGCTCGGGCCCGATAACGTCCTGGGACTGACGACCGGGCCCCTCACCGGCACCAAGGCCCCCACCGGCGGACGTTACATGGCCTGCTGCAAATCCCCGCTGACCGGCGGCTGGGGCGATGCCAATGCCGGCGGCTATTTCGGTAGCGAGCTCAAGGCGGCCGGCTTTGATGCGGTCTTCATTTCCGGCACGGCCCCCGCTCCCCGGCAACTGTGGATCACCGATGGCCGCATCGAAATCCGCGAAGCCGGCCGCCTGTGGGGCTTGGACACCGTCGCTACCGAGGCCTCCATTCAAGAAGAATGGGGAGATCCCAAGGTTCGCGTGGCCTGCATCGGCCCGGCTTCCGAACGGCTGTCCCTAATCTCGGGGATTGTCAACGACCGAGGCCGCATCGCCGCCCGCTCGGGCGTGGGCGCGGTGATGGGCTCCAAGAAGCTCAAAGCCGTGGCGGTGCGGGGGCGCGCAAAAGTCCCCGTGGCCGACGCCGATGGACTCGGCCGGCTCGCCAGGACCTTTGCGCAGCAGATCCGCGATCTGCCCGGGATGGCCCAGGCGCTGATGAAGCATGGGACCTGCGGCTTCACCCAGACGCTCGTCGCCAGCGGAGCCACTCCGATTAAGAACTGGCAGTTGGCCGGCGAGCAGGCATTTTCGACGGCAAGACGGGTCACCGATGGGGATGCCGTCATCCGTTTTCAGACGCGCAAATACGGCTGTGCCAGCTGTCCGATCGCCTGTGGGGGCATCTGCGAAATATCCGGCGGGAAATACCCCGTCGGCGAGGTGCACAAGCCCGAATATGAGACCATCGGCGCCTTCGGGCCGCTGTGCCTGTGCGATGACCTGGAAACCATCATCAAGCTGCACGACATGTGCAACCGCAGCGGGCTGGATACCATCTCAGCCGGCCATGCCCTGGCCTTCGCCATGGAGTGCTTCGAAAAGGGCATCCTCACGGAGGAGGACACCGACGGCATCCGCGTTACCTGGGGCAGCGGCCCGGCCATGGTGGCCCTGCTCGAGAAGATCATCCGCCGTGAAGGCGTCGGCGACGATCTGGCGGACGGCGTGAAAGCCGCGGCGCAGAAAATAGGCCGCGGCGCCGAAGCCTGCGCCGTACACGTCGGCGGCCAGGAACCGGGGCTGCACAACGCGTTGTTTCTGCCCAGCCGCGGTACCGGCTTCGTGGCCGACCCCACTCCGGGACGTCACACAGCCGCCCCGATGGCACGCCTCGAGGGCGGGCCCGGCGCTTACGCCCCCTATCCCGAACTGCGGATCGACAAGTTCGAACGCTATGCTTACACGGGCAAGGGCCCGATGAGCGCCACGGCCTCAAGCTACCTGCAGGTAGGCAATTGCGCCGGTGTCTGCGTCATGCCTTTCATGTTCTTCGGAAACTATCCGCTGATAGAGCTGCTCAACGCGGTCACAGGTTGGGGACTGGATGTCCCCGAAGCACTCACCTCCGGCGCCCGCATCCAGACTCTTCGCCAGAGTTTCAACCTCCGGGAGGGGATCACGGCCGAAGGCATCCGCCTGCCCGACCGAATGTCGGGTCGCCCCCCGCAGCGTGAAGGCCCGCTAGCCGGTGTGACAATTGACGTGGACAGCCTTGCCCAGGACTACCGCCAAGCCATGGGATGGGACGCGCAGACCGGGGTGCCGACACGAGAGACACTGGAGAAGCTGGGGTTGGCAGAGTTGGTGAAAAAATTCGGATAGGGAGGGCTTCAGTATCAGGTTTTAGGTGTCAGGTTTTAGGTATTAAGCAAAGGATAATGGTCGATGCTTTTGGGATGATCAAAATCCTTTGCCTAAAACCTGAAACTTAAAACCGAACACCTGCTTTTTTTATTCGTAGAGATTCGGGTAGTGGTCCTTCCATCTCTTCATCAGCCAATGCCATTGCTCGGGGTGCCGCCGAATCGTGTCCTCGACTACATCGGTGATCCGTTGGGTGTTCACCACTAGGTCGTGGCGCAGGTCCCGAGTCCTCAGCATGTCGATGAGCGCACCGACCTGGATGCCGATGGTGCCGTCGGCCTCCCGCAGGCAAAACACCGGCAGAACCGGACAGCGGCACCGCAAGGCCAGCATCGCAGCCGCCGGGGTTGCGGTCGCCTTTTTGCCGAAGAATTCTATGTCAACCCCATCCCTGCGCCTGGCCATGTCAACGAGGACCGTGAGCACTCCTCCCTCCCGTACAATTCTGGTCATCTCGGCCAGGACGCCCTTTTTGTAAAGGACCTGGCTTCCGAACCGCGTGCGAACCCCGCGAAGCCAATTCTCGACCAAGCCGGACTTGAATTTCTTGGCCACAGCGAACAGGGGACGGCCGAAAAAGCATGGCATGACCTGCATGCCGATTTCCCAGTTGCCCAGGTGGGCCGACACGACGACGATCCCCTGGTTCAGGGATACCCGGTCGGTAATCCGGGCGAACCCGTGAATCTTGACGCGCCGAAGGATCTGCTCGCGGCTGAAAAATCCCATCTGCAGGATTTCCACCAAGGTGGTCCCGTAGTTCCGAAACACGCCCCGGGCCGTTCGGTGTACCGTGCGCCGAGTGTATGCGGGGAATGCAAACTGAATGTTGCGTTGGACGATCCGCCGTTGGGGAGCGGCCAACACATACAAGACTGCGCCCAGGAGGCGGCCCAGTGCCTGCGTAGGCAGGCGGGTGATAAGGTATTTCATCATGGGGAAAAATCGAGTTCACACCTTCCCGAAAACGAAAAAATCGACTTTTAACAAAGCCCCTCCACTCTGTCAACGCCGTCCGAAGGGCCGCGAAGGTTTGAGTTGACAAAGAGGCTTTGGCATAATAAAAATTAATTTTTAGGTTTAGGGAACAAATTTGGATGCGTGATTATACCTTTAAGGCCCGGTCGGTTGCTGAACAAGATTCAGTCCGCCCCGCCTTTTATTCCTCCTGACTTATCACGGTCCGGCTGATCCATCTATCGTTGGAAGATGCTCCATGCCGTTGAACCGGACCTGGCCGCTCATCACGACGCTATGCCGGCGTCATCTAACGGCACATAGTTCCACCCATCTCACTCAAAGGAGGACAATGATGCAAGGGACAAGACCTGGTTACAACTTTTCGGTATTCGTGGTTGCCCTTATCGCCGTTTTTGCTGCTTCGGCGATCAACCCGGCCAACGCCCAGGAACGCAAGTCGATCCGCTGGGCCACCTCCAGCACGGGTTCTTACGGGTACAAGGTCGCGGCCCAGATGGTCAAGGTCCTTGAGGATGCGCTCGGCGGCGAATACACCGTCACCGTCAATCCGTATCCCTCAACGACTGCCGCCATGAAGGCGGTCATGGATGGCGACGCGGAAATCGGCTACACGGCCGACGTCGGGATGGAGGACGTCTACCAGAAGGAGGGCGCCTTCAAGGAATTCAAGCCGGCCAAATCGATGATGGTTCACACATGGTATGCGTACCCCATGGAGTCGTTCATGGCCGTGTATGCCCCGAATGCCGGCAAGTATAAGTCCTGGGGGGACTTCAGCGGCAAGCCGGTGTTCTTCACGCCCGCCGGCTTCATGAACTGGTTGAATTTCCAGCGCATCTTCAAGGCGCTGGGCTACCAGTTCAAGCATGTTCAAATCGGCGAGTCCGCCCAGGGCGACGCGCTTCAGGCCGGCACCGTCGTCGGCGCGGTCTGCTATACGACCGCCGGCCGATCGCTGCCATCCTACTGGCGCGAGACGGAGCTGCGCGTGGATATTAAGATCATCAACCCGAGCCCGGAGGAAGTCAAGAAGCTCACCGCGAAGAACCTCGAGCCTGATGAACTCGACGCAAGTAAGATATTCACCAAGGACGTCGGCGTAAAGAAGATCATGGGGGTGCCCCTCCTGTTCGGCTACAACGTACGTGCGGACATGCCCGAGGAGATCGTTTACAAGATGCTGACCAAGTTCTACGCCGAGCGCGATGTCCTTGCCAAGGCCGACCCGGGTTTCGAACCCATGGCGCGGAACTTTGTCGGCATGCAGGTGAAAGGCATCAACGGCGAGCCGGACGCTCCGGTGCATCCGGGGCTGGCGAAATTCCTCAAAGAACACAAGGCCTGGAACGACAAGTGGAAGATCGCCGCCAGCAAGTGATTGCGCGGTTGGACGGCCAGGTGTGAAAACCTGAGCCGTGCGGGCACCGGTGCCCCGCCGGCCCGTTCACCACGGGATCCGGCCGGGCACCGTAGGACCGATCCGTTGTTAGCCTGCCATGGCCGCATCGAGGTCGCGGCCTGACGGTTGAACGGCCTTTGAGATGGAAGGAGAAGAGCGGAAATGAACGAGCAGCTCAAGCGGTACGCCACAGTCAAGAATCTGAGGTTCGTTATTTCGCTCGTCATGTTCATCTGGCTGTGCTGGTATTTTTACACCGGCTTTGGAGGCCCGAGCGAACTCGTGGCGGCC
>JBLMXM010000402.1:0-11110 GCA_050257775.1 Hyphomicrobiales bacterium
AACCGGACTGGGGAGAAGTGCTGGACCATTTCATCCACCCGGCCATGAGCATGACCCCTGCCGAGATGACCATGGTCATCGGCCTGGTGGGAACGACCATCGCCCCTTGGATGCAGTTTTATCTGCAGGCGTCCATCGTCGAAAAAGGCATCCGCATTGAAGACTACAAGTTTGCGCGATGGGATGTGATCGTGGGATCGGTTATCGTTAACATCGTTGCCTTTTTCATCATTCTGGTCTGTGCCGAGACCCTTTACAAAAGCGGGCTTCACATCGAGACGGCCAAGGACGCCGCCCTTTCCCTGGCGCCGTTGGCCGGCAAGTACTGCACGTTCCTGTTTGCCTTCGGCTTGGTGAATGCGTCCTTGTTTTCCGCCTCCATCCTGCCCCTGTCGACGACCTACCTGATTTGCGAGGGGCTCGGGTGGGAGGCCGGAATTGACCAGAAATTTGTCGAGGCACCGGAATTCTACGGGTTTTATTCGCTGATGATTTTTCTGGGGGCCGGGATCATCCTGCTGCCCGGTATGCCGCTGATCGGCATCATGTATTTTTCACAGGTCATCAACGGCATTGTGCTGCCGGTGATCCTGGTTTTCATCCTGCTGCTGGTCAACGACCGCAAGCTGATGCTTCACCACACCAACAGCCCAGTCTTCAACGCCGGGGCTTGGTTGACCACCGTGGTTATGATTGCCTTCACGCTGGTGCTGTTGGTTCAGTCGTTTTAGGCTTGACGCCTCCGGCGGCAACCGCTGCAGCGCAGCTCAACGCTCTGCCGGGCAGCAGGGGGTCGCGCGACACCATCTTCGGTCACTGGCTCAGTCCGGGGAAATGGCTGTGGACTTGAGGCTGATCGGCGCCGCCAGCGGAGGGTGGATCGAGACCGCGCCTTTGATCATTTCCGAGGGGTCGGGATCGGGCTTCCCCCACCAGTTGTTGCCGGCCTTGATCTTCGCCGGTGGACCGATCGTCTTGATTCCCCAGCCGCCGTTGTTGACGATGTTGTTGCCCTCGATGCTGGCGGGGGAGCCCTCCATAAGCAGGCCCCCGACAGCATTCTCGGTGATCACCGAACCCCTCACGCTCATCCGGGAATTATGAGCGGCAATGCCGGTTTTTACCGATGCGCGCACCAGGCTGCCGGTGATGTCGATCTGCCCCTCTTCGGCAACCAAGCCCCAGGTATTTTCCTGAAATCGGCAGTTCTCGACGGTGAGCTGCGATCGGGAGGAGCGAATGCCGAACTCCGCCCCGGAAACCCGGCAGTGGCGAAAGATGTTCTGTCCGTCGCTAGCATCAAGAAAGATCCCCTTCCAGCCTTTGACTCTCAAGCCGCTGAGAATCACCGGGTTTTCGGGGGTGCCGCGGGCCTGGATGGTCCCCCGGACCACCAGGCCCAGGCTGCGGAACCACACCACCGCCCCGGGGTCGAGGGTTAGCGTGGCCCCGGGCATGACCACCAGGGCGTCCTCGACCAGATAGGGGCTGCGGTCCGCCGCCAACACGGTGTCGGCCGATATCGCGGCCTGAAGGACTGTCGGTGCCCCGGCCCGAATCGGGCCCAGGGTATCCACCCATTGGCGGCATGACCCCGAGGGCGACCGCAGATACCCGGTGAGCCGGCCTTCCGCCAAGCGGTCCTGGGGCTGGATGCGATAGGAGCAGACGTAGACGCCGGGCTCCTTTTCATCCATAGGGACCTCGTGCAGCAGCGGCGGAAGGCTCAAGCTGGCTTTCTGATTCGGGTCGCCGATCATGACCACCCGCAGCTCATCGCCGGGGGAGAGGAGTCCCGCGGCCCCGTTGTGAACCAAAACCTGGATCTGCGGCGCAGCCTCGGCCGCGGCCGGGGGATTCGGAATGGATGCGGTCATCTGCATGCATAGTTCCGAGGCCACCCGCAAGGTGTTGGACTGCTGGTAGTTGATGGCGGTTTTCAAGATGGCCGCCGCCAAGCCGGGGAGCGACATGGGCAGGTCGGCATCGTGCAGAGTGACGGTGTGCTCCATCTCCCAGATGACACGCCCGGTGCTGCAGTGAATCATCCGAGCGCGCAGCCCCGCCTGCTGGTTGGCGTAAACCAGGGCATACGTCTGACCGAGCGCCAGGGCTTCTCCCGTTACCACGGCATCGGCGCCCAGCAACTGGCCGAGCCGTCCCACGGGCACCTCGCCCGCAGCGGCGGCTTCGAAAATCCGACTGGCTTCGAGGCTTGCGTCCACCACGGCCGGCTCGATGTCGGCGTAATTGAGCGAGCTGAAGAAATTATAAAACATCCGGCGCAGCACCACTGCGGCTTCAGGGTTTGAGGTGCGGTTGACAAACGGCAGCACGGCGACCTTGCGAGGGAGTTCGGTCTCGGCCAGCTGCGCAGCGACAGGGGGCTTCGACCCCGGCGAGCAGCTGCACAAGAGTCCGAGGGTCAGGAGAATCAATCCGGTGGCAATCAGGCTACCACGGAGTCTCAGAGTCGCTTTCACGGCGGGTCTCGTCAAAGAGGTTTTTCATGATCCAGGAACTCTGGGCCCCGGAATCCTTCAGCAATTGCCGGACTTTTTCCTGTTCGCTGGCTGCTGCCTCCCGGGGCATCCGGTCGGCCGATGTCGCGGGTGCCGATTCGGCCAATTTTCGGTGGCAGGCGGTTATCTTTTCGCGGATGTCCATGGCGTCCGGGTCGATCAGGGTATAGCGTTCAAAGTAGGCAAGGGCCTTCGGCCAGCTGCCCGCCTTGAAATAGGTTTCGCCTTCGCTGCGGTAATACGACCGGATCTGCTCGATGCGCTTCAATGCGGTTTCATTCTGGGGTTCGAGAGCGAGCACAGCCTGGTAGATACTGTAGGCGTTCTGATGGACCGGGGTCAGGTAGCGTTTCACGCTGAAGTGGGCCTCGGCTTCCTTGAGCAGCTGGGCCACGGTCTGTTGTTGATACTGCTTGTTCTGGTAGTCCAGCCAAAGCCGATGGATGGCTTTTTGGGCCTCGGCGAAATAGGGGCTGTCCTCGCCGATGGCCGAATAGTGGGACAGGGACCGGTGGTATTCCGAAGCCGCTTCCAGGCGTTGGCCGAGCTCCATGCGAAAACGGTTCAGCTGGTCCCAGGCCGGCAGGGCTTCCTTGCCGCTGCCATAGCCGGCCAGGTGCTCTTTCAGAAACGCCGCCGCATCTTCCAGGTTTCCGCCCCGGGCTTTTTCCGCCGCGAGTCCCACGACCGCGTTAGCCAGGAGTCTTCTGGCGGCTGCGCCGGCCTCCGGCGACGGGTTTTTTCCCAGGAAACTCAAGAGTTGATCCCGTGCGCGGGCAAATTCGCCGGCGTCGATCTGCCGGGAGATTTCAACCATGGTGCGTTCGTTCATCCAGGGAACGAACACCCATTGATAGGCGGCATATCCAGCTACGAGGACAAACAGCCAGCCGGCCATCCATCCCCATGATCTGGAATGCCCGGGATGCGGCTGATCCTGCGTCCGGGTGTCGTCCGGGCGGCTGGAAATGAAGGCGAGGGACCAGGCCCCGATTTTCAGCTGGTCTCCGGAATACAGGCGCTCTTCGGTCGCGGGCTGACCATTGATCGTCAGGGGGTTGGACGCGCTGATGTTGCGGGCGTAGTAGACCCCTTTGCGCGCTTCGATGACGCAGTGCCGCCGAGAGATGGAGGGGTCGTCCAGGATGATATCCGCCTCCCGGGAGCGTCCGATGACCAGCCTGGCCTGGGACAGGCGGTGGGTGGTCGCCTGGCCGGCTGGAGAAGTGCATACCAGCCGCCTTTCCGAAGAAGGTTCGGCCGTGTCGGTTGCGAGGACGGTTTTCGCCTCGGAGGCGGATTCAGCCGATGGTGCGGTGCCGGTTTGATAGAAGAAGCAGGTCTTGCCCAGCAGGATCTCATCGCCGGGCTTTAGGAAGTCGCCTGCGGTGCGGTGGCCGTTGATGCTTAGGGCGTTGCGGCCCATGTTCTTTATGAAGTGGCGGCCGTTTTGACAAGTCACCTTGGCCTGGACACGCGAAATATGGGGCTCCGGGATGACGATGTCGCATTCCTGGGACCGCCCGACCAGAAAGCTGTCGCCACGCGATTCAAAGCAGCGATTTGAATTGTTTTTCTGGATCAATCGGAAGGCGCCGCCCACACCGATACCCCCTCGCAGCCGTTGCCTCTGAGATACCTTTTCTAGACCTGTATCGGCTTTTTGCCGGCAAACTTGAGGGCGTAGGCCAACTCTTGGGGAGCCAGGTGGGTATTCCTGGTTGACAAAATCAGGCAGAGTGGACAGATCGGTCGAAAGGGTTCACGGGGTTCGGAGTTCGAGGGAGTGAAGCGGTTGACTTTTTTGCTTGATCCCTCGGCCCCTTGAATCCTCGGACCCTTTTACCTTGTAGCGTGGGATTGCCAGCTACTCAAATAGCTTGGCCCATTCCCGTCGCTTCCGTTTGCGCCAGTCTTTCTTGTGGTAGAGGGTGCTCACGATGAGAGGCAGGACCGAACTCGCCTCGGCGAAAACCATCCGCTCGAAGGTCGTGTCGACCTTGCCCCAGGAAGAAGCCTCCTTGAGGGTGGAGCTCGAGCAGGCGCCGTCGCGCGCGTCAGCCACGGTAATCTGCACGGCGTACCGGTGCATGGGTACATCCTTGCCGAGCACCTCGGCACAGATGACCGTGTCTTGGACGAAGTTCTTGGGCACACCCCCGCCGATCATGAAGATGCCGGTGGTCTGGGCTTCCATTTTTATGCGGGTGAGCTCATGGAAGTCACGGATGGAGTCGAGCGTCAGGTGCCGGCCGGGGCGGTCCACCTGGTGCTTGACCAGGCCGAAGCCTGCGCTGGAATCGGTAAAGGCCGGGCAGAAGATGGGCACGTTGTGGCGATAGGCGAGTTCGACGAGGGAGCCCTTCTTGACCGCGTGCCGGGTGAGGTAGCGGCCCATTTCGCGGATGAACTCCCTTGAGGAATAGGGCTTGGGCGGCAGACCGTCGGCGATCTGCTGGATGGTCAGGTCACAGGCCTGCAACTGCTTCTCGTCGATGAAGGTGTCGTAGATCCGGTCGATATAGAGCTCGCGCAGCTTGCGGTCGTCGACTGCGGGGGAGCCTTTGTAATGCTTGAAGCCCAGAGCTTCGAAGAAGTCCATGTCCACGATCGAGGCGCCGGTCGCCACCACCACGTCCACCATGTTGTAGCGGATCATGTCGGCATAGATCTGCATGCAGCCGGCGGCGCTGGTGCTGCCGGCCAGGGACAGCACGATCGTGCAGCCCCTGTCGCGCAGCATGCGACCGAGGATGTCGGCTGCCACAGCCGTGTCTCTTGATGTGAAAGACATCTCGCGCATGGCATTGATGACCCGAGTGGCGTCAAAAGCGGTGACATCGACGTGCCGGACCGGCTTTTTGAGAATGTCTTTCTTCTTCATGGACGATTTCCACCGATCGCGCCATGCCCTGCCGATGCTCCCTCGTAAAGCGCCAGAGGGACTGCAGTGGGATCGGACATCAGGCCTTCAGATTTATCCGCAGGATCGGGTAATGGTAGTTCACGAAGCACAAGGCGGCGAGGGCCGTCCCGTACTTTTTTTCGGGCACGAAGCTTTCGGTGATCAGCCGCCGGTCCTTCAGCTCGAAGTCCCCCGAGTAGCCGTTGGTGTAAAGCTCTTCGAGGCTGGCGTGCAGCCGGCGCTCGATCTCCTGGATCGAGTGGTCGCCGTAGAGCTCGCAGACCAGGCCCCCGAATTTGTGGCGCGTTTTCCGGTCGTAGAGCCAGCCATAGATGATCCCCGCCGTCGCGCGTTCGCCCTTGTCCACCGTGCAGACGGAGAAGATGGACTCCATCACGGAACCGTGAACGAGATGCTGGGGTTTGGGAATTTCGGCGGCGATGCCCGGCAGGATGGACGAATACGTCATGATGTTGCACATCTCTACGCCTGCCGCCTTGAGAGCAAGATGGTAGGAGCCCGCGTGAACGGTTAGGTCGCTTTGACCCGTGCCCTTCGTAACGAAGTAGTCCTTTGGAATCCGATTACCAATGATCAGCTCACCCAAACGACCTTCCACGTGCAAGATATCTTCTTTTTCCACTCCCTGTGTTCCCCTTTATTATCATAAAAAATCCTGATTTCAGGTTCGATCGAAGATCCCTCCCGACGGTCGCCTGACGGTGCAGGGGTGTCGAAAAGAATCTGCCCCAGCCATGAGAGAAGAACGAAAAAAAATAGCATCAAAATTTTTTTTTGCAATAAATTTTTTTTCCAATGATTTCATATGAGTTGGCATGAACCCCATTCAGGCAGCCTCGGTGCCCCTCCTTTCGTTCGAAGGTTATGGAAGTCCGGCCAGGTACTGGCAGGCCGGGGCGATCAAGATCGTCTGGTCATCGTTGGGTATCCGCCGGTAGCCGTCCGCCGCCCGCACCAGCAGCACGGCCGGCACCCTCAGCGCGCTCTGAAACTTGATCAGGGCTGCTGAAGGCTCACGATCCTCTGCCCGGGCGTCCACTATCAGCATCGGCTTGCCGTCGTTTGCGACGATGAAATCCACCTCCAATTGGTCCTTGGTGCGCACAAAGTTCAGGCTGAACCGGCCGTAACCCAGCTCATTCCAGGTCGACACGGCCCGGCAGAGTTCCAGGGCCACCATGTTTTCGAAGCGTGCATTCGGATCCTTCACCCGTGGGACATCCCACAGGTAAATCTTCTGCCCCTCCCGGATCGCCCGGGACACCCCGGCCGACCAGGGCGCGAGGCTGAAAATCGTGAAAAACCGCTGCAGCGTCAACAACCAGCTGCGGATGGTGTTGTAAGCCACCTGCAGCCCTTGAGCCAGCGCCGGCACATACAGGAGCTGCCCCACCTGGGCCGGCAACAGCTGGTAGAGCGTTTCCAGCTCCGCCACGGCCTTGATTCCCGTCATGTCCCGGATGTCCTCACGAATCAGTTGCTCCGCGTAAGCGTGGGACCACCTCCGGTATGAGGTCTTCCGGCCGGAGAGGTACGGCTCCGGGAAGCCGCTTTGCTCTGAAAGCGTCTGCCACAGCTCCCTGAGCTCCGCATGGCGCTCCATGCTGACCTGCTGAGGGTTGCCGAAAAACTCCTCAGCCTTCAAATTGGCACGGCCCAGCTCCGCCTGGGTAAAGGGCCACAGGTGCAGCAGGTAGTAACGCCCCGCCAGAGAGTCACCTTTGCGCTGGGGATAATCCAGGCGGCTGCTGCCGGCCACCAGGAACTGATAGTCGTCCTGAAACCGGTCATAAACGCCTTTCAGATATTTCCGCCACCCGCGGTGCCGGTTGATCTCGTCGAAGATCACCAGCGGGATGGATTCATCCCGGCGCTCGACCGCTTCGAAAAACGTCGGGTTGCGGATCAGGCGCGCGCGGTGTTCAGGAATCTCCCAGCTCAGGTACTCCCGGTTCGCAAACGATTCGGCGATCATTTCTCCCAGGGTTGTTTTCCCCACCCGACGTGCTCCCGCCATGAAAACCATGCGCTTTTCCCTGGTCAGTTCCTTCCAGATGTTGCGGTACAGGGGCCGGTCGAGCATGTCGGCATTATTTCACGGCGCTGAAAGATAGTCAAGTCTAAATTTCATTGGCATCAAAAATAACCAACCACTATCAGTTGTCAATGCCCCCCTACTGAAAGAGTAGATTTAAGGCGAGGTGTATCATCAGGTGGGCGGCCAGACGGTATTATGGCAGGAGGGAGGTTTCAGGCGTCGCAGCCAGGAGTTGATAGGCCTGATTCGGTTCGGCTGCTTAATTATTGCCTGTACGCGTTGTCAAAATCCAATAGGACCCAAGGCTGGGGGTGATGGTGTCTTGCGCCCGGTGCCACAGCACCCCGTCAGCGCGTCGGGCGCGGCTTTATTAGTGAAATCGTTAGCATGGACAACAACAGCAGGGCATCAATTCAAATGCGAGGAGGCATGAGTCTAAACCTCAGACTCATGCCTCCCTCGCTTTTTCCCGATAGGGAAGCTTCCGGTGCCCTGTTTCAGTCCGAATCTTAGCCGTCCTTCCAGGATCGGACGCGCATGGGTCTTTCTTGCAGAATCGGCTGCGGGTCCTCGACACTGGAGTCGCTCTTCTGGATCAGGATCCTGGGTTTCTTGGTGGACGGATCGAAGTAATATACCGGCTCGGATGGTATCCCCACGCCGATATCCGCATACCGCTTTCCGGCGACGAGCTGGGTCAGGACCACCGGGTCCGACACCCCATTGATATAGTTGACCTCATACAGCCGGGCGTTGCCGCCATAGCCGCACACATCCTGGTTCGGAACAAACGCGGTTATGAAAACCGTGTTCGAGACCACCAGCGCTCTTTCGAGCACCCGCTCGGCCGGGTAGCTTGAGGGGACATCCAGCTCGAAATACCAGCCGTTGGTGGTTGCACTGGTTCGGGTGGCTTGAGCCAGGGCATCAAACTGCGCCTGGCTTACGGCAGAGGTCAAGTTCGCCAGGTTCAGCTTGCTGATAGTGGTCGTGCTCGTGAAATGCCCGTTGTTGGCGTTGCCCGGATATTGTTTATGCTCAACCAAGCAGTAGAAGGCATTCCGGCTTGTATCGGCCTTGTCGCTTTCTTCCAGGTACTTGCCGGTTCCAAAATAGATCCGCAGGTTGCCTTCGGAGTCGAACGCCAGGGCCGGGGTGGCGGTGATGGCCTGGCCGCCGGTATTGAACAGCTCAACTTTCTTCCAGCCGTCGGCGACGTAATCGTAGTAGAACTTCCACAGCGAGCCCTCGGTGTCGCCGGCATACACCAGGTCGAGGTACCCGTCCAGATCGGAATCCAGCGCCGCCGGGGAAGACATCGAGTAATAGGTCCGGCCGGCTACGCGGCTGCCCTTGGCCTGGGTGGTGCGCTCCGACGTATAGTCGTCCCCTTGCAGCCAGATGGACTTTTTATGGCCGTTTTTGACTTTTAGGGCTGCGATGGATCCCGGATCGGTGCCTGCGTGGTAGCCGCTGGTAACGAAAGCTACCCAGTGGTCCACGTCTCCATCGTTGGCCTTGACCTTGCCGACTGCGGGAACCGTGGAAGACAATTTGCCCGAAAATGGGATCACGTCCCACAGGGCGCTGAATTGATCGGTGGCCGGGTTGGTCACATCCAGGGCAAAGTACTCCTCGCCCCCGAACCGGTTTCCACCGATCAGGATCGTCTTCCAGTCGCTGCCATGGGCCGTATCGACGTCGTCCTCGTCGCTTCCGAACCAGGCATCCGCTATATACGGCGTCAGATCCACATAGTATTGGTGGCAGCCGCCCACCGTCAGTTGCTTGAGCTTGCCCTGGACATTCTCCGGGATGAAGGCCCAGTCTTCCTGGCCGGTGCCGGCGTCAAAGGCATGCAGCATGCCGTCGTTCGCCCCCACGTAGATCATGGTCTTGCGGAGGCGGTTGGTGGCCTTGAAGGCTTGGTAGGACGCATATTCCGGAGGATCGACTATTCCGGGACGGTCGACATACCAGCCTTTGGGCGCGCCGACCGCAATCGGGGTGGAGTAGATGATGTCTCCCAGCAGCCCGCCGGCACGGTTCTTGTACTTGCCGCCGTCATAGGTGGTGTCGCCCCGGAGATAATTGATCATGTCCTGGGTTTCGGAGTCGGATGTCCCCCAGAGGCTCTTCATGCGGGATTTGACCGGGTCGGCATACATGAATTCCCGTTTGTTGGGACTCTGTGAACTCATGAAGGTATAGATCTTGCGGATCGTGTGGCCGTTGGCCGCCACCCGGTTCCTCAGCAGGGTGCCGGCGTCCCAGTCCGCCTGATAGTCCGGGTCATCGGCGTCATAGGGTAGGGTGAAGCGTTCCAGGTAGCCTCTCCAGGAATTGCCTGGCAGGAATCTGGCCCGGATGAGATAGTTGTCTGTGCTGGAGGAGGTGGTGATGGTGGATACGGCCGTGCCCGAGGAGACCTTGAGCATGATGTCTTCCATGGATTTCTGGAGCGCATCGGTCAGCTGGCTGAGCGAGCTGGCGGTGTAATATTTCCCGCCACCCTTTTCAGCGGCCGATCTCAACAGGCTATTGTCGGCATAGAAACCGATCATGTAGGAAACAAGGTTCTGGACGCCGGGGATGTCCGACCGCAGGCCCTGGTCATAAAGGTACTTGGCGACATCGTCTAGATAATGGGCTTCGCCGGGCTCCTCCCAGTGGGCCGGGTCGACCGATTGTTTCATATAGTCTTCACGGGTGTCGCAGGGATAACTCGCATCCCACCTGGGGGTGCCGTATTCGGCGTCGCCGGAGTTGGTGATATCGGGCCGGATCACCGTGGGTGCGGCGCGCTTGCAGTCGCGGGGATCGTGGTCGCCGATCACGTCGGTGACGAGAGACCAGTTGTTGTCGGTATTGGCCAGGCCGTCGGTGAACATGATCACGAAGCTCTTCTCGCAGCTGTACTGGATCGGGCTGGTGGTGTCGATGGTGTTGCCGACGTCGTCGGTCGATTGCGCCTGGAACGGTTCCAGTGTGGCGTCGTGATTCTTGTCATAGTAATAGGTGTAGTCGGTGCCCTCCTTGTAATAGCCGAAACCGGCCGGGCCCTTGCCCACGCGGTGGCCGTCGCCGTCCAGCACGGTGGCAAAATACCGCCCGATGTCGGCAAGCGTCTCGGCCAGGTTGGTATTGTGGATGGTGCCGTAATCAGCCCGCATCTGGTCGACGCTAGTCATGTAAGTTTGAATGTACCACTTGATGTATTCGGCCGAAGTGGCAAAAGAGCCCTTGAACCCGCAGGGCACCAGGACCCGGCCGCCCTTCATGGCATTGCGGGTGGTGATGAGGCCGCCGGGCCGGGGATCCTGCTTCCAGGCGGTCCCGTCCATGCGCGTCAGCCCGAAGCGGACGTTGGGGTTCGCGTCCAGGGTCGCGATCACCGCTGCCTTGGCCTCATCGAAGCGCGATATGCCGTCTCCCTCGTCATCGCTCATGGAACCCGAAGTGTCGAACATGATCATCACATTGGGCCCCATGGGGGCCGACGAAAACGGTGGAGACGGGCAGGTCCCCAGGCCGGGGGTGATGGTGGCGCCCACGTTGACCACCGCATAGGCATGATGGTTGGCCGCATCGGTGACGGTCACCGTGATGGCGCCGGCGCCCACG
>JBLMXM010000403.1:0-5148 GCA_050257775.1 Hyphomicrobiales bacterium
GGTGGGGAGTTGTTCGATGCCCGCGTGGGAAACCTCCAGGGTGAGGTCGCCGCCTACGACATTTTCAGCTGGGAGCACGTCAGCCTCTCCATCCAAAACGACTGCTCCGTGCATGAAAACCGGATTCAGAAGGATCTGCACCCGCTCATCCTGGAGGCCGCACGCCGCAAAGATGAGAAGAAATCATCGCTGGCCGCCGGCCAGGACGAACCAGGGCCGCAGCGAGCGGGCAATGAAAGCGGCCACCTCCAACGCATCCGGAAAAAAATCGAGCAGTCGCTGGGAGTGCGCTGCGGGGTTGAGAGTGTTTTCCAGGACTCGGTCTGGAAGGACCGTGTCAAGCGCCTTTCCCGACACGGTGAGCGATTGAAACTGGGGAAACTGGTGTTGGGATATGTCGACCGAGGTGAGGCGCGCGACTACATCGTTCTGGGAGGAGAGATAACGGCGGTGGTTGCCGTAAGCCCGAAATGTCCGCGGGACAAACTCATACACCTGCTGGCGAGTTAAGGTTGCGGGACAACATGCGTGAAGTATTCAAGGATCTGCTGGCGGTCGATGGAGTAAAGGGAGCCTTGTTCTTTAGCCCCTCCGGCGAGCGCGAATTTGAGGAATTCAACATCGGAGGGGGTGAGCCTTTGCCAGCCGGCGACTGGTATGCACTGGTTGCTTCCCTGGGCAGGGTACGAGAAGCCGAACTCGTGTTCGAAAGGGGCCGACTCTACGTGCGGCGCACGGCGGAAGGCGTCTTGGTCGTGGTGATGGGGTTGATTGCCCCCTGCGCCGTGATTCGTCTGAACTGCGACATCCTGCTTCCGGCCCTCAAAGAGCAACGTACGGTCAGGGGCATCAAGCGGCTTTTCAAACGATAGCAGGGGTTTCATACCCGGATCCACCTGAATGACTTAGTGAAAAGAAAGGTCAGGCCAGGGATATGCGAATGGATGTTGATTCAAGAATCAATGAGGCCGAAGTTTGTCGTTCCATGGGGCTTTTTCTTGAGTCTCTCTCCATCTACGAGAAGATTCTGCCATCCGTGCCGAACCAGGCCGCGGACATCCAGGAGAAGATTCGCAACCGGATCGACCTGCTGAAGCAGCAGATCGCCAAGGAGGAAGCCAGCTCCGCCCCCGGGGTTTCGGCTCAGGAAATATCGTGGATCCGGGAGGCCATATCCAGTTCAGGGGATCTTTCGGCTTTGCTCGACAGCGCTTCGGCGTTTCAGGAAATGGGCATGTACGGGGAGGCGGTCAACGAATATGCCAAGCTGCTCTCCGAAGACTTCGCCCCTGAAAACGTCATCCCCAGCCTGATCGAGAGCCTGCTCAAGCTGCACCCGCCGGCTCAGATCGGCGGCGAACTCGAGCCCCTGATCGAGGCGTCCAATGCCAGCCCCGCCAAGGCTGCACGCATCAAATACCTGGCCGGACTGGAAATGGAAAAGCGCGATCACCGCGATATAGCCCACGATCTTTACAAGGCCGCGTCCGAATTGAACCCGGCCGACTCCGAAATCAGCAAGCGCCTGGACTCGATTGCGGCGACATTTGCCTCCGGCTCCAAGTACGACTACCTGCTGCGGGAGAAAATGGTCACCACCGCCCAGTTGCAGAAGGCCTTCGTTCTGGCCAAGCGAATGGGCAAGAGCGTCGAGCACGTGCTGATGGAAACCCATAAAATCAAGAAAGAGGCGATCGGCAAATCCTTTTCCTTGTTTTACGGCTGCAAGTTCAGGCCGTTCGACCCCAGCATGCCTGCGCCGATCGAACTGCTGTCGAATCTCAAGAAGGCCTTCCTGCTCAACGAGTTGTGGATCCCTATCAGCTGGAGCAAGGAAGGCATCGAGGTGCTGGTCGACGATCCGCGCAATTTGTATAAGACGGACAATATTAAAGCCTTGATGAAGACCGGCAAGATCACCTTTTCGGTCGCTATCCGGGAAGACATCCAGGCTTTCATCGTCCAGTTCTTCGACAAGGAGCCGAAAACGGATGTGGGTGCATCGCGAGAGGCGGCCACCGATGATATCAACATCCCTGATGTGAGCTTCGAGGAAGAGCATGAGGAAATCACGGTCCAGGAGGCGGATGAGAGCTCCAGCCAAGTGGTCAAACTGGTCGACCAGGTTATTATCGCTGCCTATCGCAAGAACGCCTCCGATATCCACATCGAGCCATCGGTGGTCACCAAAGCCACCACGATCCGATTTCGTCTGGACGGCGTTTGCCAGGAGTACATGAAGATTCCGAACGGCATCGTTCGCGGAGTCGTTTCACGCATTAAAATCATGTCCAACCTCGACATTGCCGAGCGCCGTCTGCCTCAGGACGGCAAGATCAAGTTCCGGCGTAAAGGGGTTCCGGCCTTCGAGATGCGGGTGGCCACCCTGCCCACGGCCGGCGGTTTTGAAGACGTGGTGCTGCGGATCCTGGCTTCTTCCGGCGCCATGAAGGTCGATGAGATGGGGCTCACCCCACGCAATATGAAAGTCATCCAGAACATCGTCCTCAAACCCTACGGACTGATTCTGGCGGTCGGTCCCACCGGTTCCGGCAAGACCACGACGCTGCACGGTCTGCTCGGCTACATCAACAAACCGGGGGTGAAGATATGGACGGCTGAGGACCCCATCGAGATCACCCAGCAGGGGCTGCGGCAGGTGGAGGTCAAACCCAAGATCGGACTGGATTTCGCGAGGGTCATGCGGGCCTTTCTGCGGGCGGATCCCGACGTGATCATGATCGGTGAAATGCGCGATGAGGAGACCGCCTCCATCGGCATCGAAGCCTCTTTGACTGGTCACCTGGTGTTCTCGACGCTGCATACCAACAGCGCTCCGGAAACTGTCACCCGCCTGCTGGACATGGGCCTTAATGCCTTGAATTTCTCGGACGCCTTCCTGGGGGTCCTGGCGCAACGCTTGACCCGGCGATTGTGCGCGAATTGCCGCAAGGAATACGTGCTGACCAAGGATGATTACGACGAGATGCGTGCGGATTACGGCGAGGAGTGGTTCGAGCGCACGGGAATCGACTACTCTGAAAGCATCAAGCTCTACAAGCCGGTCGGATGCGATACTTGCTCCAATACCGGCTATCGCGGACGCATGGGGATCCACGAACTGATGGAGGGCACCCCGGAGATCAAGTTGATGATCAAGAAGCAGGCCAACACCGAGGAAATCTTCAAGATGTCCATGCAGCAGGGCATGTCGACCTTAAAACAAGACGGTATCATCAAGGTCTTCAAAGGCGTTACGGATATTTCTGAAGTGCGGCGAGTGTGCATCAACTGAGAATAAGTTGTGAGTGATGAGTAATGAGTAAGGGGTGGAAAAAGACGAGGTACGAGTCGGAGTGATGAGGCTTCAGTCGAGGGGGCCGGGTGTTTTCGCTTTTGACGAATCTTTTTTTTGTTAACCTTTTTAGGTTTTCGCCTTAACGAATTTTCCCACCGTCCGGCGAATCAACGCGTCAACGTATTGCCAAATCCACCTGGCCGAGGAAAGCGATGGAAATCGGCTCAGCGGAGTGGTCCCAGTTGATTATCGACGGCGCGGCCTCCTGGGGGATGGCGCTGAGATCGGATCATCTCCGTCTGTTCGCAGACCACGCCCAGGAGCTTTTAAAGTGGAACGCGGTCACCAACCTTACCGCCATCACGCAGCCAGAGGACATCGCGAAGAATCACTTCCTGGACTCGCTGGCTTCTGCCGGACTTGTCACGCCGGGCTCTAATCTGCTTGACATCGGTTCCGGCGGCGGCTTCCCGGGTCTGCCGCTGCATATCTTCGTTCCGGGGCTACACACCACGCTGCTCGACGCTGCGCGCAAGAAAGTGAGTTTCCTCCGCCACGTTGCCCGCAAACTGGATCTGAGGAACATCGAGGCCGTACAGGACCGGGTGGAGGGGCTGGCCCATCAACCGGGCCGAGTGCGGCACTACGATGTCATTGTCAGCCGGGCTTTCTCGGCGCTGGATTTTTTTGTGCGCACGGCGCTGCCCTTGCTCAAGCCCAACGGACGCATGGTCGCTTTCAAGGCGGGCATCTCCCCGGCCGAGTTGGATGATCTGCAGAACGCGGCCGGTAGCGGAGCCTTCGGCGCGGTTCTATTCCTGGAAGTCCGGTATTATGCCATTGCGGGCTTAAAAAGCGAACGTGCACTGCTGGTTGTTGGACAAAGCACTTGAATCCCAAGATTCCCAAGGTCTAAATCCGTTTTGAATTTATTCCGTTTAACTATTTGTGATCGTTTTGAGTTTCGAGATTTAAATTTCGGATTGCCGTTCTAACGCTGCCGGCCACCTTAGCGGTTTAGATTGTGAAAATTATTTCTGGGTCAGCATGCTAAGCGTTTAAGGGGGAAAATCAGTCGGGAAGGCAAATCAGGTCCGCCGCGGCTCCGAATCCGGTTACCCGGATCAGGGCCACGCAGGGGCGCTCGCCGTGACGCGGGGCGCCGGCACTGCCGGGGTTCACATAAAGCACGCCGTTCTTGGCTTCGACCGAAGGGCGGTGAGTGTGTCCATTGACTACAGCCAGGCACTCGCTGTTGACGGCGTCCATACGCAATTTCAACAGATCGTGAACCAGATGAATGAAGCTGCCTCCGGCCTGAATGGATTCTTTTTCAGCCAGTGCGTCAGCCCAGGGTCCGGAGTCCATATTGCCCCGGACCGCCAGAATGGGTGCGATCCGTGCCAGCGCGCGCAAAATCTCCTGGGAGCCAATATCGCCGGCATGCAGAATGGCATCCACATCCCGGAACACCTCCAACGCACGAGGTGGCAGGTACCCATGCGTATCCGAAATCACGCCCAGACGGTAAGAGCCTTTAGGGGGTAGCGACATCGCCACGGGCACCACCTCGGTACCTAACCGCAGGCATTCACTGCTCGGGCGTTATGTTAAGGTGACGCTTTATTTTATAGACTAAATGAAGGCGCCTGAGCATGTCAAGGGGCTTGGCCACATCAGTGCATTCAGCCGGGCAAGGGCATCTCTCGCCAGGTCAGGCCACGCACTTGGTTTCGGGCACGTTTCACGTGGAAACACATCCGGTGGGGCTTGGCCTCGATAGCTATCGCTATGGATGGATTTCGCGCGTCTGGGTGGTCAGTTGGCACCCGGCAGCTTCCATTTGACAT
>JBLMXM010000404.1:0-8783 GCA_050257775.1 Hyphomicrobiales bacterium
ACAACCGCAAGGGTTTCATGACGGTGGATGAGGTCCGTTTTCTGGCCGAGCAGTCCGGCGTGCGCCTGGGCGCTCACAGTCATTTTCACGACCTCATCCTCACCGATGTGCATCCCCGCAAGCCCAAGCCGGCGAGCGCCTGGAAGTCGGCGCGATTTCAGGACGTCCCCGCGCCGCTCCGGGCGGAGATGAGCATCCGGTCACGGCTGGCGTTTCAGGGCTTCGAATTTTGCAATGGGCGGCTGGTGCCGCGGCCGGAAAGCGACTGGCTGGATTACATCCGGCGTGACACCGAGCTGTGCCTGGGCTGGTTCGAACGGCATCTCGGCCGGGTCCCGGACGCCTACTGCTTCCCTTTCAACGAGTACTCTTCCCCGTTGATTGCAATTCTGCGATCGTACGGATTCCGGGAGTTCTATGCATCCCGCTTCCCCAAGGACCCCAGCCTGATCGGCCGGATGGACATCGACGCGCTGCTGGAGCCCCGGCCATGAAGATCGTATTTTACTGTCAGCACGTGCTCGGAATCGGACATTTTTTCCGCAGCCTCGAGATCTGCCGGGCGCTGGACCGTCACCGGGTGCTCTTGGTTACCGGCGGGCCGCGCCTGGATGTGGTGCTGCCGCCTCACGTGAGCGAGGTCCGGCTGCCGGCGCTGGAGATGGATTGCGAGTTCAAAGAGCTGCATGCAGCGGCCGGGGCCGACCTCGACACGATCCGCCGCGAACGGCAACAACGCCTCCGGGCCCTTTTCGAAACGGAACGGCCGGACCTCTTTCTCATCGAGCTTTATCCGTTCGGACGCAGGGCCTTTCGGCTGGAGATCGACCCGGTGCTGGAAGCCATGACCGACGGGCGCCTGCCGCGCTGTGGGGTGGTCTGCAGCGTGCGTGACATTCTTGTGGAAAAAGCCGAGCCGGAGAAGCGGGAAGCCCGCACCGTGGGCGTGCTCAACCGTTTCTTCGACGCGGTCCTGGTCCACGCCGACCCGCGCCTGGTGCGCCTGGAGGAGACCTTCAGCCGTTTGGGAGAGATCCGCATCCCCTTGGCCTACACCGGTTTCATCACGCCGATGCCGGCGGCGGATGCGCGCCAACGGATCCGCTCTCAGCTCGGGTTGACCCCCGCAGACCGGTTGATAGTGGTCAGCGCCGGCGGCGGTCGCGTGGGGATGCCGTTGCTGAAGGCTGCCGTGGCGGCCATCCGCTATCTGGACCGGCCCGGAAATACGTTGCTGCAGGTTTTCACTGGGCCCTTTCTACCGGACGGTGATTTTGAACGCTTGGAACATGCGGCCGGCCCCGGCACGACCATCGCCCGGTTCACGCCGGAGTTTCTATCCTATCTGGCGGCGGCCGATCTGTCGGTGAGCATGGCCGGCTATAACACCACCATGAACCTGCTGGCAGCCCGGGTGCCCGCGCTGGTATGGCCGTTCAGCCAAAATCGGGAGCAGCGTCTGCGCTCCGAGCGCCTTGAGGCGCTCGGAGTGCTGCAATTGCTTCCCGGCACGGATCTCGAACCGACGCGTCTGGCAGCCCGGATGAGTCGGATGCTCGAACGGCCCGAGCGTCCGAAGAACGGTGTCGATCTGAATGGTGCCTCGGCAACCGCACGTTGGATCAACGACTTCGGGTTGCCGCCCGGGAGAGCGATCGGAGTTTGACTCGCGCCGGATGCCGACTGTCATGTGCAATACGCATGGGGCGCAATCCCGGGCTTGACACCGCTTCGGAATCGCGGGAGAGGGTTAGGGTGAGGGGTTGCGGCCAGTCCATACGATTGTGGGAAGATCGCTTGATTTAAGGTCCGGTTGTTGATGTTTTAGGAATCATTCTTACTTCTTTGAGATCCTGCGCCGTGGCATCGATCAGTCTGCCGCTCGCAAGGTGTCTTACAGCCGAGAGCCGATTGCCGGAGGAGCGATGGGATGAAAGAGCGCATTTTCGCTGATTTTCCTGAGAGGTCGAATCGCATGCAGCGGCTGGTCGTGCTGCCGTTCGGCAAGTCGGTGGAGATCGCTTTTAAAAGCATTAGGGTGCGCTTTTTCCGGTCGCTGGTTACCACTCTGAGTCTGGTCTTGGCTGTGTCTTTCTTGAGCTACACGGCTGTCAGCAACGATATCGCCAACGGCATGCTGGCGAGCGGCGATCCCGAATTGCGCCAGAACCTCATCCGGTCTGGCTTCGATCTGGATTCGAATACGACCAACGTGGCGGCCACCCCCAAGCAGCGTTGGATCATCATTCTCTCGTTGCTCGTTTGCACCGTGGGCATCGTCAACGCTCAACTCATGGCCGTCACCGAGCGGTTTCGCGAGATCGGCACCATGAAGTGTTTAGGGGCGCTCGACCGATTTGTCCTGCGGCTCTTTATATTGGAAGCCGGGATGGAAGGCTTGGCGGGGTCCGCGGGCGGTGCGCTGGCGGGTGCAGCCGTTGCACTGGCCGGGGGGCTGGTTCGATACGGGAGCCTGGGCATGGGGCAGGTCGCAGCGGCGGAAGCAGCCATGTCGATCGCCGAGGCAACCAGCATTGGCATCGGTTTGAGCCTGTTGGGCGTGTTGTATCCGGCCCTGGTGGCCGCACGGATGCAGCCGGTTGAGGCCATGCGGGTGGAGCAATAACAGGGTTACAAGGATTCAAGGGACCAAGGGTTCAAGAGTGAAAAGCCAAGCGTCCGTTCCTCGACCTCTGGACCCATTAAGTCCCTGGACCCTTTGCGAGATGCGATACCTTATGCCGGCACGTCCCGTTAAATAGAGCGCCGCGATAAGGTCAAGGAGCGTCCATGCCCGACGTCAGCCATGTGGTGCGGGTATCCAATGTCACCAAGAGCTTCAGGCTCGGCAAGATCGAGGTCCAAGCCTTGAAGGGCGTCGACCTGCAGATTGACCGGGGAGAATACATCTCCATCATGGGACCGTCGGGCTCAGGCAAGAGCACCCTGTTCAACATGATCGGGGGTCTCGACAAACCTTCATCCGGCAAAGTGTTCATCGACGAAGTCGACATTGCCCAGCTGGATGCCTACGAGCTGGCCTGGCTGCGCTGCCGCAAAATCGGTTACATTTTCCAGACCTTCAATATCATCCAGGTCATGACCGCCCTCGAGAACGTCACGCTGCCCATGATCTTTGCCGGAATGAACAGCGATGCCGCCGTACAGAAGGGTATGAAGCTGCTCGAACAGGTGGGACTGGAAGACCGCCACAGCCACAAGCCCTTCGAGCTTTCCGGCGGACAGCAGCAGCGGGTGGCCATCGCCCGGGCCTTGGCCAACGATCCAGCTATCATCCTGGCTGACGAACCCACCGGCAACCTGGACCTGACGACGGGCGAGGAGATCATCGCCCTTCTCAAGCGGCTGAGCCAGAAGCGAGGGGTTACGGTCATCTCAGCAACCCACGACTTCAAGATGCTGAACGTCTCCGACAAGGTCGTATGGATCCGCGACGGAAGGATCGACAAAATCGAAGACCGGGAAGAGCTTTCCATCTCCATCGGGCGCATCGGGACCCGGGAGTAAGTGCGGGATATGATCAGGTGAAGCCGCACCCCCCGGCGCCCGGCTGGCAGGCGACATCGCCCGTCATTCGAGTGGCTGCCGCCCTGCTGGTGTGTATCGGCCTGCTCGGAGCGGTGAACCGCGCCTCGGCCGCGGGCGTCCAGTTCGGGGAGATACTCCGCATTATGGCTTCCTTCGGCGACCGCAGCACGGGTACGCCTGGAAACGGAAGAGCTGCTGCTTACATCAAGGCGGAACTTGAACGGCTCGAGATCGGACCGGTGGAATCCCAGCAATTCGCCGTTCCCGTCATCCATCATGGAGAAAGCTCTCTCAGCATCCCGGCGCGTCGGCTTTCCCTGCCCATCCACCCCATCGCGGGCAACGCCATTTCACCACAGGCGATACCTGCTCCCGGGCTGTCCGGGCCTCTGATTTATGTCGGCAACGGCGAGCTCAGCCAGCTGAACGGCAAGCGGATCGAAGGTGCGGTGCTGCTGATGGAACTTGAGTCGTCCCAGAACTGGCTGGCTGCGGCCGATCTGGGCGCCGGCGCCCTGATCTTCGTGGATCGAGGCCAATCGCCGCGCATGGTGTTTGAGGACAAATTTGAGCTGTCCCCGCTGCAGTTCCCCCGCTTCTGGATGCCGGTGGAGGCCCTACGTCGTACCTTCGGGGGGTTCGAATCGGCCCCCGGGGGGCTTGTAGCCGACGAGGTTCGACTGCGATCGGAGGCGCTGTGGGAAATCGCGGTTTCCGAAAACATCTACTGCTTGGTCTCCGGCACCTCCGCCGAGCTGCGGAAGGAATTGGTGCTGGTTGAGGCCTTCTATGACAGCACCGCCCAAGTGGCTGGCCTTTCTCCCGGAGCCGACGAGGCCGTGGGGGCGGCCACACTGCTCCAGCTGGCGCGCTTGCTCAAGGAGAGCCCCCCGGAAAGAACTGTATTGCTGGCGGCCACCTCCGGCCACGCGCAGGCCCTGGCCGGTCTGCGGGAGCTGGTGGGGAGTTTGGCCGAGCGCTCAAGGGATTTGCGCGACGCGAAAAACGACCTGAGGCGTCTGGTGAAGAAGAGCCGGCTGACCCTGAGAGCCCTCAAGGACGTCCGCTTCGATAAGGCGGAGTCCCGGCGAAAAGGCCCGGCCGCAACCCCCGAGGACCTCGAGGGTGCGGCCGGGGAGGAAGTCGCCGGAGAGGACCTGAATATTCTGCTCAAGGCGGCTCTGGAGGAACGTCTCAAGACAGACGCCGACCTGGTGTCGCGCCGGCTCATGCAGCTGCGCCTGGCCGGGCACGGCCGCGACGCCGGCCACATCCAGGAGCTCACCGCCGAGCGACAGGCCCTGCGGCGGCTGACCTGGCGTGCCTCGTTCGACGGGCTCACCGCTGAGGAGCAGCGCCTGCTGCGGCAGGTGGCGGCGGAGGCCCGCCGGGACCAGGAAGCCGTGCTCTCCGATGCACGCGCCCAGCTGCGGCAGGTGGACAGCGCCGTCGCCCTGCGTGCGGCTTTGCAGGACTACGAGATCGTTGCGGCCGTGTCCTTGCACCTGTCCAGCCACGGGGACGGATTCGGCGCGTTCAACTACGGCTGGCTCTATCCCCTGCGGCCTCAGGTCCACCGGGTGCCTGCTTATGCCCGGCTCGGTCAAGCCCTGCAGGAAGGAGCGCAGATCGTCGAGCAAGAGAAGGATCTGCGCGGAGTGTTCAAGGACACCCTGCGCCCGAGCCGGCTGAGATCCTGGCAGAGCTACTTTCTCGATCGGCCCGCCCTGGGCGGGGAGGTCACAGCACTGGCGGGCTACCATGGCATCACCTTCGCCACCACCGGCGACGCGCGCGCCGCTTGGGGGACCCCGGGGGACATCCCGGAGCGGGTAGACACATTCTTCGCCGAACGGCAGTTGGCTGTCGTTTGCGGCCTGATCGGTTACCTGTCGCGGGTGCCGAAGCTGCGCTCGGACGAGGCCCCCCAGAACGGGTTTTCCATGGTCAACGGCCGGGCCAAGTTCCTGCGCCACGGCGAGCTTTTCGCGGACAAGCCGGCGCCGGGGACGGTGCTGCTTTGCTACCAGGGCCCTTCACGGTTTTACGCCATGGTGGACTCGCAGGGACGCTTCAGCCTCAAAGGTGTAGCGGACAAGACGTTCAGCTTTCACAAAATCGTAATCGAGGGCTACCGTTTCGACGAGCAAACCGGGCGAGCGGTCTGGGCCATCGACAAGAAGCTCACCGGCAAAGACGCCTACCGCTTGAAAATGAACCGGCGCTTCATGGAGACCGACCTGATCATGTTCGCCGGAGACGGACTTACGCTGTTCAACCTGCTGGAGCCCAGGACGTTCCGGCATCTGACCAAGGCGGAGATTCTGGACGGCCGCCGCGAAGCGGAACCGCTGCACTGGTTTATGAGCCGGCTCGATACCTGGTCCTCGATCATCGCCAATGTCTTCCTGGAACCCGGCACTCCACTCAAGGTGACGTTGTCGGACACGGTGCTCCGACGCAAGTTTGTCCTGATCGATGCCAGCAAGGACTGGCCGATCGGGGTAGGCTACAAGCCGGAGGATTTTCCCCAGCTGCACCGCACCGCCTACCGGGTGGCTCGGGACATGTGGACGTTGCTGGCACCGCGGGTCGCCAACCTCGAGGCATGCGGCATTTTCAACGAGCGTATCCGCCAGCTCGAAGGGGAAGGGGTGGCGGCCCTGAAAGCAGCCGAAGCGGCGCTCGCGGTCGAGGCCTACGACCGGTTCTCGGAAGCGAGTCTTCGTTCCTGGGCCCTGGCCATTCGGGTTTATGACGACGTGGAGAAGACGCAGAAGGATGTGCTTTACGGCGTGCTTTTCTACATCGCCCTCTTCGTTCCATTCGCCTTCTGCCTGGAGCGCCTGCTCTTCGCCTATGCCAACATCTACAAGCGCATCATTGCCTTTGCCGCCATCCTGATCGCGCTCATCCTCGTCATCTACAACGTGCATCCCGCCTTTCAGCTGGCTTACAGCCCCATGGTGGTGATTCTGGCCTTTTTCATCATGGGGCTTTCCCTCATCGTGACGCTGATCATCTTCTTCCGTTTCGAGCAGGAGATGGCCGACCTGCAGAGCCGGGCGCGCACGGTTCACGTAGGGGAGATCAGCCGCTGGAAAGCCTTTGTAGCCGCCTTCATGTTGGGGGTCAGCAACCTTCGCCGGCGGCGGGTCCGCACGACG
Organism: Hyphomicrobiales bacterium; assembly: GCA_050257775.1. Classification (GTDB taxonomy): domain Bacteria; phylum Desulfobacterota; class Desulfobacteria; order Desulfobacterales; family SpSt-501; genus SpSt-501. The sequence continues at coordinate 6,717 of JBLMXM010000404.1, forward strand.
TTGACCTGTATCACTCTGGTGCTGCTGACCTTCACCATCATGAGTTTCACCTCGGCCAAGACCATGCGGCGGCATGCCCGCATCCTTTACGGCCCGGAGGCAACCTACCAGGGCTTCCTGCTCAAGAATGTGAACTGGACGACGCTGCCATCGGAGGCTTTCGGGGTGATCGCCGGCGCCTTCGCCGGCCACGGTCTGGCCGTGCCGAGGGCATGGCTGGAGGAAGATGACATTACCCGGACCAGCGTCATTCCCCTGAGGGCGAACGGCCGCAGGGTCGAAGCCCAGGGATTGATGGGCTTGTCCCACGCGGAGCCTCAGGTATCGGGCCTGGATGCGGTCCTGGTGGGCGGCCACTGGTTCACCGAACATGACCGCCAGGCGGTGCTGATTTCCGAGCGCACGGCGGTCGGCCTCGGAATCGACCCGCGGCATCCGGAAGGTCAGGCGATCTCGCTCTGGGGCATGGACTTTAACGTGGCCGGGGTGTTTTCCGGCAAACAGCTGCAGGATTACACGGATCTCGACGGGGAGCCGCTGACGCCGGTCACCTTCCCGCGGGAGCTATCCACGGAGGCGACTGAAGAAGAGGTTGAGGCGCTCGAATCCGGGGAGGATGTGCGCGAGTTTCAAAGCCGCTACCAGCACACCGCCGGAGAGCTCACCCTCATCATCCCTTACCCGACCCTGATGGCGGCCGGCGGCCGGCTCAAGGCCGTGGCCGTCCGCCATGACTCGCGGGAGGCCACTCAGGCCGCGGCCCAGAATCTGATCGACCGCTTCGGCCTATCGTTGTTCAGCGGCGAACCCGAGGGGACCTTTCTCTATCATGCGAGCGACACCATGAGCTACAGCGGAGTGCCCAACATCCTCATCCCGCTGGCCATCTCGGTGTTTATCGTGCTCAATACCATGATCGGCTCCGTTTACGAACGCAAGCGGGAGATCGCCGTTTACACCTCTGTGGGGCTGGCGCCGTCGCATGTGTCGTTTCTCTTCGTTGCCGAGGCTCTGGCCTTTGCCGTGCTGAGCGTGGTGTTCGGCTACCTTCTAGCCCAGACCACCGCCAAGCTGTTTTCAGAGACCGCGCTCTGGTCCGGAATCACCGTAAACTATTCCTCGCTCTCCGGCGTCGCCGCGATGCTGCTGGTCATCGCCGTGGTGCTGCTGTCAGTCATCTATCCCGCCAAGGTGGCCGGGCAGCTCGCCATCCCGGATGTGAATCGCACCTGGACTCTCCCCGCCGCGCGCGGCAACACCCTCGAGATGGTCTTTCCTTTTCTGATGACCTACAGGGAGCATGCGAGCGTCGGCGGCTTCCTGTTCGATTATTTCGAAGGGCACTTCGACGTCTCTCACGGCAGCTTCTCGACCTCTCACATCGATATCACCTTTGCCTGTGAAACCCCTCCCAGCGTCGCTGCCGCCGCCACGGACTGCCCGGAGGAGGAATGCGAGCTGCCCGAGTGTCTGCACCTCAAGTGTCGGGTCTGGCTGGCGCCCTTCGATTTCGGAATCATGGAGCAGGTCGAGCTGCGGTTCACGCCGGCGCAAGATGAGCCGGGGTTCGTCGAGATCCGGGTCGTGCTGACGCGGGAATCCGGCGAATCCAACGCGTGGCGCCGGGTCAACAAGGGCTTTCTCCACACCATTCGGCGCCAGCTCTTGATCTGGCGCTCCCTGGACGAGTCGGCCAAAGTGCGCTACGAACACCTGCTGGCGGAGGCGCGGGCCCGGCTGGAACCGGGCGCCGCGAAGCGTGATCATGATGACTGAAGACGACGGCAGCGCGGCTCGCACTGCTATCGAAGCCGGAGCTGGTGAACCGCACCGTGGCGAACGGATCCGGTTGCGGGCGGTGCTTATCGGCGCGCTCCTGGCCTTGCTGATCTGCCTGATCACCCCTTTCAACAATGCCTACCTGCGGGGGACCCCACTTGGCGGGGGCCAGTTCCCGCTGGCGCCGTTCTACATCCTGGTGTGGATGATGATCCTGACGGCGGTACTGCGGTCGTTGTTCAAGGGCCGTCGTTTGCTGACCGGCCGTGAGCTGCTGGTCATGTGGGC
>JBLMXM010000405.1:0-3635 GCA_050257775.1 Hyphomicrobiales bacterium
TTTTCTTTGTATAGACCATAAGCAAAGGGCGGTCAATTGCGGCCGCCCTTTCGTGTTCACGAAAATTCCGATCCGTGAGGCTCAACTGATGAAGACCCCATTGTCGTTTCTGATGCTCTTGCTGCTGACTGGCCTTGCGCCGATGCCGGCGCTCTCCGAGACGGTCACCTACACCTGCCGATACGATTCCTACAGCGATGAAAAAGGGCTGCACAAGGTGGCGGACGAGTTCAGGCTGGTCTTCGTGGTCGACACCGAAAAGCAGATGGCCCAGGTTGCCAACGACAAGGGGAAATTCAACGTCGACATGCTGCCCGCCGAAAAGGGAGGTCTGGCCTTCGTCGAGATGATCGACGGAGGCAAGGTCCTGACGACCTCCATCGATGAAGCCGGAAAGTCCGTGCACAGCCGCAACATCATCCTCGAGGGGCGTGTAGCGCCCTCGCAATATTACGGCACCTGCTCAAAAAAATAATCGCCTGGGCGCTGGCCTCATGCGCTTTTTGCATTATTTCTCCTTCCATTCATCTTGCCGGCTCCAACCGGGCCGTTGGCTCAAGCTTTCATTCCCTCCCGCCCGTTAAAGTATCAAGATTTTCGGCCGATAATTCAGATCGATATCGATGTTCAGGCTTACGCGGCCCGAATTTTCCAAGCCGAAAACCATCCGGCTGGGGGGGGACCATGGACCACAACCGTTATCAGGTGATCTACAAGGGGCAGTTTCTCGAGGGCAGCGATCGCGAGAAGGCGTACCGGATCGCGGCCGTCGTGCTCTCGGTGAGCGAAACCAAGGTACGCCACCTTCTCAACGGCCAGCGGGTGGTTCTGAAAAAGGGCCTGGATGAGACCTCCGCCCGCGGGATGTGCACCGCCCTCCAGCAGGCGGGCATCCGCGTCGCTCTCGGCGTGCCCCGAGACCAAGTGATGGATGCCGGCCAGGCCTCGGGGGCTTTGGAGCAGCGCCCGGCCACGGCAAAGCTTTCGCTGCCTTCAAAGTCGCTGGAGGTGACGAATATCAGCAGGGGCACAGCCACAATCCGCATGAAGGCCAAAGCCCCCGTGGCGCGGGATGCGCCGGGTGGCCTCCCGGCTGAAGTTGAGCAACCAACGCCCTTGCCTGCGGCGCTCGCCTCCCGGGTGGCTTTTGAATTCCATGGCAGCGGCTCGGAATATTTCCGTATCTGGATCGTCAACGTCTTGTTGAGCATCCTCACTCTGGGCATATACTCTGCCTGGGCCAAGGTGCGCAACAAGCAGTATTTTTACGGCAACACCCGGATCAACGACGCCGGGTTCGAGTATCTTGCCAAGCCTGCTCAAATTTTAAGAGGCCGTGCGCTGGTCGGCTGCATCTTCATCCTAACGAGTATGGTCTCCAAGTTCTTCCCACTGGCCGACACGATCGTCGGCGCGCTGTTCATTTTCCTCTTCCCCTGGCTGATCGTGCGTTCCCTGGCCTTTAACGCCCACAACAGCTCCTGGCGCAACATCCGCTTCAGCTTCAATGCCACCTATGGAGAAGCCTTCAAGGTCTACATTCTCTGGCCGCTCCTGGTCCCCCTTACCCTGGGCATCATGTCGCCCTACGTGTTCTACCGTCAGAAAAAATTCGTGGTGGAACACAGTTATTACGGGAAGACCCGTTTCACGTTCACCGCCACCGCGGGCGAATATTACCGCATCTTCATGGTCGCATCCTTGATAAGCATCCTGAGTGTGGCCATTCTGGGAGGCGTTGCTGTTTTGTTCGCGCCTCTGGCCATTCTGGCGCTCCCTGTCTACCTTTACGTGTTCGCCCTGTTTTCGGTCAAAACCGGAAATCTGCTTTATAACTCGAGCCGCCTAAACCGGCACCGGATGGAGTCCGCCATGCAGGTCAAGAGCTACGCCTTGGTCGTGCTGACCAATACGCTCGCCACAGCCCTGACCTTGGGGCTCTTTCACCCCTGGGCCAAGGTGCGCACCATGCGTTACAAGACAGGACACCTCACCTTGATTCCAGCCGGGGATCTGGATGCATTCGTGGCCAACAAACAGAAAGAGGTCACCGCCATCGGCGACGCCTCGGGAGATTTCCTAAATTTCGACCTGGGGTTATGATCGCCCTGCACGGCCACTACTACGACGGGAAAACATCGGCACAGGTTCGGGCCGAATGCTGGATCTATGACAATGGTGCCATCCACATCCGGCGGACCGGGGATGGCGCCCGGCTGCTCACCCTGCCCCGCTTCGAGCTGAGTGCCTCGCCGCGGCTGGCCAACACTAGCCGCTACCTCTATTTCCCGCAAGGCCAGAAGTTCGAAACCCCGGACAATCAGGCCGTAGACGACGTTCTGAAGGGGTTTCAGAAACGTTCCCGCCTGCACGTGGTTCACCTGCTGGAAAGCCGCAAGCGCTACATCCTCGCCTGCGTACTGGCTCTGATCGCGATCATGTGGGGCGTGGGCCGCTACGGCTTGCCCGCCGCATCCCGGGTTATCGCCCGGAACCTGCCGCTATCCGTCGCACAAAAAGCCGGAAGCCAAGCCCTGCAGATACTGGACCGCTCGGTCTTCAAACCCTCCCGGATTGACGACAAGGAGCAGCAACGTCTGCGGTTTCACTTTCGGTCTCTGCTCCAGGAGCACCCCGGCCTGCACCTTCAGATTCTTTTCCGCAGCGGCGGACGACTGGGTGCCAACGCCTTCGCCCTTCCCAGCGGCGCCATCGTCCTCACTGACGAAATGGTCAAACTCGCCCGCAGCGATGACGAACTCCTGGCTGTTCTGGCTCACGAGGCCGGCCACGTGGCCCACCGCCACGGGATCCGCCGGATCATCCAGGATTCCCTGCTGGCATTCGCCATCATGGCCATTACCGGCGACGCTTCCGGCACGTCCCAGCTGTTCATGGGCCTGCCGGTCGCGTTGACCGAGCTTGCCTATTCCCGCGAATTCGAGCGCGAGGCCGACCAGTACGCACTCGACTACCTGCGGTCGTATGGTATACCCCCCCGTTGTTTCGCCGACCTGATGCGGCGGTTGGAGCAGGAAAAACAGCCCGACCGCCTCAACGGGGAGGGCCGTTGGTCGAACTACTTGTCCACGCACCCCGACATGGAAGAGCGGCTGCGCCGCTTTGAAGAGCCATAATGACCGGAATCCGGTTCCATCCTGCAGAATCGATCGGAGCCACTGCCGGTTTGATGATCTCCAAGACTCAGGCGGATAACCCCTCAATCAGGGCCAACGCGTTGTATCCCAATACGTCGTGGTTGTAACCGCCTTCGAGAACCGCGAAGCAGCCCCCGCCGTTGCGCCGGGCGGCGTTCCACACCATGCGGCCCATCGCAGCGTAGTCCTCGGTGCTCAGCAGGCCCCCCCAGTCCTGGCTGTGGTTATCGAAACCGGCGGATATGCCGATGATGTCCGCTGGGAATCGGTTAAGTTCCTCCTCGACCTCCGCTAGGTAGGCCATGCGGTCGTAAGATCCGGGGTTATGGATGCCGACGTAAGGCCTGCGCCCCAGGATGTTTTCGGTTCCGTCTCCAAAATGCAGGTCAAAATCCAGGATGTAGGCCGACCGGATCTTGCCCTGCTGCTTCAACGCCTCGATGGCCACCGCCATATTGTTGAAGAAGCAGAATCCCC
>JBLMXM010000406.1:0-10694 GCA_050257775.1 Hyphomicrobiales bacterium
GTTGTTTCCGTAGGTGGAGCATAAGGCGCCTTTCTGGAACCAGTAGTTCGGATCCTTGGATTCCGGTGCGGCGGAAGAGGCCTTCTGGCCTTTGGCTGCAGGCTTGTCGGCCGCGAACGCCGGCACGATGGAAGCCAGCGCCAAGGCGATGCTCAAGAAGACGATCGCCGCTCTGCCTGAAACGGATGTAGAAGTCATAGTTAATCTCCCTTTTCTCACTGGTATTCACTTAGAATTTTATCTTGATATCGGCCGGAATGTCAAAAACTTGAGCCCTAGGATGAATGGCTTTGCAGGGGGCTGCAGAGCCATTCATTAATGTGGAATTCCTTGGTGAATTGAGGTATAAAAATAAACTGTAACTGCCCTAAATTCCTAACCTCGTGGGGTACTAAGGGCTACAGCATCCCGTTATGCGCGAATACACTATCCATCCCCTGGCGGTCGGCATCAACGAAACCGACCAGGGCGTCATGACCTATCTTCGGGACTACGGCAAGCGGATTTACCTGCCGATCTATGTATTTGTCTTGATGGGCGGGGATCGAAGCATCCTGGTGGATACGGGGCTTGAGGAGTTCGCGGCGCCGGCGGACGTTGAGGAAAAATGCGGCTTCAGGATCCTGGAGTTCGAGGGCGCCTTGGCCACGGCCGGCTTGACGCCGGAGACTGTCGACATCATTATTCATACCCATCTGCACAATGATCACTGTGAAAACGACTACAAGTGCACCAACGCCGAGATCTATGTCCAGAAAAGCGAGTACGATTTCCTGCGGAACCCGCACCCGGTGGACCACCGCTATTATCCGGACATTCTCGACGGGCTCAATGTGATCCCGGTGCAGGGGGATGTCGAAATCATGGAAGGGATTCAGGTCATTTTCTCGCCCGGGCACACGGTCGGCGGCCAATCCGTGGCGATCAACACCGCCAAAGGCAAGGCGGTCATCACGGGCTTCTGCTGTAACGACAAGAACTTTCCACCTCAGGGGCCGGCTATCGCGCCGGGCGTCCACATCAACCTGGCAGAGGCCTATGACACGATTCAGAGAATCCGCCGGGTGGCGGACATCCTCATCCCGATCCACGACCCCGCCGTAGGCCGGAAAAAGTGCATACCCGAACCCTAATGAATTTTGGCGAAGCAGGCTCAGCTTAGGTGTCTTGACCATGGCCGCAGAAAATGACCTTGTCCTCATTTACTACGAAGACAAACCGCTTTCGTTTGCCCGCATCGAGCACATCGAACCGGATCACAAGCCCAACTGGTATCACGTTAAGCTGCTGCTGCTCCAGGTGCCGGTGCAGACCGTCACCTGGATTCTTCGGGACGCTTACATCGATGGAGCCAAATTCACGATGAACGGCAAACGCATGCGGCTTGAAAAAGTGGATCGACCGGAGCCTTCCGCCGCGCCGCAGGAGCCGCCGGATTCCATGAAGCCGCCCCGGGATCCCGGTACCGCCAAGGTGATTTCCCTGGCGGAGATCAAGAAAGACAAATAGAAGCTATCCGGGCCGTGGTCAACACCCCTTCCCTGGTCATATCGGCTTCGCGCCGCACCGATATCCCCGCCTTTTTCATGCCGTGGTTCATGGAAGGCATCTCCCGAGGCGGGTTCGAGGTCATGAACCCTTACAATCGCCGCGTGGTGCGGATTGCCGCCACCTCGCCGCCGGTGCACACCATCGTCTTCTGGTCGAAAAACTTCGCGGCCTTCCTTGAGGGAGGCTACGGCTGGCGCCTGCAGGAGATGGGCTACCACCTCTACTTTCAGTTTACGATTAACTCGGAGAACCGCATCCTCGAGCCGAACCTGCCTGGCCTCGACCAACGCCTGGGGCAACTGCAACGGCTCTGCGACCAGTTCGGGCCAGGGGCAGTCAACTGGCGCTTCGATCCGATCTGCTTCTACCGATCGAGGGGCGATGGCCTCTGCAGCAACCTCGATGATGCCGACCGGATCGCCGCAACGGCCGCTGGTGCGGGCATCCGCCGCTGCACCACGAGCATCATGGACCCGTATGCCAAGGTCACGCGACGAACCGAGCGCCTGCATGGGTTCACCTTCGTGGACCCTCCCCGGGAGGACAAGATCAGGGCGCTGCTGGGTCTGGAACGCTTGCTGGCCACCCAAGGCATCCGGCTGTTCACCTGCTGTGAGAGCGAGCTTTTGAGAGCGCTGCCGGCCGATTCATCGATTCGCGCCGGGGCCTGTATCCCCAGTGAGCTTTTCATGGAGCTTTACGGCGGGACGCTCTCGGTGCAGCGCGACGGCGGCCAGCGAGTTAAAGCGGGCTGCGGCTGCCGGCTATCGATAGACATCGGCTCCTACGATGACCAGCGCTGCGGGCATGGCTGCCTGTATTGTTACGCGAGCCCGGCGTCCCGAAAGGCCTGAAGCGTGAGGCTTGAAGCCATCCAAGATACTATCCCGAAGCCTCGGGCTTCCGGCTCGACGCTACACGCTCTGGGTAACGGCATGAAAATCGGCTCCCTTCATCTGGACAACCCCACTCTTCTGGCGCCCCTGGCGGGCGTTACCAACCTGCCGTTTCGACTGCTCGCTCGCGAAGCCGGCTGCGGTCTGGTGTGCACGGAGATGGTCAGCGCAGACGGACTGGCGCACGGATCCGCCCACACGTTCTATTTTTTGCGCAGCCTGCCGGCCGAAAAACCGCTTGCTGTGCAAATTTTCGGTTCGGACCCGGCCGTGATGGCCGAGGCGGCGGCCATCGTTCAGGATAGCGGCGCGGATGTGGTCGACATCAATTTCGGCTGCGCGGTCCGTAAAGTGATCAAGGCCGGGGCAGGAGTTGCCCTGATGCGCACTCCGAAGCGAGCCGAGGCCCTGTTGCGGGCGGTGCGCCAAGCGGTGCGGATCCCGGTGACGATCAAGATCCGCAGCGGCTGGGACCGCTCCGGCCGGGAGGCTCTGGACATCGGCATTATCGCCGAGCATTGCGGAGTGGATGCCGTCACGATCCACCCCCGCACCGCTGCTCAAAAGTTCAGCGGGCGCGCCGATTGGACGCTAATAGCAGCCCTCAAGCGGCGCCTCGGCATCCCGGTGATCGGAAACGGGGATATCCGCTGCGCGCAGGATGCCGCTCAGATGATGGCGGATACGGGCTGCGATGCCGTGATGATCGGCCGCCGCGCCATCGGCTATCCCCGGATCTTCGCCGAGGTCCTCTGCCGGCTGCGCGGGCAAGCGCCTGTCCCGGAACATCTGGATCAGCGGCTGGATGTCATGCGCCGATACATCGGACTAACGGTGGCGTGCTACGGAGAGGAGGTCGCCCGGCGAATGATACGAAACCGGCTGGGCTGGTTTGCGAGGGGCCTGCGCGGCGCTACGGTCCTCAGGCAGGCCGCCGCGAGAACAGATGCCATCGGTGATGCGCTGGCATTGATCGATGCCTACCGAGCGGCAGCGCTGGAGCGAGGCCAAGAGAATTCGGCATGGCCGGGGACTTTCTACTGATCGTCACTTCAGCTGGACCGTGCCGCCGGCGGCGACGGCAGCCGGCTGGCTGAGGACGGCTTCGGCCTGATCCGCCGAAACCGACTCAATCCGGGCCTCCCCGATCTTGTCACCCGGTTTCAGGAAGCGCCGGCCGTCTTTGCCCTCCACAACGCGACCCCTGTCGAAGACCTCCAGTCCTTTCCCAGGCGACAGGCCGACTGCGCTGCCGGCGGAGATGGTGAGCCGGTTCTGGTCGGCGGCTGTGATAAAACCTTGCCAGGGCTGGTTCCGCAGCGTCGCGCAGGTCTTGTACCCGGCCTCTCGCAACAACCGAGCCAGCACCGGCAGGATCTCCGTCAACGGGATGGCCCCGGCCTCCTTCAGGGTCTCATACGCCGTTTCGTCAATGACCATCTCGTCCCAGAAGGTTTCATCGAGCGACTTGGCACCCTCGGCCGAGTCAACGATTTCCACCCGAAGCGTGGCGCGGATCCGATAACGGGTTTTCTTCCACAGCCAGAACCCGGTCTTTTCGTCCAGGAACCGTACGTCGGTCAAGCTGCCGATCACAAAATAATTAATCCCCCGCGGGCGGCCCATCATCGCCAGGCTGTATCCGTCGATCTGGCCGGAGGCCAGTCTCGGCGGGGATCTCAGGATTGCCCCGACCGCTTCGTCCAGCAGGGCTTCCTTGCATTCGTTTTGAAGGTAATCCGACATCGTCTGGCTGAAATGTGCCCCGAAATCGGCTTGTCCGGTTTCGGGGCGGGTTTCAATGCCGATCAGGGTCAGCTTTCTCTTGATGCCGGCGCCGCCCGGCGTAATCGCATCAGCCACTTTACGAGACGACTCGCTGACAGTGCGCACGGTTCCCTTGGCTGTGTCCTTGATCGTGGTGCAGCCGAAGGGTGTCCACGCGACCACGAGCCCCAGTAGAATCGCCGTGATCGACTGCCGGCTGCCGAGAGTCGTGTGCCTCGATGCCATATCGTCTCCTGTATTAGGATGGAGACAATAGTGGATACGATTCCCCAAGTCAATGACACCCCCGCGGCGCCCCCTGGACCATCAGGCTGTTCCAAACTGTTCCGATGTTGACAGCCCGCGGGCTTTCTGCTACCGGACGCAAAGTATTGCCGATACGCCAGAGAGGAGAGCTGCATGGCCTCAATCGACGAGCATATTCTCAAGGCCGCCAAGGAAATCGTGGTCAAATTCATCGAGTGCGGCCGCCTTTCGCCCAGCGGTTTTGCCGAAGCCTTCCAGAGCATCTACACGACTGTGGATGAGACGGTGAAACGCCGGGAGAAACCGATGGAGAGGGAACCGGCGATGCAGAAGAAGAAGTAGACGCGTTGTTCGCGTCGGCACGTTGCTTGCGCTCTCTCGCCGCGGAAACGCTCCACCAACGCGATAAACGCAGGCAATGCCATGAACGCGTCCGGCTCAATGCGCCTCAGCCCAGTTGCTCCCGGTGGCCGTGTTTACTTTGAGCGGCACCCTCAATTCCCAGACGCCTTCCATAATCTCCTGCACCAACCGCGTCACCGCCGCCACTTCATCCGGCGGAACCTCGAAGACGAGCTCGTCGTGCACCGTCAGGAGCATGGCCGCCTGGAAGCCCCCTTGACCGAGGGCTGTATCAATCCGAATCATGGCCACCTTGATGAGATCGGCGGCAGACCCCTGAATCGGTGTATTGATGGCCGTGCGCTCGGCCGCCTGACGGATCACGGGGTTGGGGCTGTTGATGTCCGGCAGCAGCCGGATACGGCCGAGCAGGGTACTCGTCCGGCGGGTTCGGCGGGCCTCCTCGATGGTGCGGTCCAGGAACCGCTTGACTCCCGGGTGGCGGGCGAAATAGTGATCGATGTAAGTCTTGGCCATTTTCTGGCTGATGTCCAACTGCCGCGACAACCCGAAGGCGCTCATGCCGTAGATAATGCCGAAGTTGATGGCCTTGGCCTGCCTTCGCAGCTCGGGACTGACCTGCTGGGGCTCGACCTGAAAGACTTCCGACGCCGTTCGGGCGTGAATGTCCTCCTCGTCCCGGAAGGCCCGGCTCAGGATTTCATCCTCAGAGCAGTGCGCCAGAATGCGCAGCTCGATCTGGGAATAGTCCGCGGAGAGCATGCGCCATCCCGGATGGGGGACGAATGCCCGGCGGATTTCAAGCCCCTCATCGGTGCGAATGGGGATGTTCTGCAGGTTCGGGTCCGAGCTGGAGAGCCGCCCCGTGGCCGTGACGGTCTGGTGGTAGGAGGTGTGAATGCGGCCGGTATCGGGGTGCACCATATCGATCAGGGCGTCGGCATACGTGGACTTGAGCTTGGTCAGGGTGCGGTGCTTCAGGATCATCGCCGGCAGCTCGTGCAGCTTGGCCAGCGTTGTCAGCACGTCCACGTCGGTCGAGTAAGCGGTCTTCTTCCGGGTTTTTTTCTGGACGGGCAGGTTGAGCTTTTCAAAGAAGATAGTTCCGAGCTGCTGGCTGGAATTGATGTTGAACCGCTCACCGGCCAGGCCGTAAATGCCGGCCTCGAGCGCTTCGAGCTGGTGTTCGAAGGACTTGGACAGCTCGTGCAGCCGATCGACGTCGACCGTCACCCCCCGCATCTCCATGCGCATGAGGACCGGCACCAGGGGCATTTCCACCGTGGTCATCAGCACCGTCAGCCCGACCTCCTCAAGGCGCCGCGCCAGCACTTCATAGGCCATCCGCGTGATGTCGGCGTCTTCGCAGGCATAAGGCACCGCATTTTCCAGGGGAACTTCGGCAAACGTGGCGGCCCCCTTGCGCTTGCCGACCAGATCTTCGAAGGCGATCGTCTTGTGCTCCAGGAAGTCGAGGGCGATCTGGTCCAGGTTGTGGGCGCGCTTGGACGGATCCAGCAGGTAGGAGGCGAGCATGGTGTCGAAGACCAGGCCTTCGAGCACGATGCCATGGCGCGCCAGGACCATGCCGTCGTACTTGATGTTCTGGCCGACCTTGCGCAGCCGGGGGTCCTCCAGCAGCGGTTTGAGCTGCCGGAGCACAAACCCTCTGTCGAGCTGCTGGGGTGCGCCGAGATAGCGATGACCGCAAGGGATGTAATAGGCCTGGTCGGCTTGCAGGGCGAAGGAAAGGCCGACCAGCTCGGCCCGCATGGGATCCCGGGAGGTGGTCTCGGTGTCGAGGGCAAACAATGCCGCGGCCTTCAGCCGCTCGACCAGCGCCGAAAGCTCGCGGGCATCGAGGACCGAGCGGTAATCCTTGCGACTGAGATCCGCCGTCTGCGGCAGGCTCTGCTGCAACTGCCGGAACTCAAGTTCCCTGAACAGCGCGGAGAGCGCCGGGACGTCCGGCTCCCCGACTCTGAGCGCCTCCATCTCCGGTGCTACGGGGGCGTCCGTGCGGATGGCGGCCAGCTGGCGGCTCAAATACGCCTGGTCCCTGAATTTAAGCAAGCTTTCCTGCTGCTTCTTGCGGGGGAGGCTCTCAATCCGGGCGTAGAGGTTCTCCAGGGTCCCGAACTCTTTGATCAACGAGAGCGCCGTCTTGGGTCCGACCCCCGGCACCCCGGGGATGTTGTCGGTCGGGTCACCGGAGAGTCCCATGACCTCCACCATCTGCAGAGGCTCCACGCCCTGACTTTCCCTGACGGAGCGAAGGTCGGTCGATGTTTCCTTCATCGGATCCCAAATGCTGGCGGCTTCGGTGACCAGTTGCACGAAATCCTTGTCGCCGGTCACCATCACGACCGGATGGCCCTCGTCGGCCGCCTGCCGCGAGACGGTTCCGATCAGGTCATCGGCCTCGTAGCCGGGTATCTCGAAGACCGGCAGCCGGTAGGCGGCGGTGATGTTCTTGATGTAGGGAATCTGCACCGCCATTTCCTCCGGCATCGGCGGCCGATTGGCCTTGTACTGCGCAAAGAGGCCGTGGCGGAAGGTGGGACCGCGGGCGTCGAAGAACATGGCCGCATAAACGGGGGTGCGCTCCTGCATGAGCTTGATCAGCATGCGCGTAAACCCGAAGATCGCGTTGGTCGGCAGGCCCCTGGAATTGGTCAAGCCCTGGATGGCGTGAAAGGCGCGATGAATGTAGGCGGAGCCGTCGATGAGATAGACTGGATCTTTAGCGCTCATGTCGGAAGGCCTCTCGAGGGCAGGCCGGAATCCCGCACCTTGGCAAGGAATTCGGTGGGGCTGGTTGACACTGGGTCGGCCTTGGTTTAGTTTTTACGTTCAAACGTCGCGCAAGGCCGGATATAGGCCCGGGGCGCGATTGATCAGCAGTCTCCTATAGCACTGTGCCAACCGTACAGCAAGACGCGGGAGGGTCATGAAAACCGGGCGAATCATCACGGCCGATGACGATGTCCGAGCGATCCTGAAATCCGCAAGAACCATCGCCATTGTCGGCGTGAGCCCGAAGCCGGACCGCGATTCCTACAAGGTGGCCGCTTACTTGAAAGACCACGGCTACCGGGTAGTTCCGGTCCGCCCGGCCCAGGCGGAAATCTTGGGTGAAAAAGCCTATCCTGGGCTGGACGATGTCCCGGGCACGGTGGACATCGTGAATGTCTTTCGCCGTTCCGATCAGATGCTCCCCCACGCCCATGAGGCCCTGCGCCTGAAACCCGGGACCTTCTGGATGCAGGAGGGCATCGAGAACCGGGAAGCCGCCGCCGTGCTGACGGCCGCCGGCATCGATGTGGTGATGGGCCGCTGCATCAAGCATGAACACTCCAGACTCTTCGGTTAAATCGCGCTACCGGCTGAAACACCGCCGGGGACGGGAGGTCATGTGCCACTGCTGCCGCAAGGTGGTGCCCTTTTGCTGGTCTTGCCGATGCGGCTTCAGAATCTGCCAGGACTGCATGCAGGAGAACCTTTGGGGCATGTCGTGCAATGCCATCACCTGGGACTGCCCCGACTGCGGCGGCGCCAATGGATTCGGAAACCAGTGACCCTGATGCTTAAAGAACTCGTAATTTGAAAGCGACTTCACGGGAAGTCATCAACAGACGTTCAGCACACAGAGCGGAACTCCATGCACTACGAAGGCACGATCATAAGGCCCCCCAGCGAGGCCAACAGCATTCTGCTGCAGGTCACCGTGGGCTGCTCCCGGAATAAGTGCACCTTCTGTGGAACTTACGCCGGCGAGCGGTTCCGGATCAAATCCGACGAGATCATCATGGAAGACATCGCCTTCGCGGCGGCCCATTGCCGGCGCCAGCGGCGGGTGTTCCTGTGTGACGGCGATGCACTGATCGTGCCCCAGCAGCGCCTGCTCCGAATTCTGGATGCCATCGGCGCTCGACTGCCCTGGGTCACCCGCGTGGGGGCGTATGCCAACGCCAAGAGCCTGGGGCTCAAGAGCACCGAAGAATTGCAGGAACTTCGCCGCCACGGTCTCGGAATCGTATACATGGGTCTTGAAACGGGCGACGACGACACCCTTAAGCGGATCAACAAGGGGGCCGATTCAAGCGAGATGATCGCCATGGGCCTCAAGGCCCGCGAGGCCGGCTTCAAGCTGTCGATCACGGTGATCCTGGGAATCGCAGGGCGCGAGCGCTCCCAGGTCCATGCCGCCGAGACCGGACAGGTGCTTTCGGCCATCGACCCGGATTACGTGGGCGCGCTCAGCCTGATGCTCATCCCGGGGACCCCCCTGTATCAGGACTGGCGCTCGGGGGCCTTCACCCTGATCGAGCCTGCCGAGATGCTGGCCGAACTGCGGACCATGATCGCCGCGACCCATTTGTCCCATGGTCTTTTCCATGCGAACCATGCCTCGAACTACCTTCCCATCCGGGCACGCCTGCCCAGGGACCGGCAGGCCACGTTGGCGTTGATTGACCGGGCTCTGGCGGGCGACGTGTCGCTGAAGCCCGAATTTATGCGGGCGCTGTGAAAGGAAAATCATGGACCTCAAATTGCTCCTGACCACCTTTGGACTGGTGTTTCTGGCCGAGTTGGGAGACAAGACCCAGCTGGCCACGGTTTGCTTTTCGGCCGACTGCAACGACAATCGGCTGTCCGTCTTTTTGGGCTCCGCCGGCGCTCTGGTGTTGAGCTCTCTCATCGCCGTGTTCCTGGGAGCCGCGATCAGCCGCCTGGTTTCACCGGCCGCCATCAAGATCGGCGCCGGCATCTTCTTTGTCGTCGTCGGCATCTGGACCCTGGTCGTGGCGCTCCGGGCGTAGCGGCCTGAGGAGGTGTAGCCGAGCATGCATGCCGTTCTCCGATGCGCGACCGCCGCTGCCCTGGCGGCCATGCTGGGCGCTGCCGCCGCGTGGGCTCAGGGTGCCGGTGCGCCGCCCGCCTTGGATTTTTCCGCTCTGGTCCAAGCGGCCCGCATCAAGGGCCCGCTGGACTTCTGCGGGGAACCCGTCCCCCTTGAAGACCCGGATGTGCGCGAACGCCTGGAGCGCGAGGTCCTGGTAACGCTGGCAGAACCCCAACAGGTGATTCTTTGGATCAAACGCTCCCGCCAGTTCCTGGCACCGATCGAAGAAGATCTGCGGGCAGGCCATCTGCCCGAAGACCTGAAGTATATCGCCATTGCCGAGAGTGGCCTGCGCCCCCATGCCGGCTCCCCCAAGGGAGCCATGGGGTTCTGGCAGTTCATCGAAACGACCGGTCGCAAATACGGGCTCCGAGTTGACGCCGAGAAAGACGAGCGTCGCAGCCTCGCCAGCTCCACGGAGGCGGCCATGGCCTATCTGCGCGAGCTCCGGGAGGTGTTCGGCTCATGGACCCTGGCTGTGGCGGCTTTCAACATGGGCGAAAACGGACTGCTCAGCGACATCAACCAGCAGAACACGCGGGACTACTACCGCCTTTACCTCTCTATTGAGACTCAGCGGTATGTGTTCAGAATTCTCACCGCCAAGCTCATTTTGAAAAACCCCGAGCGCTACGGTTTCCGCCTGGAGCATGAGGACATCTACCCGCCCGTCGCCGCCGCGCGCGTCTCCCTGGAAATCTCCCGCGAGATCCCCATGCTCGCCGTCGCCCAAGCGGCGGGCACCTATGTCAAGGTCATCAAGGACCTCAACCCGGAGATCCGCGGCTTCCGCCTGATGCCCGGGAAGCACAGCCTTCTGATACCCAGGGATTCGGCCCGGCTGTTTCTCGAGCGCTTGGCGCGGCTGATGGACCAGATGCCGGCAGCGCGCGAGGAGATCGTCTACATCGTCATGGAGGGGGTCACGCTGTCTGAAATCGCGG
>JBLMXM010000407.1:0-6921 GCA_050257775.1 Hyphomicrobiales bacterium
CCCAAATAAGGTGGCGGTGGGTCAGCGCTGGGCGGGATTTGCCATGGACAACCGCTCAACACGCGTAAGCGCACGGTCGCGAAACTCTTCAAGCTCGCTCAACAGAACATGGTTGGGCGGCAGCATCTGTCGCAGGGATGCCAGCGACCCCAACAGAAGCCTCAAATAGGCGCTGCCCCGGCTATGGTCTTCATCACCCGTTCCCTGCCGTTCCTTCCACATGCTCAGGGCGTACAGGCTATAATAAGCATCATTGAAGGCCAGGATTTCTTTTGCGGCGGGTGCGCCGTAGCTCCGAACCAGCGCTTTCCAGAGGGAGTGTTCGGGGTTGTAGGTCGATGTATTCCACTCGTAATCGACCACCGTTTCGAACTTGATCCGGTACACTTCGGTGTTGGCCGCTCCGTTGACATACATGTGCCGGCCGTCGTTCAACTCATGAAAACCGGGCGGCCGGACGGTGTCGAGCGGCTCGAAGAGGTTGCACATCCGCACCTTGCCCGGGTAATAGGCCGTGTAGCCGCCGTAGACTGTGGTTTCGAGGTTGCGGGCGTACAGGGTATTGTCCCAGAACATGGGCCAGCGGCCGATGAGGTTCCGGTACCGCCGCAGGTCGGCCATGTCGAGCGACAACGAGCGTACCGTCGGACCGGTCCAGACAATGGCGACATCCCGCGGGATCTGGGCGGCAAGCTCTTTCAGGTAGATTTCAGCCTTGCCCTCGCTGCGGTCGATGAACTCGTTGGCGTACCATGGCGGGCAGAACTCGAACCGTGTGCCGGGATATTCCCGATCGGTCCACGCCTTCAGCTGGTTTATCACAAACGCCTGGGCGTTTTGCAGGTTGACGAAGCGTTCGCGGTCTTCGGGCGTGTAGAGGGAGAAATTCTTGCGGTTCCGGCCCTCGTGAGGAACGAAATCGTCGGCCAGGAGCATGATCGTGCCGGCCCCGGCCTTCAGTCCGAGGGCGAAGACCTCCTGAAGAGTCTGCAGGCTTTCGGTGTTGCCGTGGGTCCAGGTATAGCGTGCGGAATCGCCGAGGCTATCCTCGGCCGGCTCGAATTCCAAGTGCGAATAGGGGTTGACCATGATGCCCAGAGACATCACCCCGTTATTGCGGCACCACTGCCCGGCTTTAGCAACCCCGGCCTTAAACAAGGCGTCCGGCTGGTGCCAGGCCTTTGTTATGCCCTCGTAGCCGGCGTAGGCTTTATTCAGCTTATAGAGGCTCATCCGCTCCAGGCCGTCGAGATCGCGTTCAAGCTCGGCCGGAGTGTCCCAGCGCTTGAGGAGGTAGGATCGCCCCAGGAAGTCCGGATAATCGCTGACAGCGGCGCTGTGGTATACGCAGCGGCCCTCTTCGAGCAGTTGTGCAGCGGTGGCAGCTGCGTAGAAGTTGGCGACAGAGGTTTCCCCGGCCAGAACGACCACATGGCAGGGGCCTGCCTCAAGCGGCTGGATAACGTAGCCCTGCTCCTTGCCACTGACCGACCTCAGGGGCAAATCGGGTGCCAGTTTCCGCATCAGGCGGTTTTGGCCGATGGAGAAGACCAGCCGTGCAGCGGGCAATTCGTCGTCGGCTGAACCCCCTTCGTCAATTTTAGCGCGGAACGCCGTCGCGCCTCCGGCGGGGGTGACCCGGGCCAGTGCCGCGTTGAGCTTTTTTTCCAGCAATCGGGCGGCGGAGCGGTCGGCCGGCGCAGGATCGTCCGGGAGTACGATCAGGGGGGCCGAGCCCTCCGCGGCTCCGCGCTCGAAGTAGGTCACCTCGCGGATATGCCTAGCTTCCTTGGGGGTGGGAATCAGGCTGTCCAGCGGAGACAACGGCCGGTCCATGTAGGGCTGCATGCGCTCGAGGGCGCTGAAGTTCCACTTCGAGAAATGAAAATCAACGTTGTCCACCCACAGGGTCCCCGTGCCCTTCAAACCGAGAAAGAGGCGCACATAGCGGGTACGGTCGGGGAGATCCCCCTCCGAGAACGGATAATTATAGGTCCGGGCCCGCACTCGGGCCCAGCCAAAATCATCGATCGACCAGAAGTTGGCAAAGGAATAGCTCTTGTCGGAGGTGTCGATCGGATTCCCGCTGACCGGGTTTACGGCAGTTGAATCCAGAGGTTTTTTCTCGGCATCGAAAAAAAGCACCCGCACGGTAACGGCGCCGCCCAGCCGGCCGCCCAACCGGCGCCGGTTGCCGTCCACGTCTTTTAACCGGACGTCGTAGAAGAAATCGTAGTTACCGGGGATCACGGGGATATAGGCGCTGAGGACCCCTGCGGCTTCAGCCAGCTCCCCGGCCTCCCTGCGCTCGATCTTGACAGCCCGGCGGCCGTCGCTGCAATCGGCAGAAGTGTAAGGCGGCACGCCGCAGTCGATCCATTCGACCTGCTTGCCGAGCCTCTGCCAACCGACCACCGTGAAAGCCCCCGGCCTATGACCGTTCCGCGCGTTACCCAGTTCGAAGGAAGGATTGGGCGCCAGGTTTCCCTTCACGAACTGCCGCAGCCGTTCTTTGTAGGGAATGTTCAGCGGGTCGGAGCTGGACCAGGATCGGGAAGGGACCGTTTTTTCGGTGGCCGATGCGGGGCCGTCGGCAGCCCCCAGCAGGAGCGCACAACATACGGATAACCAAAAGGTTCGCATCGCAGTTCCGAGTCAATGGAAGGTTCAGGTTTTATACCTCACTTCAGCGCTGCGCCGGAGGAAACAGCCCTGAAGTCCAGGCTGAACAAAAGCTCGCTGGCAGGGGCCTGAGCATCCTGATGTTCAAGCTCAGCAGCAGACCGCCTGGCCTCGTCTGCCCGTTGGCGGAAACCCTTGGCAGCCTCGGTTGCTCCCGGTGGGCTCTCAGGCGCCTGCCCGCTCTTAAGCCTCTTTTCAGCCGCCTCAGATTTCTGATCCATTATGGCGGCTTGCCTGAGCAAAGCTTCACGCGCGTCGCCGGCCGTGCCGTAAGCGACGGCATCGGGAGGCAGGTCACATTCCCCCTTTTGCCAAATTCGCTTGGCGATAGGTGATTTCACCGCTGCGACCACGTTGAAGAAGACGGCTTCGTCCTTCGGAACGATATTCGCTTCCATCAGGCTTTTTATGGATTCGCCCAGTATCCGCGCGGAGTCCTCGAAATCGACCTGCTCATAGCCTGCCGTACCGCAGTGATGCGCCATGAAGATCCAGTCGTGGATGATGTAGGCCGGCCCGATGCCCCAGGGCGAGTAGCCGGGGACCGACCAGAAAATGCGCGGGATCGAGCCGCCGTCGGTGTACATGGCTTTGGGTTCCAATACCTGTCCATCGGCGGTTTTGAAGCGCAGGGGGCTGTCCGGCTTCGGGACGAACAGGAAGCGATCCGGCCTGAGCCAGCGGATTTCCACCACGCCGTCGAACTGACCCACTCCGGTGTGTTCATAGGCCCGATGGGCGCTGCAGCCGGCCAGCGTCGCGCTGAGCAAAATCGCCCAAGTGATCATTAGCCTCATGTGCTCTTCTCCATGTCCGAGCCTTAGGAATGGCTGCCCCCGCGCAGCGCCTGTTCCGCCTGGATGATGACCGCACTTCCCAGGATCAGCGCGCCGCCGATGAAGAAGCGCCAGCCGACCGGGTCTCCAAGCAGAGTGATCCCGGCCAGGCCGGTGAGAATGACTTCACTCGTGAGGTAGAGGCCGCCTTCCCAGCTTCGGCAGTATCCGAACCCATGGTTCATCGTCAGCTGGCCCAGAACCGAGGAAACGACGATCCCGACGCAGACTAACGCCTGGGGAACGGTCGCCGGAACGGTTGGGGATAATAGAAAGGCCGGCGCCGTGACCATGGATCCCACCACGCAAAAGTAAAGATAGATGATGACCGAGCCGTTGGTCTGCTTCAGCCGGCGGATGATCGCTATGGTCAACCCGGCAAAGACCGCCGAAAGGACGCCGGCGATGGTGCCGTACACATCCACACCGCCGGCGGGATCCACCAGGACGGCGACGCCGGTCAGGACGGTTGCCATGCACAGCCAAGCCAGCCTGGAAACCTTTTCCTGGTAAAGCCAGGACGAAAACAGGGCGGCGAAGGCCGGGTAGGCATACAACAGCATCAAGGCCGTCGAGACCGGCAACCGCCTCACTGAAAAGATGAAAAAGATAAATGCGATAGACCCGGTGCATCCCCGGGTGAGAAGAAGCTTCGTGTTGGGAGACCGAAACGGGTTTCCATGCCGCCCGAAAAGGGCGACCAGAATGATGAGGCCGCCGAGAAACCGGAAAAAGCCGATGTCCCAGACACCGAAGTCGGTCATGGACTGCTTGAGCAGCAAGTTCATGACCGTGAACCAGCAGGCCGAGAGCAGCATATACAGCGGGCCCGCCAGGTCGTTTTTCCGGCTGCTCCCTTCAAGGGTATTCATAAACGGAAGGCGGGGAGCCACGGGGATCCCATCAGGTTGGATACTGATATCGTCATCGCCACATGCTGGGGCTGTAAGAGGATGCTCAGAGCTCCTGGTATGCGAGCGGCTGGGTGGATCATGAATGCTATTCGATAGAATCGCGCAACTTATATATAAACATGCTACCATCGGAGCAGTTGGCTGTAAAGTCTGATGGTGCTTGGGGCACGATAGTTCGGGGGAAGATCGTCTTGACAGTGCGTGGCGGCCTTGATAGGAATAGGTCGCGTAAAGGGGAGTAGCAACCGGCCGACCAGCTGCCGGCCCGCATCCCGTCAAGACGGCGGCATCACCGCCCGGGAGCGGCTCCTGCCTCAGGACTTGCAAGACCTTTACTCACAGCATGAATCAACATGCCGCGGGTAAGGGTCTTTTTTTTGCCCCGGCGAAAACCGACAGGGAGGTCATTATGATCGAAATGGGTTGGCTGGGGCACATCGCGTTTACGTGGGAATTTTTTGTGGCGGTCATGAGCATCGTGCTCATCGACCTTGTGCTGGCCGGTGACAACGCCGTGGTCATCGCCATGGCGGTCAAGAACCTTCAGGGCAGGAAGCGCCTGATGGGAATCGTCCTGGGTGCGGGCGGCGCGGTCGTCATCCGGGTGATCTGCACGTTCCTGGTGGCACAGCTGCTGAACATGTCCTTCGTTAAGCTGATCGGCGGGGGGGTCGTGATCTGGATCGCCATCAAGTTGCTGACCGAGGGTTCCGCCGAAGAATCCCACGGCAAGGAGTGCTGCAGCCTGTGGCAGGCTCTTTGGGTGATCCTAGCGGCCGACCTCAGCATGGGCATCGACAACATGCTGGCCGTTGGAGCCGCCAGCCACGGAAACCTGTTCTTGCTGTTGTTCGGACTGATCCTCTCGATCCCCTTCGTGGTCTTCATGAGCAACCTATTGTCGCGCATGATGGAGCGCTACCCGATTATCCTGTGGATCGGCGCCGCGATCCTGGGCCGCGTTGGCGGCGAGATGATGATCACCGATCCCTGGATCAACGGCCTTTTAAGCCCGACTGCAGTGGTTCAATACGCGGTGGAGGTCTTTTTCGTCGTGTTCGTGTGCGGTCTCAGCAAGTGGGTGATCAACAGCCGCAAGGCAAAAGCCATACTTGAGCAACCAGAGGGCGCGCAGCCGGCCATTGTCCCGTCAGGTCCCGAAGCCGTCTGACCGGCCCTGTTCCAGCAGTTCAACCGGCGGGAGGAATGATCCCCTCCCGCTCTTTTTTCTGCAGGCGGCAAGTCCTTTCGAATCGGCCGGCTTTGCCAAGGCCGTGTTGACAGGCATCCAGGGGCTTTATATGTTGGTCCGGCCCTAAAACACCGGGCGTTCAGGCGGCAGGTGGGCTTCATGGAAAACCGATATGGTGGCTGTAACCTTACGGTCCATCGTCACCCTTAGAGAGAAGGATTTGCATGGATCTCACCGGCGCCATACTGACCATTCTGGGATTGGCTGTTTTCGAATCCATAACGAGCATCGACAATGCCATCATCAACGCCGAAGTCCTCGCCACCATGCAGGCCAGGGCCCGGCGGTGGTTTCTGACCTGGGGCATCCTCATCGCCGTATTTGGTGTGCGAGGAATGCTGCCTTGGCTGATTGTATGGATCATGGCGCCGGGGCTCGATCCCTGGCAGGCGCTCACCGCCACGTTTACCGCCGACCCCGCAGCGCAGAGTGCCATCCAGGATAGCGCTCCGATCCTGTTGATCGGCGGCGGTGTCTTCTTCATCTTCCTCTTCTGCAACTGGCTTTTTCAAGAGCCCAAGAAATTCGGGTTGCCGGGCGAGGATTTTTTTGCGCGGCAGGGGGCCTGGTTCTATGCCGTGGTTTCGGTGACCCTGATGCTGATCGTCTGGTTTGCCTTGAAGCAGGAGCCGATGCTGGGGTTCGGAGCGGTCGTGGGATCGACGGCCTTTTTCATCACCCACGGCTTCAAGCGCTACGCGGAATCCCAGGAAGAAAGGTTGCTGTACCACCAGACCGCCATGTCCGACATTGCCAAGATTCTTTACCTGGAGGTGATCGACTCCACTTTTTCCATCGACGGGGTGGTGGGGGCTTTCGCCTTCACCCTGTCTGTGCCGCTGATCCTGCTCGGTAACGGCATCGGCGCTGTCGTCGTTCGGCAGTTGACCATCTATAACCTGGAGAAGATCAAGAAGTACCTCTACCTCAAGAACGGGGCCATGTATTCGGTGTTGGTGTTGGGGTTTGTCATGCTGGCCCACGGCTACGGAATCGACGTTCCCGAGTGGCTGGCACCCCTGTCGACCCTCGTCATCGTCGGGTACTTCTTCCGGAAGTCCTGGAGGCACGCTCGGTCGGCCGAGGGCTGACCGTTCACCACGGGTATCACGGAAAAGGCTTAGAAATGGCCTTGGGAATGCAGCCAAGGTGAACCGATTGATCAAACTCCTCGGAAGCGCTGTCTTGATTTATGGAGCTTACTGCATCCTGCTGTTTCTCATGCAGCGGCAGGTGC
>JBLMXM010000408.1:0-9147 GCA_050257775.1 Hyphomicrobiales bacterium
ACGAGTTTATAAACAACATAAAACTCGCGGATAACGATCGAAGTCGCTTCCAACCCGGTCGCCTTGATAAATTTTATGGTTTGGGGCAATTTCCGGGCAATAACGAAGAGATCGTCCCTGACCCTGATATCTTCGTTCAGGGAATTGACCGGATCAAAAAAACCAACCCAGTTCATCACTGGGTTGCGGAAGGGCAGCAGATATTCATAACCTCTGGTTTTCAATTCCTTTGCGCTGAAGCCTTGTAAGATCAATATCTTGCGATTCCCTCGGGCCGATTGACTCCACTGCCTCCTTTTATTCAAGGCCCACGGGAGTGTAAGAAAGACAACGAACAGGCAAAGAACAACACTCAGAATGGCTATGAGATAATCAATGCATCTTAACAAATTTTCGAATAGGTTTCTCATGGTGTCACGTGACTTGAAATTTCCGACTTTGCGGGCCGTTCACGCCTTTGTTTATAACCTCTCAAGGGCATTTCGTGAAGATGCCGTTGCAGCCGGAATTTTGGTGGTCATCCGGTGCTGCCATGCGGCGCGCGGCAGAGCGGCTGTAGTGCTTCTTCGCCAGACAATAGTTGTGTGCTTGCAGAAAAGATAAAATGCCTGCTGCGCGGGGTTCATTCAGCTCGACTTGAAGGGTCAAGGGCGCCTGCGGGGAGGCCAGCAGTTTGGCCATCCCCTGCAGAATGGGATACTCGTTGCCGTCCACATCGATCTTGACATGATGGGGCGGTTCGACCCGGCCGGAAGCCAGCAGCAGGTCGATGGTGACGGCATGTTTCAGTTCGGCAATCTGATAGCCGGGTAGTGTGCTGGTTGGTGTGGATGCCGGCACCAGCTGGCTCTTGGAAGTGCCGGGAATCAGCGAATCATAGTTAAAATTCAGATAGCCCTCGGTATCATTGAGCGCGAAGCTGCATGGGATGACGACGTCTTGAAGGCTGTTGAAAATGACGTTGTCGATCAAGCGCGCAAAATTGGGCCCATGAGGTTCAAAGGCATACACCTTGCCTCCAGGCGAGACTTGCCTGGCGGCAAGAATGGAGTAAACGCCGATGTTGGCGCCGACGTCGTAGAAAACCTGACCGGGTCTCATCTCCGAGGTGATCCAATCGAGAGTGCCCGGCTCTTTGGAGAAGAGCTTAAGGCACCGGTTAAACTCTCTGACGCTTTCGCAGCGGAATCGGTAGGCCGAAGATCCATTGCGAATTTCGATTCGACGGACCAGCCACTGTTTTAATTCCAGGATGCGGCGGTGAGCCCTTCGCCGGTAGCGGTGAGGCGGCCAAGTTGTGACATTCGAGTGGATCATCAGCTGTTCCAATTCCCCCGGATTATCAATTGGTGTGCCCGTGGTTCATTCCGCTGCCGTATGGAATCTGTGCAACCGGAGGCAATTTCGCTTCGCCGGTCTGCACCAGGTGCTCGGCTAGCGCCCAGTCAAAGGGTTTGTTGACGTCAACTCCTTCATGGTCGCGGGTCAGGAAGGGCATCAGGACGGTCCCTGCGATGGTACGCTCATCAAAAACAACCCGCGACCATGCGATTTCGAGGCTGGCATTCTGAATATAGACTTCCGGAAGAGAAGGATACTGGCTGCTGTGCCAGGGCTGTTCGGCGGGTCCGATCGGCAGCAACGGCAGCATGCGGCGGCCGCGCACCACCCACATCTTCGCCGGGTGCTGGCTGCATTTTTCAACAGCCCTCAGGGAATCCACTCCGGTCTCGGCGCAAAACCCGACCCATGCCCGCCGGATCGTTTCGGGAAGGCGAAACGGGCTTGTGGGACGCAGGATGCTGAAACAATCGTAGCGGCGGCCCTCCGCAGCCAGACGCTTGAGGGTGTATTCAACCCACTCGATGTCTGGCGAGGTGTCGCCGGAAAATTCAGTTGGCCGCATGAACGGCACCTCGGCGCCGTAGTAACGGCTGATCTCGGCGTAACGCTCCGAATCGGTTGAGACGACGACCGCTGCGAAGACCCCGCTTTGCAGCGCGGCCGAAATGCTGTAAGCGATCAGCGGGTGGCCGGCCAGGGGCCGGATGTTCTTGTCCGGGACCCGCTTTGAGCCCGAACGGGCGGGGATGAGCGCGACGATGCTGGGAGTACCTGAAGAATTCGGCTGGCTCATGGTTGGGATATACTCCGCCGCCCCGCGATACGGGATCCCGGATAAGGGATACCGGATAAGTCAGGGTGGAGACGCCTGTCGGCACCGGTGATCAAAGGCATAGCCATCCTCGCGTTCTGATTTTCCTTCGATGCATTCAGCATCCAGTATTCCGTATCCCGAATCATGCTTAGACCTGAATCGGGTCGATCGCGATGTAAATCGTCTTGAGATTCGAATACACGTCCAAGGCCTCGGTGCCCGGCTCGCGGGAACCGGTGCCGGATTGTTTGACACCGCCGAAAGGCATGTGGGGCTCGCTCCCGAAAGTTCCGGCGTTGACCACGGCGACGCCGGCCTGCACGCGACGCACGAATTCAAGCGCCCGGTGGATGCTGCGAGTGTGGATGCAAGCCGTGAGCCCATAAGGGGAGCGGTTGGCAAGATCCACCGCTTCAGTGAAATCCCTGGCCTGGTAAAGGCAGGCAACCGGGCCGAAAATCTCATGCGTGGAGATCTCGGCCTCGGGATGCACCTTTTCGATCAAGGTTGGCGCCATATAGAAGCCGCCGGCATGGACAGGATCATCCATTCGGCCTCCGCCGGTCAGTATTGCCGCTCCCCCTGCGCGAGCCTGCTCAACGGCCGACACCATAGCTTGCAGCTGCTCCGCGTTGATCACCGGTCCGAAATCGGCATCGTTGCCTGGGCCCACCTTCAGCCGGCGCGTGCGCTCGATCAGCATGTCCCGGAATCTCTCGTAGACGGGTTCAAAGATGATGATCCGGCTGCCGGCGGCACAGCGTTGGCCGGCGTTGCTGAAGGCTGAAAGAATCGCCCATTTGGCGGCAAGCTCCAGATCGGCGTCATCGCAGACGATGAACGGATTCTTGCCCCCCAATTCGAGGGACACCTTGGCCAACCGCGATCCAGCCACCTGGGCGATTTGGCGACCCACGGCCGTCGATCCGGTGAAGCTGACCACGGCGACGCGGGGATCCGCCACCAGCGCAGTCCCCGCCTCCTCGCCCAGCCCTTGGATAATGTTCAGCACTCCGGGCGGAAGGCCTGCCGTGTGCGCCAGTTTGCCGAAAAACCAGGCAGTGGCCGGGGTGTCTTCAGCAGCCTTGAGCACGGCGGTATTGCCGCAGACGAGAGCAGGAAAAACTTTCCAGGCCACGTTGGCGATAGGGGTATTGGCCGGGATGATGAGTCCGGCCACCCCCATGGGCTCGCGCATGGTCATGGCGGTCTTGTGTGGCACGGCGCTGGTGGTGCTGCGGCCGTACAGGCGGCGGCCTTCGCCTGCCATGAACTCTCCCAGGGCGATGGCTCCTTCGGTTTCGGCCCCGGCGGCATTGAATGACATGCCGGTTTCGGCAGCCACTATGGCGGCAATGTCATCCCGGTGGCGGCGCATGGCCTGCGTGACGGCCAGCAGGTGGTTCCCGCGCATGACCGGTGTTTGTGCCGACCAGGCTGAAAAGGACTTCGCAGCTGAGTCAATCGCCCGGTTGACTTCTCCGGAGCGCGAGCGCGCCACACGGCATATCTCCCTTCCGGTGACAGGGGATCGTTTTCCAAAGGTTTCGTCCGCCGGAGTCCCAGATTCGAGGCCGTCGATCCAGTTCGGTATGATCTTTGGGATGTCAGGCTGACTCATGGCACTCATGGAAAACCTGCTGTTGAAGGATCCAAGAAAAGATTAAGACTTCCGGGCGGAACCTGGAACGCCCTAATTTTTTACCAAACCGTAAAGCCGCCGTCCACTTTCAAATTGATTCCGGTCACGTAAGCGGATGCAGAAGAGGCCAGGAACAGCAGGGGGCCGCGCAGATCTTCGGCAGTCGCCATGCGGCCGAGCGGTACCCGTGCGCAGAACTTGCGCTTGAAGTCTTCGTCCTGCGCACCCAGAACCCCGCCCGGGGAAAGCGCGTTGACCCGCACGCCGCGGGGTGCAAGATGGGCGGATAGGTATTTGGTGAGATTGATGACCGCCGCTTTAGATGCGCCGTAGGCCGGCGGCTTGAGAAACGGAGGATCGCACGGGATGTGGTCGTAGAGCCGGGCGTCCGGTGACACGCTGGCGTAAAGGGATCCGATATTGATGATGCTGCCCCGGCCGACCCGGGCCATGGCACCGCCGAATACCTGGCACACCAGAAAAAGCCCGGCCGCATTCACCTCCAGGATCCGCAGGTTCTCCTCGAAAGGGATATCCTCCAGCAACTGTCCTTTGCCATCGGCCGACGGCGGGCGGTCGACGCCGGCGTTGTTCACCAGAACGCTCGGCGTGCCGAACTGCTCGCAACACACCTGCAGGGCCGCATTCAGCTCCGAACGGTTGCAGACATCGGCGTGAGCGAGAGAGAGTCGCTTTACTCCAAATCGCTTCTCCAGAGTCCGGAAAGCCGCTGATGGTGAGATCCCCGGTCGATCCATGG
This sequence comes from Hyphomicrobiales bacterium, assembly GCA_050257775.1. GTDB lineage: Bacteria > Desulfobacterota > Desulfobacteria > Desulfobacterales > SpSt-501 > SpSt-501. The sequence continues at coordinate 4,561 of JBLMXM010000408.1, forward strand.
CCAGAACCATGGCCCCGGCATCGAGCAGGGTCTCCAGCCAGACCGGTCCAAGCTTTCCCAGCGCGCCCGTGACGACGCCGACTTCTCCCGCCAGACTGAAGATCCCCATCAGGCGACTTTCTTCCAGGTTTCGGCTCCGTTGAGAACCTCAAAAGTGATGGCGTCATCGGCTTTAAGCGCCGACCGCGTGGTGCGGCCGATGACCTTGTCGATCTCGTATGGCTGCAGTCCTCCGCCCGGCGATTTGATCGCGATGTCCTCTCGGCGAATGGCGTGGCCGGCCTTCAGATCCCGCGCCGCCACCAGTTGCTTGCCCATCTTCACCATTGGAGTCACTTCGGTGTCGTAGGTCCGCTTGACTCCATCGCCCATGGCCACCCGCGCCCGCCGCAAATCCCGCACCATTTTCGTCAACCCGATCGGTTCCAGGGAAAACGCATGGTCCGTTCCCTTCCAGGTGTGGTTCAGCGTGAAGTGCTTCTCCACCACCCGGGCTCCCAGCACGTAGGCCGCTACCGCCATCGCAATCCCATTATCGTGCGAGGACAAGCCCACCACCGTCTGAGGAAACCGCTCCCGGAAGGTGGTGACCACCTTCAGGTTCAGCTCCTCGAAGGCCGCCGGATACCCCGCGGTGCACTGCAGCAGGCAGAGCTGCGAGTTGATCGGCATGATGGCATCGTAGGCCCGGTTCACGTCCTCCATGGTCCCGCCGCCCGTGCTCAGCACGATCGGCTTGCCCACCTTGGCCATGTAAGTCAGCAGCGGGATGTTCTTCAAATCACCGGAGGCGACCTTGAAAGCCGGCATCTCCAACTTGGCCAGAAAGTCCACGCTGGCAAAATCAAAGGCCGTGGCAAACATCGTGATTCCCAACTCCTTCGCGTAGGACTTCAGCTCCCGGTAGTCTGCCTCTCCGAACTCCAGTGCTTCGCGGTGCTCGCCGTAAGTGGCTCCGTAGCTGTTCTCGTTGTCGTAGGGCTTGGTGTATGCGGTTTTCGTGTACAGGCTCTTGTTGTCTCGCTTCTGAAGCTTGACCGCATCGGCGCCGCAATTCTGGGCCACCTTGAACATTTCCAGGCAGGTCTTCAACTTGCCTTGGTGGTTGTGTCCGATCTCGGCGATGGCGTAACAATCGGTCGTGTCATCGATGGTTTTGTTGTTGATGATGAGTCTGCGCATGAGTCCCCCTCCTTGGATGTATCCAAGTATAAATCTTATTTTTCACGCGTCACGGTCGCCGCCATGTGGAAGCCTGCCCGTATCCTGCAAGCTCAGCGTCGGTTCGTGACTCTCTCGTGCCGGTGAAGATCCCGGATGGCTCCTTGATCAAGCGTGCGGATCCCTCCTTGAGTTGATAGGCCCAGTCGGCGCATTCCAACATGGTCGGCTGGTGTGAAATGGCCAGCATAGTGATGGTCCCCCGCAGCTGCTGAAGAGTGGCGCAAATCTCCCTCTCGGTCTTGGGGTCCAGAGCGGTCGTAGCTTCATCGAGGATCAGCAACTGGGGATGCTTCACCAGGGCACGGGCGATAGCGATGCGTTGCCGCTGTCCTCCGGATAGCACACTCCCCCTCTCTCCGACAACAGATAAAATTCCGTCCGGCATGGCTTGCACGAATTCCCAGGCCCCAGCGGCGCGAAGGGCTTCTTCCACATCCTGCCGGCTGACCGTTGCTTGGCCAAGGCTGATGTTCTGCAGGACGCTGTCGTTCAGCAGCAGATTTTCCTGAGTCACATAGCCGATTACCTGCCGCCAGCGATGGATGTCAACCTGGGACATGGGCAGATCGTCGATCCAAACCTCACCCTGCTGGGGCCGTAGCAGCCCGATCAGCAGATCGGCAATCGTCGTCTTGCCTGAGCCGGAAGGCCCGCAGAGCACGGTGAAGGCTCTGGCCGGCAATTCCAGAGACACATCCTTGAGCACGCAGCGCTCATCGTAGGCGAAGCCGATGCCGTCCATGCGAATGGCGGTCTTCAATGCGGGTGCGAGGGTCCCGGTCAAGACCTCCCGGGCTTGACCGGCGGTGTCGATTTTCCCGATGAGCGACCAGTAGGCGGAATCATACTCCGCCAGGTTCGCGTACTCGCTCTGGATCTTCTGGACTTGTTTGAGTATCTTGCCGATGAAAAAGATCATGGCCATGATGGATGTGAGCGAGAGATTCCAGTACGACAGCGCGGCGTAGAGACACACAACCAGAAACGCCATGATCAGCGGCTCTTGAAAAGAACCCAGCGCTGCTTTGCTGAGGACCTGTTTTTGAAGCGCCCGGTTCAGTCGCCGGGTCCGGTCGGTCAGAACTGCGCCGGCCGATTCCTCACGTGCCATGGATTTCAGGGGCTTGATCGAAATGAGGATGTCGGTCATTTGGGCGACCAGATCCTGCATGTGCGTGGTCTGGCGCTGGCCGGACCGCCGCACCTTCTTGATCAGGCGCCGCAGCACGACCAGAATGAAAATCCCGCCTCCGCACGCCAGCAAGGTGGCCCGCCAAGACACCAGAAACGCCAACACCAGATAAATGGCGGCTTCGATCACCATGGCGGCTATCTTGGCCCCGAAGTGAAAGGCGGTGGACGCCCGATGGGCTTCGAAACCGATGCCGTTGGTGAGTTGGCCGACCGGCTGGCGGATGAAATATTCCCATCGGGTGGCAAACAGCGATTTTAGCAAGGTGAGACGCATTTCCGTGGCGATCAGCGCGACCGTGTAGCCGATCTGCTTGTTGGCGAGGTACAGCAGAACGCATTTCATGATGATGCAGCCGACAAACAATGTCAGTAAAGCCATCACGGTAGTGCTAAGGCCGATCATCGCCAACACTCTCTGGACGGCCTGATCGAGAAGCGAGCTCAGCGCCGGTGTAACCCCGCCGCTGGCCTGGATTTTCTGATTGAATACCGTGTTCAATAGAGGCAACAACGCTGAGATGCCGAACCCTTCCGAGATGCTGGCGAAGGATATGGCCACCAAGGTCAGCAGAGTCCGCCACGGGTACTGGCGGGCAAGCGTGATTAAGAGTTTCATGAGACCTACGGTCTTCTTCGGTGATTCCCGCTATACGAACCGCATGCTACGCACGCGGTTGCAAGCTCAACGTTCCAGCACGGCCTTGCTCTTGGCTTTCAGCCACGGGTGGAATGGCCCGGCCGCTGGCTCAGAGAGCGGTATTTGCCTCCGGGCTCGATTTGGATGTAATACTTCCGCCGGGCAATACCCCGACACCCGTCAATCAGAGGTCGGCGAAGGCATCGCCGATCGCATCAATCTGCTCCGGTGTATGTCCTGCGCTGACGCTGCAGCGCAGCAGGGAGCTGCCGTCCGGAGTGGCCGGCGGCAGGACCAGATTGACATAAACCCCGCGTTCAATCAGCCCCGACCAAAGCACGACGGCCTTCTCCCGTTGGTCAAACCGGACGGCGATGATGGGGCTCGGTTCAGGGCCCAGACGGAGTCCCAGATCCTTCAATCGAGAGTAGAGGCGATGGGCATTGTCCCACAACCGGTGCCGCAATTGCGGCTGGGAGCTGAGGATGCCTAAGGCCGCCCGGGTGGAGGCGATGATGGACGGCGACGGCGAGGCGGTGAACACGTACGGGCGGTTGGCATAGCGGATGAGATCGAGTTCCGGGTGGTCGCTGGCGCAGTAACCGCCGATGGCTCCCAGGCTTTTGCTGAAGGTGCCGATGACAAAGTCCACATCTCCCTCGACCCCGGCCTCCTCCGCCCTTCCCCGGCCTTTCTCGCCGAGTACGCCGAGCGAGTGCGCCTCGTCGACCACGAGAAAGGCGCCGGGATAACGACGCTTGACTGCCGCGATGTCGGCCAGCGGCGCGCGATCGCCGAGCATGCTGTAGATTCCTTCCACCACGATGAGGCTGTTTTCGATGCGGTTGCCCAAACGTCGCAGGCGCTTGTCCAGGTCGGCCGGCTCGTTGTGGCGGAAGCGGATGATTTCGGCCCCGCTCAAGCGGCATCCATCGTAGATGCTGGCGTGGCAGTCGCCATCGATCACGAACACGTCGCCGGGTCCGGCCAGCGTGGACAGCATACCGAGGTTGGCCACATAGCCGGTAGAAAAGACGATGACACCACGACGTCCGAAGAAATCGGCGAGGTCCTGTTCGAGCTGCACATGGGCGGAATAGCTTCCATTGGCAACCCGCGACCCGGTGGTGCCGGTGCCCAGCGTGCGCACGGCGTGGCAGGCGGCTTCGATGCACTCTGAGTTGAACGTGAGCCCCAGATAGTTGTTGGTGCCGGCCAGGATGAGCGAACGGCCGTTGACGACGGCTTCGGTGGCCGAGACCATTCGATCCATTACCACGTTGATCGATTGGATCCCGTTTTCGGCCAGGGCCCGGCGAGTGGCCGCCAGCTGCTGGAATTTATCGAAGATGGCCATGTCTAATGTCCCCCGATGATCCGTTGCAGCTGAACCGTAAAATCTCTGACGGTGCGGATGTCAGTCAGGATGTTCAGCGGAACGGAGACGTCAAATCGGTCCTCCACTTGTTCGACGAGGTTCATCACCTTGAGCGAATCGAACTCCAGGTCCGACACCAGATCGGTATCCTCGC
>JBLMXM010000409.1:0-14386 GCA_050257775.1 Hyphomicrobiales bacterium
GTATTTTATTGAAACTATTCAAATTTCAAAAAAGTGTTGAGTGCCTTTCACGTCGGCAACAGGGGTTCAAATCCCCTTGGGGACGCCAAAAAAGATAATAAGGGCTTGGGAATATTCCCCAGCCCTTTTATTTTTCCGTATAAAGTCAGTTCCAGTCGTATTTCCAACCTCCAGAAATGTTTCTCTGCGAAACTTGCCGGGATCTTGCCTTATTCTCTGGGATGTTTCAGGAGTTTTTCCAGATGAGCCTGCCAGAGCTCCGCAGCTGAATGGGTGCGGTGCCCGCACGTCTTCTCGCTGATGGGAATAACGATGTGACAACTGGTAAGAGGAGAGGATGGCAAGAGACTAACACATGGCCGTAAACACACAAATTTGGCATCGTACCGGTGAAGGCCCGAATTGGTGCACCCGGCGCTCTTTGCCATATCATTCTCAAGAAGATCGAGGGTGCCATCATCTTCCCAGATTATAGCGACGTCCAGAATTTTCCCGCCAGATGAGGTCCGCTTCTGCCCGAAGGATGGTAGCAGAGTATTGGTTCATGGATCTGATGAGAGAGTTCGATCCACCGGGGTAAGCTGCAAGCTGTGCCCCAGCCACTAGATTCCCCTCCTTCACCCAATGGCCAACACTCAAGGTCGCTCGGGGCTTTACATAGATAGGAAATTGCGTCGAGATTGCCAAGATCACACCATGTCCCCATCTTGATAGCCTCGGCTCCCACTCGACCGATTAAAGTTGCTGCCCGAATGGCCGATATCAAAACCGGGGAATGGACTATGGGATTTTTATTAAAAAGAGCCTCGGCGATGATTGTCCTTTTGACGTTGTGGCTGGTCATCTCCGAGCTGTGGTAACAAAATCAGTTTCCGTCGCCTCTCGTCATCGGTCAGCTTTGACCGTAACCTGTTGAATCCTGCATGAGTCAGCAGCCTTCCCCGTTCCGATTCCCTGTCAGCTGCCCTCCTTGTCTCGGTAGATATGCTCCCCCTTGAGACGTTAAAAAACATTAGGTAGTATCGGATCTGTACCTGCGGTGCACTCGCATCACCCGTTGCGGAAATTCACGGAGAGGGTTGGACTCGGAGCAGGATCTGGGGATGCTTGAGGCTTGCGATGCCCCTTTCCTGTCAATGCACCCATACTCGTCACTTCGGTCCTGCAGGCCGAACGCGTTGATCCCGGCACGAAAGGAGAAGCAAAAGATGAAATGGACCAACTTATGCCGTATTGTTGCGGTCCAGATGGTGATTCTCTCCATGGCTTCCTGGGCCGTTGGCGCGGGTTATCCCGCCAAGGAAATCAATTACACCATTGCCTTCAACCCGGCCGGTGAATCGGACATCGAATTTCGGATCATGCAGCCCTACCTCGAAAAGGCGTTCGGCGTTCGGTTCGTGCCCGATTACAAACCGGCAGCCGGAGGAGCCTTGGCCTGGAATCTCTTGTATGCCGCAGCGCCCGACGGTTACTCCATCGGAGGCTTTAACGCACCTCACATTATCATTCAGCCTCTGAGCATGAAGGATGTCGCTTACAAGACGGACGGTTTCACTTACCTGGGCATGATCGAAAACACCCCGGTTGCGCTATGTGTCAAGAAGGACTTTCCGGCGAAGACGGTGAAGGAGCTCATCGACTACGCCAAGGCAAATCCCGGCAAGGTAACGGCCGGGGGCGTGGGCAAGAACTCGGGCCCGCATCTGGCCGCGCTCCAGTTTCAGAAACTGGCCGGGGTGAAGTTCACCTATGTGCCGTTCCAGGGAACCGGCGAGGTCAAACCTGCCGTCATGGGCGGGCATGTGGAAGTGGTTTTCACCAACTCGCCTGCGGCAGTGGAAATGCGGCCCCAGGGGGTCAGGACGCTGGCGGTTGGGACCGAGAAGCGCATGGCGCAATTGCCCGATGTGCCCACTTTTGCCGAGGCCGGCATCAAGTATTACCCGCGCATCGATCGCGGGATTTTCGCCCCCCGGGGTCTGCCCAAGGATGTTTACGACACCCTGGACAAGAAGCTTTTTGAGATCGTGAGCAGCAAGGAGGTTCAGGAGAAACTGACCGCGGGGGGCTTCGTACCCAACCCCATGAACGGTGAGGCCACCGCTAAGTACATCAAGGGTCTTACGGAGGAAATTACCAAAGTGTTGGAGGGGGAGAAACTGCTGCCGACTAAATAGAGCCAGGGGAGTGCAAAACGACCCTCAAGCGAGATCTGTTCTCCTTGAGATGTCCTTTAGTGAATGCTGGCCGACACCCGGTCGGCAACCAGCCGGGTCGATACCCGCTGAAGGCCATAGGCCCGGCATAGAAAGTCGGCGCATTCATCGCAAAAACGGAAACCTCGCCCGTCGACGACCGCCTGCACATAGCCCTTGTAGCCGAACTTGTTGAATTCGCCGCGGCTCATGGGGCAGAGCGTGCCGTCCGGGGCCTTGCGATAGGAGGCATGATCGGTCAGGCCGAAGTTGTGCCCGATCTCGTGCAGGGAAACCTTCAGGGTTCGGCCGATGAACAGTTCGTAGTCGCTGTCGGACGCGATTTGAGGTGGTGCCAGTTTGCGGGTTGACACCACGGCCACATCGTTCTTGGGGTTTTTCCCGCCGATGATGGTGTTAAAGAATTCGTCCCGGTCGTTGGTTTTCAGATCCGCATCGGTTATCCCCAGAGTGTGCCCGCCGTATTCTTCATGCAGGACCACCGTCAGCAGCTGTGCATCGATACTCCCAACCACCGGAGCATCGTGGTGGCGAAGTTCGAAATCGCGGATCAGCCCATCGAAGGATTCCAGGGTGCCGACTCCGATACGTTTTAGGCTGCTGAAGGTGATGTTGCTCCCCACCCGAACGATGTTCAACTTGGAAAAGTCGCCGTGCATTTGGTCTTCACCTGAGGCGCCGCAACTGGTTTGCAGCTCTATTCATATGGAAATCTACCCACCCGAAAGGCTAAAGGCAAGGCCGTTTCAATTCGGCATTCAGCACCTGCGAAGCTGAGGCGGGTTCTTCCGCATAGATCGCATTCTGCTGAACCGCTTTATCCATCTCGGGAACGGACCGGTTTTCTTTAATGAATTATCGGCTCAAAGTGGCAAAAATTTAGAGGAATCAGAGAGATGGTTGATGATACGGGACGGACAAAATACATAATTAACCCCATACCGCCGACCGGAGGGGTCTGATAGGTTTACCAGGCAAAGAAGAGGGTCTTCGATAATGCAGCTGCGCACAGGCCGTCTTAAGGCTTTTTTCCGGGGACTGATGATGCTGTGGACCGGTATCGTCTTCGCGCTCTTCTTCGCGGACAGCCTGCATCTGTCTCACACTGTCAAAGACCTGGCGATTGGCGAGGCGAGGGCCTACCTCAACAAAGACCAGGCCAGCCGGCTTTGGGCGGCGTCTCATGGTGGCGTGTATGTCCCGGTATCGGAGAAAACCCAGCCGAACCCCTTCTTGAGCCATTTGCCCGAGCGCGACGTCCAAACCCCTGGGGGCCAATCTCTGACCCTGATGAACCCGGCTTACATGATTCGCCAGATAATGGAGCATTATGCGGAACTTTACGGTGTGCGGGGCCGAATTACGGGTTTAAAGCACTTCAGCGAGGCGACTGCGCCGGACGGTTGGGAAAAATCGGCGCTCATGGCCTTTAAGAGCGGCAATGAGGAACTGGTGGAGTTTTCTGAAATCGGCGGCGTGCCCTTCCTGCGAGCCATACGGGCCCTGGCGACCGAACCCGATTGCCTGAAGTGCCACGCGCGCCAAGGGTATCGGGTCGGGGATATCCGCGGCGGCCTCAGCGTGTCCGTCCCCATGGCGCCTTATGTTAGCTATCGCAACCAGGAAATGAGGGTTCATGGTTTTTCGTTTGCGGTACTATGGCTGATCGGGATCGGGGGCACCCTGTGGGCTCAGCGCAAGCTGGTGGGCAGCCTGCAAGAACGAGATCGCGCAGAAACGGCCTTACGGGCTTCCGAGGACCAGTTGAAGCAGTTGTCGGCCAGGCTCCTGCAGCAGCAGGAGAGCGAGAGGAGCGACATCGCCCGGGAGATTCACGAGGACATCGCCCAGTGCATCAGCGCGGTCAAGCTGCGCGTGGAATGCGCCCTGGAGGAGCTCGGCCGCCAAGGCATCCAGTCGTCCATGGATTCCTTACAACCGGTTGTATCCGATATAAAGTACACGGTGCGATCCATCCGCCGGCTGGTCCAAAAACTTCAGCCTCTCTTGTTTGGATATCTGGGGATCGGGTCCGCCGTGTCATGGATCTGCCGGGAAACTGCCAACGCCCGTCCCGATCTGTTTATTGAACACCACCTCGATGTGGAGGAGTCCCAGGTTCCGGACGGTCTGAAGATGGTGATATTTAGAACCATAGAGGACGTATTGAAACACCTCTCCGGTCATGGCCAGAGGGGCCTGACAACTATCCGCCTGAAAGCCGCCGAGCAGCGCTTGGTGTTGATGATCACCGCACAGGCCGGAGGCGCATCTCAGGGAAGGCCGGGCGCTGGCTGCGGTCCATCCGACCTGCTCGACATCCCCAAGCTGAAACGCCGGGTTGAATCGAGCGGCGGGCAGTTGGAATGTGACGCTCTCCCGGATGGAGGGAGGACACTTAAGGCCTCCTGGCCGCTCGTTTGAACGACCACTGAGTTCACCCTGAACCCGATGCCTGCTACGTTGGCTCGTTTTTCAAAATGCATTATCCATTGAGATGACGTACTGTTTTGCATGTACTACCCAACAAAACATCCGTGCTCAAATTTCAATCCAGGTCCTGAACTCAAATTGGAGCCCTGATATGGAAGCCGGCGTCAAGAAAATCATTATTGTAGACGATAGCGAGATCTATCGGACTGGACTGCGAGAATTGATCAACAGGCACGAGCAACTGAAGGTGGTTGCCGAAGCTGAATGTGGCGAGCAGGCGATTGAGACGATCAGGCGGGTTCCGGCCGATCTGGTGCTGCTGGACCTCAGCCTTCCGCGATCCAACGGCTTCAAGGTATTGAAAGAAATCAGAAAATTTTCGGATGTTAGGGTTCTGGTCCTCAGCATTTACGAATCTCAAGATATGATAAAATCCACATTTGAGCTGGGCGGCCAAGGATACTGTGTCAAAGATGTCAGCCGCAAAGAATTGATCGAGGCCATGATGGACGCTCTTAGAGGAGAAGTGCGGGTATGCCGTAAGGCGGAGATGACGTTTGATTTCGAAGCGAAGAGCCGCCCCCTGTAGTCTTCAATTCAGACCCAAATACAGTATCGACCTTATTGGTGTGCCGGTTTGGGTCGTGTTAAAAATATACATCATGAACACTTCTCCAAGTGTATCCCCTTCTATGGCAAGCAGCGCAACCCGTCTGGTTGTTGTCGACGACAACAAAGTCTTCCGCGGCGCCCTTTGCTCGTTTCTTGAAAGACAACATGATTTTGAAGTCGTGGCCGAAGCGGAGAACGGTCTGGTCGGGGTTGAAAAGGTTAAAGAACATAAGCCGCATGTGGTCCTGATGGACATCTCCATGCCGCTTCTGAACGGTATCGATGCCACCCGGCTGATCACATCCAAGTTCCCGGAAATAAAGGTGATTATCCTGTCCGTGCATGATCCCGAAGACGGATTCTCCCAAAAAGCATACGATGCGGGGGCATGTCATTATTTCAGCAAGACCTCCGACCGCAACACCATCCTTGCCGCGATCCAGAAAGCGCGCTCAAGCTAACCGGAACCTGACCTCAAATTTTTCGTAACAATCTCACCTAATAATATAGAAATTGCGGACTATTTTTCAGGAGTTCATGCCTCAAAATGTCCAAAGAAAGATAACGGTAGTTTCAAGGCTTCATCCAGGTTCCGGGAAGAGCCGAAGCGCGAGCGATCGGGAGATGGAACGTTATGGGGCCTAACGGGGAAAAAGCACTGAGATTTTCTTACGTCGCCTCGCCCGTCCCCGCAGACAGCCGGGTTGCCCTCGCAAAGGCGGCCCGGCTGTCTGCGTTTATGGATTGGATCTTGCAATCGATCCGTTGAGCCCGGTTCTTTTCCCAGCTGCGCGGGGGAGTCAATATCTTGAATTCCGGGATGGGGGAACAAGGAGGAGGTGCTATGAAAAGAAGGCTTACAGCCGTATGCGTTGCCCTGCTGGTGGCGCTGGGTTTCTCGAGTCTGTCCTTTGCGGTCACCATGAACCTGATGACAGGCCGCGAGAAAGGAACCTATTACCAGTTCGGGTTGAATCTGCAGCAACTGGTAAAACCCAAGGGAATAGAGCTCGGCGTCCAGCCGTCCACGGGTTCGATCGAAAACCTCTATGCGGTGTTCAAGCGACCCAACACCCAGATCGGCATCGTGCAATCCGACGTTCTGGCCTTTGTATCCAGAGTCCAAACCAACCCAACCTTGATGAGAATCGCGCAGAAAACCAAGATGGTTTTCCCGCTGTACAACGAGGAGGTTCACTTGCTGGGCCGACGGGACATCGCGGATTTCGACAACCTGACGGGCAAAAGGGTTGCAGTCGGTGAGGACGGCAGCGGCACCTTTCTGACCGCCCGGCTGTTGTTCGAAGTCTCAGGGGTCAAACCCGGGGAAATAGTGACAGTCGGAACGGATGAGGCCTTGTCTCAACTGAAGGCGAACAAAATCGACGCCATGTTCTACGTTGCCGGGCTCCCGGTCAAGCTGTTCAACGAAGGCGTAACGGACGGTGACGGGTTGGCGTTGATCCCGATAACCAACAGGAAAGCGGCCGAATTCTACCAGCAAACCAGAATCCCGGCGGGAACCTATCCGTGGCAGCGGGCCGAGGTGAGCACCGTCGCCGTGAAGGCCGTCCTGGTGTCCTTTGACTTCAGAAACCTGGACTGCGAATCGGTGGGCCGGTTTGCGCAGATTCTTCACGAAAACATCAGCTGGCTCAGGGAAAACGGACATCCCAAGTGGAAGTCCGTGGACCTGGATTTTCCGTTGAAAGGCTGGGAGCAGTATGATTGCGTCCGAAAATATCTCGTGAAAAAAGGAGCGCCGCCTCCTCCTGCTGTCAAGCCGGCCGGTGATATCAACCCGATCATGGAGGCAGTGAAAGAAATGCTCAACCGGTGAAACCGGCGGGGGCCGCGCCTTGAAGAGTAAGGCCTTCCCGCAGCAGGCAGGTGCCCATGTACCTCGATCACTACCAGTTGAAGCTGATGCCCTTTGAGATCGGTCCGGACCCGCAGTTTCTGTGGCTGGGGGAGAAGCACAAAGAGGCGTTTGCCATTCTCCAGTACGGCATCCTGGAGAACAAGGGGTTCATCGTGCTGATCGGCGAACCCGGCACCGGGAAAAGCACGCTCTTGAACGCCATCATCGAAGCCTTCAAAACAAACATCCGCTTTGCGAAAATCGCCGACCCGGCGTTGAACGAGATGGATTTTTTCAATGTCGCCGCCAGCGCCTTCGAGATGGGCCGGACATTCGACAGCAAGGCGGATTTCCTCATTCACCTGCAGCAGTTCGCAAGCGATACGGCCGCACAATCCAAAAAGGTCGTGCTGGTAATCGACGAAGCGCAGAGGCTGACCCCGGAACTCCTGGAACAGATACGAATTCTTTCAAACTTCGAGAAGCCGGATCGGAAGGCCATCAGCTGTATCTTTGCGGGGCAGAGTGAATTCCTGGACATGGTCAGAAGCAACCCGGCCATGAGTCAGCGGGTCTTCTTCAACCACATCATCCAACCCCTGACAGAGGGTGAAACGGGAGACTACATCACCCATCGCCTCAAGGTCGCCGGCGCAGCCCAAACGATCTTCAGCCCTGGCGCGGTGCATGAAATTTTTCTCCATTCCAGGGGAAACCCTCGTTTGATAAACGTTTTGTGCGACCAGGCGCTCTTGAGCGGGTATGCATCCAACCAGAAAACGATCGAGCCGGCTCTCATCCGGGAATGTTCCCGGGACACACTGATTGCGGAGCCACCGCAATCCGAATCCCCGGCCCTGATCGAAGCCATGGGGCCCTGCAACCCGCAGCCTCCGCCCGAAGACCTTCCGGCGGCCACCCGGGGACATGTTCAGGCTGAGCCGGCAGGATCCCGGCGCGCGCCGCGTTCCTCCAAGGCGGCCCTCTGGATGGCGCTGGCTTTGGTCGCCGTTCTGGGCATAGCGGGTTTCCGGTATTTCTCCGGCCCGTTCCCTGCACTTCCCCCGGAAATTCCAACCTCGGCTGCGGATGCATCCGAATTGAAAACCGCCAGGGAAAGGATTTCCGAGCTCGAAGCAACGCTGTCCGATCGCGGCCGAAGGCAGATGCAACTCGAACGACGGATCAAAGAGCTGGAAAAAGACCTGACCCAGGAAAAAAATTCGAAGGAAAAGCTGGGCACCGAACTAGAGTCCAGGGAGGCAGCGGTTGCAGAGATGCGCCAAACCCTGGAGACGCTCAAGTCCAGCCAGGTCAAGCTGGAGACTGAGATCAAGGACGCCCGGAAGGACAAGGCCGAGCTCCAAACCCGGATCCAGGAACTTCAAGCTCCAAGGCCCCCAGAGTCGCCGGCACTCCATCCGTCGAGGGAGCAGGCGGCCGCATCGCCTCCCGTCGCTCCAACCGCAAAGCCGCAGATCGCGCCCGACCCGGCCGACATCATTGATTTCGTCATCAAGAAGAAGTCCCAGTAGCCGGGTTGCAGACCAGGGCTCTTCATGCGGCCCGGCCAGCGACATTCCCATGCCGGCCTGACAGCGCTGTTCAACAGCCGGTTAAAGCGGTGAAAGAGACGAGCGGCCCTCAGGGCCCCGTTGACAATTGGACCTGACAGCGCTCAGGGCATCCGCCGGCGTCACCAGCTCACTACCCGGCCTGGCCCGGAGTTTGAGTTCGAGCTTGCCTTCCTTTAAGGTGCGCTTGCTGAGGGTCAGGCGCAGGGGGATGCCGAGCAGATCGGAATCCGAAAACTTCTCCCCGGCGCGGGCATCGCGGTCGTCGAACAGCACATCGAATTTTTCCTCAAGCAGTTGCCGGTAAAGTTTCTCGGCTTCGCTGCGCAGGGCTTCGTCTTCGAGGTTGAGACCGATGAGGTGAACCTGGAAGGGCGCCACAGCGGAAGGCCACCTGATCCCGGCCTCGTCGTGGTGCTGTTCGACCACGGCGCCGGCCAGGCGGCTGAGATTCAATCGATAAAATCCCCTGAAGACGGGCTGGGGCGCGCCGGCCTTGTCTTGGTAGGCAAGAGCAGATTGGGCTGAAGCAGACGCCCCCAATTGGGCGAGGCTTCCGATTCCGATCCCGCGGGTCTGCCGGAGCCGACCATGGTCGCAGCGAGCGCAAAGCTCGCCTGTCCGGGCTGTCTTGAAATCCCCGAAGGTCGGCATGGGCAGATCGCGTTCCCAGTTCACATTGATGTTGTGGTAATCCGTCCGGTTGGCGCCGCACTCGAAGTTGACCCGTTCCCGGGTGAAGTAATCCGCCAGCACGATGACGCTATCGGGGAGCCCGATGCCTCCGGCGTAGCCGACTTCGGCCCCCGTCAGCTCGCGGACCACCTCGGGGGATGCCAGGGTCAGTTCGCGGCAGTTCAAATGCTGCTGGACCTTCGGCTCGTTGACATCGCAGTCTCCGCGGACCATCACGGCGACCACCCGATCATCGGCCTGGAAGACCAGAGTCTTGGTTGTTTTCCACACCGGGATGCCGAGGAACTCCGCCAGGGGGCCGACACCGATGAGTCCCGGTCCATGAACGGCCTGCATCGCTTTCATGGTCGCCTCCTGGGGGAACACCTCCAGGCGAGAGCGGCCTGCGTGCGCGGTAGCGGCGTACCCGCAGGCATCGCAGACCACGATCGCATCATCGCCGCTGTCGGCCAGGGCGACCAACGCATGGCGGTTGCAAGCGGCCTCGGCACCGAGATCGGCCTCCCCGCGCCGATAGCTCAGCCCCGCTAACCTGCAGACAGCGTCGAACGCCGCACCCACGGTTTGATAGGAGGCCCCGGCGCCGGTCTGATCGGCATCGAAGCTGAAGGCATCGAGGGACAGGAATTCGCGGTCGTTGAACAAGGCCGTGCGGGGACCGGGGTCGTCACGCACCTGCTTCTCGATCTGGAAAACCCCTTTGGGCAGATCCTTATAAGACCGGATTTCCTTGGCCGCTACCGCCGCCAGCACCTGGTCACCGCCGGCGCCGATGCCGAGATTGCTGCCACGCCGGTCCCGGAACGTATAGACTGCCCCCTGGGCATGCCCACCGGTCTCCCCCGTTTCAGGCTCCTCCCAGAACGTTCGGGGCTGCAGGAGCGGCAGGGCCAGTTCTTCAAAGCCGCAGGCGTTCAATTCTACCCGACACATCTGGGCCAGTTTGTTCAGCACCCGCAACAGGTAGGGCATGATCACGTAAACACCCGCTGCAGCTTGGCGAATGTAACCGGCCCGCAGAAGGAGTCTCTGGGCCGGGCTTTGAGCGTCCTTCGGGGCGTCCTTGAGAGTGATGCCGAAGCGATGGGATTGGCGCATGGCGGGCCCTCTAAGCCGGATGTTGAGGTCTTTGGTTTCTCAGATCTCATGACCACATGGCAATTACCCAAGACTGTCATTAACAAGGGGATTCTCCGTAGGCAAGCAGAACCTGACTTGGAGAATTCCATGCTTGGGCTTGACAGGAGAGCGCCGCCATAGTATGGTTGAACCATTGAAGATTCGAGTTGTTTAGGTTTTTAGGTATTCGGCTATCTGGTTAAACACCCAAACACCGAGACACCTATATACCCAGCCATATGTTCACCAAGGTGCGCCAAGTCCGGGCGTTTGAGAGCATCATCCAGCAGGTGGAGACGGCTATCCTGCAGGGAAACCTCGCGGCAGGGGACCGGTTGCCCCCCGAGCGGGAACTGCAGGAGATGCTGGAGGTCAGCCGCAACACGCTGCGGGAGTCCCTGCGGGTGCTGGAGCAGAAGGGGCTGATCGAAATCCGTCAGGGGAACCGCGGCGGGATCTTCGTCAAACAAATCAACGCCGACTCCATGGCCGAGAGCCTGGGGCTTTTCGTTCAGTCCCAGCGCATCACGATGGAACAGATCTCCGAGTTCCGGCAGGATCTTGAAGGGCTTGTCACCCGCCGGGCTGCGCTGCAGGCCGATTCAAAGAGCATGGGCGAAGTGGACCGATTGCTGAAAAAGGCCGAGGACCTGGCCCGGAAAGGCCCTTCCCAGTGGGATGCATTCATGCAGGCGGACAAGGAAATCCATTTGGCCCTGGCACGGCTGGCCGGCAACCCGCTGCATCATTTTTTCCTGGACACCGTGCACACCAACTTCCATCGCTATCACATCAACGCCTACCTGCCGCGGGATGAGGAAACCATTCGCACCACACTCAGGGAATTGAAAGCCATCGCCAAGGCCGTTTCCCGGGGGGACGCCGAGCGCGCCGAACGGCTGGCGCGGGAGCACGTGCACCGGGCCACGGAGTCGATGAAACAGGCAAGGACTTTATCCTCCGCGTCGAAAACACTTAGGCCAGGAGATACCCATGACCCCCATTAGTCTGGACAGCCGCCGTACGATCGCAGGTGAGGCGCCTGCCGCCGACAGCGGGCCCACCGACCGCGTCAAGCTCGGGATCGAGCGCAACCGCAACACCCGCCCCGAAGTCCACCCGTATCGAGCGGTGGCGGTGACACGCAGCTACCAGGAGACCGAAGGCGAGCCCATCGCCATCCGCCGGGGGAAGATGCTCCACCGCGTCCTGGCCGAACAGCCGCTGACGATTCAGGCAGATGAGTTGATCGTCGGCATGAAGACCCTGACCCCCCGGGGCTCGCCGGTCTACCCCGAAATCAACTGCACCTGGGTCGAGCGCGACCTCGACCGGCTGGCGACACGCAGGGACACGCCCTTCTACGTTAGCGACGAGACCAAACGCATCCTGCGCGAGGAAGTTTTCCCTTACTGGCGCGGTCGCCAGATCGCCGAGCGCATCCATGCGGCCGTGCCGCCCGATATCTGGAAGGCGGACGATCGCGGGGTGATTTACAATTATTTTCGCTCGCGCACCATCGGGCACTTCCAGGCGGCCTACGGCAAGGTGCTGACCCGGGGCATGGAAGGGATCATCGCTGATGTAGAGCGCTCCCTGGCGCAGCTCGACGACCACGCGCCGGATTTTTACCACAAGCAGCAGTTCCTCGCGTCGGTGATCATGGCCTGCCAGGGTGCCATCCTGTTCGCCGGCCGATACGCCGCCGAGGCTCGGCGTCTGGCACGCTCGGAATCCGACCCGGCTCGGCGAGTGGAACTGGAAGAGATCGCTGAAATCCTGGACCGGGTTCCGGCCAAGCCGGCCGTGACTTTCCGGGAAGCCCTGCAGTCCTTCTGGATCACGCACCTCGTGATCAACCTGGAAACGAGCGGCCACGCCTTCGGCCCGGGCCGGTTCGATCAATACATGCACCCCTACTTGCGCCACAGCATCGACTCAGGCGAGTTGAATCGGGTGCAGGCCCAGGAGTTGCTCGACCTGCTGTGGGTCAAGTTCGACGAGATCACACTGGCCAAGGACTCAGGCGAATCCCAGACCTCGAGCTCCTACCCGGATTTCCAGAACCTTAACATCGGCGGGCTGACCCGGGGCGGCCGCGATGCGGTGAACGAGCTGTCCTTCATGTGCCTGGAGGCCCTCGAACACACCCTGCTGCCCCAACCGGGCCTCTCGGCTCAGATCAGTTCCGTCACCCATCCGAAGTTTTTATTGCGCTGCTGCGAGGTGCTGCGACTGGGGACCGGCATGCCGGCCATGTTCAACTCCGACGTCATGGTGCTCGGCATGGTCAACCGCGGCAAGACCCTGAGCGACGCCCGGGCGAGCAGCCTCAACGGCTGTGTCGCCGCCTTTTGCGACGGGAAGGACCGCATGGCAGCCACGGGCTACTTCAACCTGGCCAAGGCCCTGGAACTGGCCCTGAACGACGGCGTCGACCGGATGACCGGTGAGCGGATCGGGCCCCCGAGCGGAGATCCCCGGGGCTTCCAGTGCTTCGATGAAGTCATTGCGGCCTTCACGGCCCAGGTCGAGCACTTCGTGGCGATGAAGGTGCGTTACGATAACATCGTGCGCGACATTTACGCCCGGCACTGCCCGGTGCCCTTCACCTCGGCGGTGATCGATGACTGCATCGCAACCGCCACCGACTGGCACGCGGGCGGCTCGCATTACAAGATCGCCACCATGAGCGGGGTGGCCGTGGGCACGGTGGCCGACGCGTTGTCCGGAATCAGGAAACATGTCTTTGACAACCGGACTTTCGGCATGAGCGAACTGATCACGGCGCTGGACCGCAACTGGGAAGGCTATGAGGTCATGCGCCAGATCCTGATGAACAAGACACCCCATTACGGCAATGACGACGCTGCCGCCGACGACCTGGCGGTGCTCGTTCAGGATATCTTCTGCTCGGCGGTTGAGCGTTACACCGACATCCAGGGCGCCAGGTACTGGGTGGACCTGTTGCCGACGACCAGCCACATCGCCCTGGGTGAGGTGACCGGCGCCACCCCGGACGGCCGCAAGGCCGGCAGTTGGTTGTCCGAAGGGGTCAGCCCGGTGCAGGGCCATGATCGCAAAGGCCCTACCGCCGCCACGCGCTCGGTGGCGAAGCTCGACCACGCCCGAACCAACGGCACGTTGCTCAACATCAAGATCAACCCCCAGACGGTGAAGACCGACCGCGACCTGCACAAGCTGGCGGCCTTGATCCGTGGATACTTCAGCCAGGGCGGACATCACATGCAGTTCAACATCGTCGACCGCAACATTTTGCTCGAGGCGATGGACCACCCTGAGCGGCACCGCAACCTGCTGATCCGGGTGGCCGGGTATTCGGATTACTTCACGCTGCTGAGCAAGGACATCCAGCGGGAAATACTATCCCGGGCGGAACACGGCATCTGAAACGGTTTGAAAACCCCGTCTAAGGCCCGGGGGGCTGCGTTGTCCCGCGGCTTGAAATGCTCGCGTACTGGCGTGTACGCTCCGCTTTCAACCCGCGTGACGCCTTGCCCGCGGTCCTGATCCGGGGTTTTGAAACCGTTTCATTGAATTTGGCGTTGCGTTTCGTCCCGCAGTCACGGGGGTCCCCCCAAGGGCTGGCAACGCCTCGGTCCGCGGAAATCGTGCGCCTTGAACCTGGGCCTTTTACAAAGTCCCCCGTCTGGCTAAAAACGGCTCTGAACTTCGAGCTACGAGCACCCATGGTCAATAAATCACCTGCCATCTTCGAAAAAACAGACCTGCGGGGTTTGATTTTTGACATACGCAAGTACACGCTCCACGACGGCCCGGGCGTGCGCACCACGGTATTTTTCAAGGGGTGCCCGCTCAACTGCCTGTGGTGCTGCAACCCCGAATCCCAG
>JBLMXM010000410.1:0-15495 GCA_050257775.1 Hyphomicrobiales bacterium
ATGTTTTCGGTTCCGTCTCCAAAATGCAGGTCAAAATCCAGGATGTAGGCCGACCGGATCTTGCCCTGCTGCTTCAACGCCTCGATGGCCACCGCCATATTGTTGAAGAAGCAGAATCCCCAGCAGGAGCCGGCCGAGGCATGGTGCCCGGGCGGGCGGATTACGGCAAAACAAGGTTCCGCGAGCCCGATAGCCGCCGCCTGGACGGCTCCTCCCGCCGCCAGCGCGGCAATGCCGTAAAGCCCGTAACCACGGATGCGCGCGATGTGCTCGGCCGTGTGAACGGCTGCGATCTGCGCTTCGGAGGCGGTCTCGGCTTTTACGAGTTCCACGTGCGGCTCGATCACCGACATGATGGCCTCCATCCGACCGGGGCCCGCAGCCGGATCGTCGGTGTAAACCTCGTAAAAGTCATTGTGGAAGACCACTTTCATTGCGCCCTCCTTTCTCGCTTCTTGACCAGTCGTGCAACCGATTCCACGTGAAAGGTGTGCGGAAACATGTCAAACGGCTGGATTTCCAGCACGTCGTAAGCCTCCTTCAGCAGAGCCAGGTCGCGGGCGAGGGTCGCGGGATTGCAGGAGACATAGACGATGCGCTCCGGGGCCATTCCGAGAACCTGCCCGAGCGCATCGGGAGCCATTCCGACCCGCGGCGGATCGATGACTACCACATCCGGCCGCATGTCGAGGCCGGGCAGGCAATCCTGGATGTCTCCCGGCACAAACCGGCAGTTCGTAATCCCGTTCAGGCGGCAATTCTTCTCGGCATCGGCCACGGCACTCGCCGAGATCTCGATGCCGACGATTTCCCGGCAATGCCCTGAAAGAAGAACGGGGATGGTGCCGGTGCCGCTGTAAAGGTCGAGCACGGTCTCGCCGCCGTTCAACCCGGCATATTCCGCCACCGTTTCGTAGAGCCGCGCCGCACTTCGGGTGTTCGTCTGGAAGAACGAATTGGCCGAAATTTCGAACTCAAACCGGCCGATGGCGTCACGGATGCCGGGTTCGCCGGCGACCACACGCTCGAATTCGCCCACGGCGATCCCGGCTTTGCGCGCCGTGATGTTGTTTACGACCGAGGTGATTTCGGAAAATGTGGACATCAGCCGCCCCGCCAAGGCCGGCAGGGCCTTATCGTCCTCGAAGGCCGTGACCACGTTGACCATCCACCGGCCGGTCGAGGCCGAGTTGCGCAGCATGACAAAGCGCCAATACCCCTCGTGGCTGCGCAGTCCGTAGACCGGCCGGCTGGAGGACTTGATGTAACCCCGGATCTCCGCCAGAATCCGGTTCCCGAGATCCGGGTGCAGGAGGCACTCCAGGGTGTCGATAACTTTGTGGAACGTTCCGGGCACATGCAGGCCCAGCGCGAACGCCCGGTCGGCTCCGGGGTCGTTCATTTCATCGGGCAGCAGCCAGCGCCGATCGGCGCATGTGAATTCCATCTTATTGCGGTATGCAAAGATGGACTCAGACGGAGCGGTCGTATGGACCGGCGTCTGGTGGATGCCGGCGATGTGTTCTAACGACTCAGCCACGTGGCGGCGCTTGTACTCGAGCTGTTTTTCGTAACGCAGGAACTGCCAGGTGCACCCGCCACAGAATCCGCTGTACCGACAGGGGGCCGTCACCCGGTCTGCGGAAGGCTGGAGGATGTCCACCAGACGGGCTTCGGCAAAGTTTTTTTTTCTGCGGGTGAACTGGATCACAGCCCGGTCGCCCGGCACGGCCTTGTCCACGAAGACCGCCATCCCATCTACCCGGGCGATGCCACGGCCGCCGAAGGCAAGGCCGGTGACGTCCGCCTCGATCAAGGGGTATTCTTTTCTGCGCATAACGGGTGTAGATTAAAAGAAGGCCAAGGTAACTTCAAGAGAATTCAAGGAAGACGGCTTCGTAAAAAGGCCAATCTCGGCGTTGCGCTTCATCTCGCTGGCCCTGCGGCGTACTTTAAGTACGCCTCGCGCCACGAGATTCGCGCGCCTTGACCTTGACCTTTTTACGAAGTCGTCGAAACGGATAACTTTTTACGAGCTCATCAAAGGGGGAAAATAATTGGGATCAGCACGCGGGGAAATTGACGTGAGTTTTATGGCGGATGGCCTCACTCTGCGCGGGACGCTGCACCTACCCGACGCACCCCTGCCCGCCGTTGTCATCGGCTGCCACGGGCTCTTGAGCGACCGTCACTCCCCGAAACAGATTGCGCTGGCGGCGGCCTGCAACCGCCTCGGGTTGGCCTTCTTTCGATTCGATCACCGCGGCTGCGGCGAGAGCGAAGGGCGCCTGGAGGAGGTTACCTCCCTGGAGTCCCGGGCGAGCGACTTGCTCCAGGCGATGGAATACCTCCGCGACCGCGGCGATCTGGGAAAACGGATCGGGATTTTCGGCAGCAGCATGGGCGGCGCCGTGGGCCTGCGGGTGGCCGGCGAAAGGGAAGTTGCCACGCTGGTCGTCTTTGCGGCACCGGTCAGAAGCCGGCCGCTGAACGCCGCCGCCCGGGAGCCGGAAGGCAGCCCGGAGACGAGGCGCATGGCCGCGGTGCTGAGGGATGAGTTCGACCTTGGCCCGGTCCTCACCAGGGTCCGTAATGTTCTTGTTTTTCACGGGGAAGCCGACGCGGTGGTTCCGGTCTCCCATGCGCACGAAATCTTCCGCTGCGCGGTCGCACCCAAGCGCCTCATCATCCAGAAAAACGGCGATCATCTCATGAGCGATCCCGGCCACCAGGGGGAATTCATCTGCGAAGCGTCCCTATGGCTGAGCAAGGGCCTGAGAAGTTCTATCGTCGTGTCCCGGAGATAATTTCCGTTACCTGACCAAGGTGCGAGATCCGGGGAGGGGCTGCAATGCAATCCGAAATTCGAATATCGAAACCCGAATCAGATTCAAATATCCAAGACGACCTAATCGTAAAACATGTTTAGAGCATTCGGGCATTTGAATTTGGGGATTGTTTCGGATTTCGTATTTCGAGCTTAGAATTTTTCGTATGGCTCATCCACTCTCAAACTGCTTTATCCCATCGACGAACACCGCTCGGATACGGCTCAGCTCCCCGGGCAGCCTGGATGGTTCGGCATCCAGGACAACAAAGGTCGCCGGGCGGCCGTGCTGCAGCAATCCAAAACGGGGGCCGGCCAGCGGCCCGGCATTCGCCGAAGCGCACCCGATGGCCTCCTCCAGGCTAAAACCGGCCTGTATCAGGAGCTCCAGTTCTTCGATGACGGCGGAACCGTGATGCACGCCTGGGCTCCCTGAATCCGTGCCCAGCGCCACCCTCACCCCCAAGCGCCTTGCCAGCGCGAGCTGCTCGAGCTGATGATCAAGCGTCCGGAGGGCGACATCGGGGTTCCTCCCGGTCCGCCGGTAAATGCGGGCATAGGCTTGCATCGTGGCGGCCGTGGGCACCCAGATCACTCCTCTGTCCGCCAGGCGCGCCAGGTTGTCCCTGCCCATGAAGAACCCGTGCTCGACCGAACCGCAGCCCGCCTGGACCGCGATCCGCACGGGCGCCTCGCCGTTGGCGTGCACCATGACGGACAACCCCCGCTCCGCGGCCGCCCGGACAGCGGCGGACATCTCCGCCAGATCGAACTGCGGTGCGGTTTGCTTGCCGTATGCCGTCAGGCTGTTCAAACCGGAGTTCACGATCTTGATGTGGTCGGCCGGCTCGCCGTTCAACCGGATCGCCTGTGCCAGATCGAGACCCCTTGCCGGCGACCGGCCGATGAGCCGTCCGTAGCGGCCGGGCCGGTGCCACGCCCGGCCGGCAGCCAGAACCCGCACGGGCTGTCCGCGGCCCGGACTTCTCTTGGAAAAGCGCAAAACATTGCCGCGGGCGCCGCCCCCGTCGCGCACGGCAATCACCCCGGTGCGGAGATGTTCGCGCAGGTTCTCCAGGATCATCTTCCGCACGACCTCAAAGGAAGCATCCCGAAGATGCGCCCTGAGGTTCTCATCCACCGACCCGGTCATGGTCAGGTGCACGTGGCTGTCGATCAGGCCGGGCAGGACAGTGCCGCCGCTGAAATCAAGGTGCGCCTTTGCTGGGGTAGGAGGAGTGCCGGGTGACAGGACCGACCGGTCTTCCAGCGCTTGGATGAGACCATTCCGGACCTCGATTTGAACATTCCGCCGTATCGGGCCTCCGCTGCCGTCGATAAGCCAGCCCGCACGGATCGTGAGACTGCCGGCTTCGGGCAGAGCCGCACCCGGCACCGGCTCGGCAGGGGACGCTGCTGCCGGCAGCCGCCTGAATCCTCTGAGCTTCAGTATGCCCGTGACGGCCCGGCTTAGGAATCTCATGGCTCAAAATACATGCGGAAGCCCCAACAGCTCACGCCGGAGCACATCCATGGCCTTCATGGCAAACATCTGCTTGTTCATGGAACGGCGGTCATAGGTGTATTGAAAATGGTAGCCGAACTCCTGGGTCGGCGTGGAAAGGCCGATGCACACCGTGCCCACCGGTTTCTCGGCAAAACCGCCCGTCGGACCGGCGATCCCGGTGGTGGCGATGCCGTAGGCCGCCCCGGAAATCCGACGCGCGCCAGCGGCCATCTCGGTTGCAGTGTCGACGTGCACGGCACCGCAGCGCAACAGCGTGTCCGCGGAAACCTCCAGCACGCGCATCTTGGCCTCGTTGGCATAGGTCACGGCCGATAAGAGAAAATAATCCGAGCTTCCGGGGATTTCGGTCAACAGGTGGGAGATCAGGCCTCCCGTGCAACTCTCGGCCACGGCCAGAGTGGCTTTCCTCTCCCGCAGCAGGCGGCCCACGGCCGCGGCCATGGGCTCGCTCGAGTCGGAAAAAACGATATCCCCCAGCCGCGCCCGTGCCCACTCGCAGGCCCTTTCCAGCCGGTGAGACACCTGAACTTCATCAGGGCCGCTGGCGTAAAGCTTCACCTGGATTTCGGGAAACTTGGCTCGCAGCCCCAGCTGAACGCCGGGAAACTCTTCCCCCAAGCCGGCGAGGCGCTCGCCGGTAAGCGATTCGGTCAGGCCGAAGCAGGCCAAGGTCTTGATCAGACGGTAGTCCCGCGTTCCGCCCGAATACTTGGCGATGCGGGGCAGGACGTGGTCTGCGAGCATGCGCTTCATTTCGAACGGAACGCCCGGCAGGAAAAAAAACAGGCAGCGGTTGATCCTCAGGCAGAAGCCGGGCGCCGTGCCGACTGCGTTAAAAAGGATCTCGGAACCTTTCGGAAGCATGGCCTGCTTCCGGACGGATGGATTCATCGGTCGGTTACGCTTCCGGAAGAATTCCTCGATGGAGGACAGCGCAGCCTGGTCCAGGTCGAGCTCCACGCCCGCGGCTGCGGCAGCGGCCTCGGCGGAAAGATCGTCGACGGTCGGACCCAGTCCGCCGGTAACCACGGCCAGTTCAGCCCTGGCGCCGATCTCTGCCAGTACGGCTTTCAGATGCAGCAGATCATCGCCGACGCCGTTGAGCCGGGCCACCTTTACCCCGTTTTCCTCCAGCTGTTCAGCGATATAGGCCGAGTTCGAATCCACGAGGGAGCCGGTGCGGATTTCTTCTCCGGTGGCAAGGATTTCGGCGAGCATTTCACGCCTTATCCCGGTGAGCCGAGGACGAACATGGAGGGCGTCACGGGCACATCGGCCCAGTATCTTTCCACGAGCAGCTGGACAACAACCTTGTCGTCATTTGAGACCACCAGGCGCAAAGGGACCATGTAGCCGTCGACGAGCTGCATCTCGAGGAAATTGGCCTGGAACAACAGATTCCCGGAGGAGTCGTATACCTCGGTCTGAGTTACTCCGGATTTGCTTTCATCCAGAAAGATCTTCTGCTGAACGCCCCAGGTCCTCATCAGCAGAAGTACAAAGCCCTTGCCGGAGGTAAGCGGCTGAAGGCGCGCCGACCGGTACTCACGAATGGGGATCCTGCCGCGCATGAGCGCAAGTATGTCGCTGGACTGGATAGGGATGGAGAGCAGGCGTTTGAAATCCGGGTCACTCGCCCGGACTTTCTTGACCGGTGAGTTCGGCGCCTCGGCGTCCTGGTAATAGAGCCACTCGCCGTCTCCGGCCATGCGCGCGGCCGGGAACCCGCCAGCGAACAGAACGACACTGAGCTTCAGCGGGTCCGAACCAATCCAGGCCAGGCGTTCATCCATCTGCACCTTGCCCTCCTTGCGGATCGTCAGACGCCCGACTCCTTTGAAATTCTTGAGTGTTTCATTCGTCTTCTGAAGACGCTCCAGAATCGACCGGGCTTCAATGGCGGAGGGAGAAATGTCCTCCGCGGCCGGCGGCAGACCAATACTCTCCGACATCATGGCGCAGCCGCATAACACAACGGCTGCCATCAGCGTTGCAACGGCCAAGCCGGTATACAGTCGGCGCACCGGTTTCGCGTGAGCCACGGCGCTCATCCTCTTCTTCATTGGCCATTCTCTTTCAACTGCCGGATCTTCGTCCTCAGTTCGTTTTTCTCCTGCACCTTTTCCGGATCCTTGTCTTTCTCCTTCTCCCGTTTCGCCATGGCTTTCTGATACTGGCTCAGGGCGTTCGCCTTGTCGTTCAGCTTAAGGTACGCATCCCCCACATGCTCCATGATGACCGGGTCATCCGGCATCAGGTCGCTGGCCTTCTTCAAGTATTGCAGCGCCTTCTCGTACTGCCCCTTCTTGTAGTACACCCACCCCAGGCTGTCGGTAATATAGCCATCATTCGGCTTGTACTTGAGCGCCTCCAGAACCAACCGCTCGGCCTCGTCCAGATTCTGGCCGAGGTCGGCGTAAGTGTAACCAAGATAGTTCAGCGCATTGGCGTCTGTGGGGTCCAGCGCGATAGCCTTGCGCATGGCCTCTATGGCGGCATCCTTTTTCTTCTGCTTGTCATAGATGACGCCGAGTCGGAAATAAAACCGTGGATTGTCCGGGTCCTTTTCAATCGCCTGCCGGAGCAGCCGCTCGGCCTCGTCGAAGTTGCGGGCTTCCTCGTAGACCGACGCCAGGTAGTATTTAAGCTCTGAGTTTTCCGGGTTATTCTGGATTACCCCTTTCAGCTGTTCAATGGCCTCGTCAATCTTGCCCTGCTCCTGCAGGATAAAGGCGATGTGGACCGCTGCATCCTGATAAAACCGCGATGCGGGGGTGACCTGGCGGAACTCCACCAAGGCCTCGGTATTTTTCTTGAGCCCGAACAGGATGAACCCCTTTAGATGATGGAGATCCGGGCTGTCTGGAGCGCCCTTCAGCATGCCGTTCACCAGATAGAGGGAGTCGTCGTATTTCTTGGCATCGACATAGCCCTGAATAACCTGCAGGACGACTTCAAATTCAGACCGGCTGCGCTCGCCCAGTTGTTTGAGGATCCCCTCGGCTTCGGATTTCATGCCGACCTGTCGATAGTAAAGCGCCAATTCTAGGCGGGCCCGGCTGTTGTCCGGGTCGCGTTCCAGAATCTCCTGGCTGAGCTGCAATACCTCCTCCCGCCGGCCCTGTTCGCGTGCGAGCTTGATCAGTTCGAACAGCGGTTCGATGCTTTCGGGATCGGCCTCGGCGCTTCTCCGGAAGGCCTTTGCCGCCAGGGCGGGTTTGCCTTGGGCCAGGTACAACCGGCCCAGCAGAAAATGCCCCGTGTAAGAGTTCGGGAACCGTTCGACCAATTTCCGCAGCACCCGCTCCGCGTTGACCATATCCTTGGCTTCAAGGTAAATGCCGCCGATGATCGAGTAGATCTTCTCCTGGGATGGATCCAATTGGATTACGCGTTCATAGGTCTTGAGCGCCTCAGCGGTCTGCTTGCGCATCTGCTGGATGCCGCCGTAGAGGATGAGCCCCTTGACGTCGTCGGGGTTTTTCGCCAGCAGATCCTCCAGAACGGCCAGGGCCTTTTCTTCCTCCTTATTCTGCAGGTAGACGGTAGCCAGCTCACGCTTCAGGTAAGTGGAGTCCGGGTCGGCGTCTATGGCTTTTTTCAAAAGCAGGATCGCCTTGTCCGGCTGCCCTGCCCGGCGCTCTTTTTGCGCTGCTAAAAAATAAAAATATGCGTTTTCTGGCTGTGGCTGGGCTTCGCTCGACGCCTCCTGAACCGTCGGTGGCGTCTGTGGGCCCGGGGTCCCCGGGGCGGTCGGTGCGGAGGGATAAGCGCATCCCCAAATCAGGCCGAAAAGGCACGTTGCTGCGGCAGCCATCAATCGTTGGTGTTTCATGGGAAGGTTTCCTAACGTCGGGCGAGGAGAGTCACTGGCTCCGCATCGTTATTCCGGGCCGGTGTCCTCCGAATATGACGCGAAATCGGGGATCTCACGCTTGAAAAATTCACGCATCTTACGGATGATGTTCTTCTCGATCTGCCGGACCCGTTCTCTGGATATTCCGTAGCGGTCGCCGATTTCCTGAAGGGTAACGGGATTGTCGGAAAAGATCCGCAACTCGAAAATCTCGATCTCCCGCGGCGACATCTTCTTCCGGAACTCCGTAATCTTGTTATGAAGCAGCAGCTCTATTTCTTTCTTGGATACTTGTTCTTCGACCGACTCGTTCTCCGTGCTCAGGAATTCAATGCGTTCGGTCTCGGAATCATTCTTGAGCGGAGCATCCAGGGACACGTCCCAACTGTCCAGGCGCTGGTCCATGTCGACGATTTCGCGCTCGGAAACGCCTAGACGCTCGGACAGCAGTTTGGGCTTGGGATCAAACCCCTGCTCGATCAACCGCTGCTTTTCCTTCTTCAGCTTGAAGAAGAGTTTACGCTGGCCCTGAGTGGTGCCGATCTTCACCAGGCGCCAGTTGTCCATGATGAATTTGAGGATGTAGGCCTTGATCCAGAAGGATGCGTAGTAGGAGAACTTGACGTTTTTGTAGGGGTCGAACTTCTTAACCGCCTGCATCAGGCCGATGTTGCCTTCCTGGATGAGGTCCAGGAGGTTCTGCATCCACACCCGCTGGAACTCCAGGGCAATCTTCACCACAAGCCGCAGGTTAGCCGTGACCAACACGTAGGCCGCATCTTTGTCGCTCTGCTCCTTGACGCGGATGCCGTAGTCGCGCTCCTCTTCCCGGGTGAGCAGCCTGTACTTGCTGATTTCGGACAGGTAGCGCTGCAGCGGGTCGAACTTGACGAGAGCCTTGTCGGATTCCTCCGCTTTTTCAGTCTGTTCGGCTTTTAGGGGCTTGGCAGTCTTTTCCGGCGCCGGCTTGGCCGCTTTAAGATGCGGTTTTTCCTTCTTTTTCTCAGCCGGGGCCTGCCGGGCAGGTGTTCGTTTAGCCTTCTGGCCTGCTCTGGCCGTCTTCGACGGCTGGGGGGAGGGCTTTTTCGGAGCGGCCTTTCTGGACTTGACCCGTGCCGCAGGCTTTGCCGGCGGCTTCTTTTTGGCCGGCGCGGCCTTCGGGGATCGTTTGGTCCTTGCGGCCGATTTGCCCGGCTTGGCCGCTTTCATCCGCTGGGCGGATTTTTTCGTCGAGCCGGCCTTCACGGTTCTTTTGGCGTTCTTCTGGAGTTTAGGCGCAGGCTTAGGCGCAGCCCTGGTTTTCGCTTTGCCCGTCAGCTTCTTGTGCTTTACCTCTTTTTTCATTCTTTTGCCCGCGTGAAGGATAATCTTTGCTGTTTTTTTCAGCAGTTATCGGCCCGTACGGCCGGCAATACCTATAGACACACTCTCGGACTTGTGATAAAAAAACCGAAAGCGCCTGTAGCTCAGTTGGATAGAGCAACGGACTTCTAATCCGTAGGCCGGGGGTTCAAATCCCTCCAGGCGCGCCAACCGGACATCAGCAGGTCGTTGAAAAACAACTATTGCACCGTCAACCCGAGCGCCCGGTGTTTTGGAAAGCCCGACATATTCGAAGATACGTGAGCATTGCCAAAAGCCAAGCAACGCCAGACCACGGCCAGAGACGAAGTTTTGCACCAACCTCATGGGCTCGGCCGTCCCGGTGTGCAGATACTTTATACACTAACCGTCGAAAATATCAACCACAATTTACTTCCTGGCCGCGCGGGCAAATTCCATAATACAATCCCAGAAGAATCCACTGCCAAGCTCAATCCGAAGAGTGCAACGTGACATCGCTCATCGAAGCCGCCAAACTGGTCTCGGTCCTACTAGGGGCCGTTATTCTCGGCAACTGGTTCCTTTCCGAGTTCAAAAAATCACGCCGTCGGAACCTGCCGTGGTATTCAGCATATCTCTCGGCCCCCGGGCTTCTCATACTGGCCGCATTGCTGGTGCCAGTGATCTATTGGCTGGCCCGGCGCTGACTTCGCAAAAAGCCCAAATCCTACGTTCCACTGCGACCCGATAGCTCTGCGGCGTACTCCAGTACGCCTCGGCCTGCAGGCCTTGCGCGCCTTAACTTTGGGCTTCTTACGAAGTCAACGGATCCGATGATGCAGTGTCCCGCAGCCGCACGAACCGCATCTATCTCGCCCTCGCTGCGGCGCACGGCCAGTGCGGCTCGCGACACAAGATTCGCGCGCCTTGACCTCGGGATGGTTCAGAGTCGTCGCGCTAAAGGATTTTTTTTGCAAACGACCCCACCTATGTGTCCGGGTCTTGAGGTGTCTTGAGTCAGGATGATAACCGAGGGATTACGTCAGACGGACTCGAGGAACCGTTTGGCCTGATATTCGAACTCACGGCTTTCTATGTCAACCTCCCGTTGGTCGCTCCTCTCGACCACCATCACAGTGACATATCCTCCGGCCCCTGAAAAAGAAACGCAGCAGGGACCGCGCTCTGTTTCATCCAGCCCTTCGCCGCCTTTTCCAAAATAGCGGGAAGCCCTGGCAATGATCTCATCCCGGTTGATCCGAGTTTTTTTTGAAATGCGGATCATGGGCTGCTTCTCCTTTTCGAATAAAGCCGGCCTAAGAATAAATATCGCTGCTGGCAGGTGCAACCCCCCGGCGAGCTCAAGTTTCGAGCTGGAAACGCCGATAATCCGAATGTCGAAATTCGCAACCAATCCGACGCGGGAGGAGCCATGGCCGATAAAAGCATCATATTCTTGGAGAACCTTGAGTGGTTCGACGAAAGCGGCAAGGAACTCGTTCACCGGCTTCCGCAGGAAGGCTCGGGCGAGATCAAATGGGGAGCGCAGCTCACTGTCCGTGAGAGCCAGGCGGCGGTGTTCTTTTACAAAGGCAAGGCCGTGGGCGCCTTTGGTCCAGGACGCCACACCCTGAAAACCGGCAACATCCCCATCCTGACCAAGATTGCCAGCATTCCGTGGGCGATGAACAGTCCCCTGCGGGCCGAAATGTATTTTGTCAACCTGAAGGTGTTCACGAATCTCAAATGGGGCACCCGGGATCCCGTTGCTTTCAAGGACGCTGAGCTGGGGTTGGTGCGGCTGCGGGCCTTCGGGGTGTTCAACATCCAGGTGGTTCAGCCGGTCCTGTTCATCAACAGCCTGGTGGGGACCCAGGGAGTTTACAGCACCGAAGAAGTCGAAGAATATCTCAATCGGGTCATCGTCTCGCGATTCAACGATTACATGGGTCAGACCCTCGATTCGCTCCTGAACCTCCCGGCTAAGTATGACGAGCTTTCCGAAGGCCTCAGCAAACGCCTGGAGCAGGATTTCGGGCATTTCGGCATCCGTCTCACCCAGATCTACATCAATGCCATCACACCGCCGCCCGAGGTTCAGCAGGCCATAGACGACCGCAGCCGCATGGGGGTCTTCAAGGACATGGAAAAGCTCATGCAGATGAAGGCAGCCATGGCCATGGAAAAGGCTTCAGCCGCCGATGGCGGTGCTGCTTCCGGCATGGGCACCGGTCTGGGACTCATGCTGCCGGCCATGTTCGCCCAGTACTTCTCCGGTCAGCGGCCCGCTGCCCAGCCCGCGGCGTCTGCATCGACCTCCGCCTGCCCGGAATGCCAGAGCGTGATCCCGGCGGACTCCAAGTTCTGCCCGCAGTGCGGGCACCAGCTGGTGGTGTTCACGCAATGCTCTCGCTGCGGCGAGAATCTTGCACCCACTTCAAAGTTCTGCCCTCGCTGTGGACTGGAAGCAGGCGCCGGCCCACAGAAGAAAATCTGCAAGGGGTGCGGCACGGCCAACTTGCCGGACTCGATATACTGCAATGATTGTGGAGAAAAATTATAAAAAATCGTTTCAAGTTTTAGGTTGTAGGTTTTAAGCGAAGGATGAGATCGCATTATTATCAAATGCTTAACACATGAAACCGAACACCTGACACCACCTATTAATGTCTACGTTTCAAATCGAGCACGCTTGCCCGCAGTGCGGAGCACCGGCGCACCTGGAGGAAACCGATCGCCTCTTCGCCTGCCCGTTTTGCCGAGTGCGGTCGTTCCTGCTGACCCGGGACTATCTCCGTTACGTCCTTCCGGCAAAGAGTCCCTCCGGCAAGGAACTTTATTATCTTCCGTACTGGAGGTTCAAAGGAGTCCTATTTTTCACCACGCCGGCGGGAAATGATCACAAATTCGTCGACGTCAGCCATTGCGCCGCGGATATACCGGGATTCCCTTTGACGTTGGGCCTGCGCGCCCAAGCCATGAAACTGAAGTTCGTTGCACCGGACATGGGAGGCCATTTCATCCCCCCGTCCACATCGTTCACCGAGACCTTCAGAACATTCCATCGACGTTTCAGCCAGGGGCTCCCCCAGCCGATCATCTGCAGCGCCCACATCGGAGAGTCCATGGCGATGCTTTACTCCCCGTTTTACATACAAGATAAGCTTTACGACGCGGTGCTGG
Organism: Hyphomicrobiales bacterium; assembly: GCA_050257775.1. Taxonomy (GTDB): domain Bacteria; phylum Desulfobacterota; class Desulfobacteria; order Desulfobacterales; family SpSt-501; genus SpSt-501. The sequence goes on from JBLMXM010000410.1 coordinate 12,718, forward strand.
ACCAGGCTTTGGCCACGGAGAGCGACGGGTTCCCGCATGATGCCTTTAAGGGGGCCAAACCGGACTGGAAGGCTCATTTCATGGCGGCCCTCTGCCCGGACTGCGGTTGGGACCTCGAAGGAGAACGCGATGCCCTGGTGCTGCACTGCCGCAACTGCAAGTCTTCTTGGTACCCCTCCAAGGAACGGTTGACCCGAGTCGAGTCTTTTTGCCTGGGAAATGCCGAGGAGGGCTGCCTGTTCCTGCCGTTCTGGCAGATCAGTTGCGATATCGCGGAAGTGACTCTGAAAAGTTATGCGGACCTGATCCAACTTGCCAATCTGCCGAGGCTGGCCGAACCATCATTTGAAGAGCGTGAGTTCCGTTTCTGGACGCCCGCTTTCAAGGTCAGAGCCAAGGCCTTTCTGCGTCTGGCCGAAAGCCTGACGCTCATCCAGGCCCAGCCCATGCTGGAACCCTCCCTGCCCTCGGGTCGCCATCATCCGGTGACACTGCCGGCGGAAGAGGCTTGCGAATGCCTTAGAATCGTGCTGGCGGGATTTCTCAAACCCCGCCGTTTGGTCGCCGACATCCTCGCACGCATCACCATCCAGCCCACTCAGTTCCGGCTGGCCTATCTGCCGTTTCGCGAAGACCAGCACGATTATCTCCAGCCCCAGACACGGGTCGCGGTCAATAAGAACTTGCTCGTTCTTTCCCACAACCTGTAGCACCAATGAAAGCTCGAAATTCGAATATCGAAACCCGAAACAAATTCTAATGACCCAACGACCCAACTGCAAAATATGCGTAAAGCATTGGGAAATTTGAATCTTGGAATTACTTCGGATTTCGGATGGCGTGCTTGGAATTTTTTCAACTGAAGACTCCTCCCAACGCATGCCGGGGGCTTTATTGTTAAGAAATACTTATGGGGCTCGACACGAGGCTCAGCGGGTTATTGGAAGTAGTTCTTGTTCGGGGCGGAGGTCAATTCCGGCGGGGCAGCGAAGAATGAATCCAGAATCCTTTGAATTTCGTCCAGGCTGCCGGCGTTCTGAATCCGGCCGCACAGGCTGTGGCCGAACCGGAAGTTCGAGGCGAAGTACATTGCGAATTTCCGCAAGCGCCTCACGGCGGCTTTGGCCTCGAAGTGCCGGGCCGTCAACTCCAGCAGGTGCGCTGCTGTTTGTTCGAAAATGCCCGGCGTCGGCTTAAACCCGGCGGTCCACTCGGCAAACACCCAGGGCTTCGCGATAGCGATGCGCCCTAGCGAAACTCCGTCGCAGCCTGTGATCCTCAGCATGCGCAGGCACCCTTCCGCGTCGATGACATCCCCGTTCCCGAAGACAGGGATGTTGAGAGCTTGTTTGACCAGCGCGATGTATTCCCACTTGGGAGGCCGTGCGCGCCGATCCGGCGCCACCCGCGGGTGGAACGTGACCGCGTCGGCCCCGGCCGCTTCGAAGCGCCGCGCCAGGCGGACGGCCGCTTCGGCATCGTCCTTCCAACCCGTGCGGAACTTCACTGTCAACGGTATGCTCACCGCGCGGCGCACGCGATCAACGATCTTCAACGCAAGGTCGGGGGTTTTGAGCAGCTCCGCACCGCATCGGCGCCGGCAAATGGCGACGGAGGAGCAGCCGAAATTGAGATCCACACCGAAAAAGCCCTCGGCTTCGATCCGCACGGCAGCCTCCGCCATGTGGACAGGGTCCGAGCCCATGACCTGGCAGACCAGGAACGGCAACTCTTCATCCCGCCACTTGAAATGGTTGGACACCTGTCGGTTTTCAGTCGGAATAGTTTTGGAGCTGCACATCTCGGAAAACAGCAGACCGAATCCCCCGAATCCTGATAGAAGCTCACGAAAAGCGATGTGGCCTAGAAAGGTCATGGGCGCAAAAACCAGGCGCTTCGGGATAGTCCTGCTTCCGATGCGCAACGGCCGGTTCAGTAGAGAGGCGAGCTCCTCGAGAGTGGACATGGGTGGAGATGCCATGACGGGTTTTAGGTTTCAGGTTTTAGGTTTTAGGTGTTAGGTGTTAGCTGCACACGACCTCAAAGTGTCCGTGGATTTGGCTGCCGATAAGTGATATAAGGCCACTTAATAAGCTTGAGACTCCGTCGCTGACTTTAGAAATCCGGCGTTCGTTCATGCTTGTTTGAGATCCCGCTTACCCAATGCAAAAAACCAACACCTGACATCTAAAATTTTACACCTGACACCTTAATACCAAACCCAAAGCCACCATGTCCATTCGCTTGATTGCCAAGGACCTCTACCGACTGCGACGGGAGGTCGAAAATCTTGAAACTGAACTGGCATCGGCCCCTGCCGACCGGCATGAGAGACTCGAGGCGAAACTACGCGAGGCAAGGGCCGAACGCGACCGCTTGCGCGGCATCCTCGACGGCCAGAAGGATTCTCCGGCCAGGCGGTGACCGATGCCTGCCACTCTCCGTCTCTCCAAGCACGCGGCGATCCAGCGCGGCGTCGCCGTCGTGGGATCGACCACCATCGACCGCAACGTTATCGGCCGCGTCACATTTATGAAAATTGGGGGCGTCACGACTTACGCCGGCCTCACGTACCGGCGCCATGGGCTGCCTACATGGGTTGTGTCCAGAGTGGCGCATGCCGAAACCTGGATCCTGAAACGGTTAGCCGCCGAAGGCATCCAGGTGTCGGAAAGCCCGGCAGAAACCACCACCCGGTTTGTCAACCGGGTCCGTGCCGGCCGCCGGCACCAAGTCATTACATCCATTGCGCCTTCGGTGAACTATTCCCAACTTGCG
>JBLMXM010000411.1:0-16452 GCA_050257775.1 Hyphomicrobiales bacterium
CGAGCTTCTCGCCGCGCAGGCCCGAGTGGCCGGTCGTCGCCATCGGCCCGGATTGGGCACGCTCCGCCCGGACCGCGCGCATCTCCTTGGTGTAGGTCAGGTCGGCCAGCGAAAACCGGTCGCCCTGCCGATCCGGCCGAAGCCCAGGATGCCCATGGTGGCGTGATGCACATCCGCGCCCAGGAACTGCTTAAGATACAAGAGCTTCCATTCACCTGCCCGCACATGTGCATCGGATTCCACCACCCTTCGGGCTGTGGACAGGATCAGGGCCCAGGTGAAGTCCGCGGTGCTGTCGTCCAGAACGCCGGGGGTGTTGGTGGCCATGACCCGGGCCCGGGTGCAGGCATTGAGGTCGATGTTGTTGAAACCCACGGCGATGTTGCATACGGCTTTGAGCTTGGGGCAGTTCGAGAGGAGCCTGGCATCGACCCGGTCCACCAGGGTGGTCATGGCTCCGGTCTTGTCGGCGAGGTTCCGGGCCAGCGTCTCGACATCCATGGGCGTATCCGCCTGGTTGTCGGTCACATCGAAATATTCGCGCAGATACACCAAAACGTCGTCGAATACCTCACGGGTCACCAGTACCTTCGGTTTCATTGGTCCCTTCATCCTCCAGTTATCATCCGGTTTGTTCGTTAAAAATTTCATGTCCCGGAGGACATGAAATTTTCACTCACCCCGCCGTGTACACCAAAGAGGGCAGCCACAACCCAATCGCCGGGAACAGATAGAGGATGAGGAGCGCGAGCACCTGGATCGCCATGTACGGCATCATCCCGAGGAAGATCTGGTTCAGCGACACGTGTGGCGGGGACACACCCTTCAGGTAGAACGCGGCCATGGCCACCGGCGGCGACAGGAAAGCCGTCTGCAGGTTGAGCGCGACCAGCAGGCCGAAGAAGAGCGGGTCGATGTTGAAGTGCGACAGCAAGGGGATGAAGATCGGCATGAAGATGACGATGATCTCGGTCCATTCCAGCGGCCAGCCGAGCAGGAAGATGATGACCTGCGCGAGGAGCATGAATTGCACCGGCGTCATGTCGAGCGACTTGACCCAGGCATTGACGATCTCCTGTCCGCCGAGCAGGGCAAAGGCTGCGGCGAAAATGGCCGAGCCGATAAAAAGCCAGCACACCATCGCGCTGGTCTTGGCGCAGAGGAAGACCGATTCCTTGACCCGGCCGAAGGTGAGCTGCCGGTAGGCGGCCGCCAGCACGAACCCGCCGAACGATCCCATCGCCGCCGCCTCGGTCGGAGTGGCCAGGCCGACGACGATGGTGCCAAGCACCCCGAGGATCAGGAGCGCCAGGGGGAAGAAGGAGGCCAGCAGCATCTTGAAGATCTCGAGCCTAACGAAAGTGAAGACCGCATAGAACACCACGAGCCCCGCCGCGACGATAGCGAGCGTGATCCAGTATCCCGTGGGGACGGGCTTGCGCTCACCCGGCGCGACCGTTGTCTCCTCCGGCTCTTTCGACTCCGCCTCGGCTCTTTCAGCCGGTCGGGAATAGGCCGAAGGCTCCTTTGTTTCTTTTTGGCCGGCTTCTTCCGCCTCCGGCGTCAGCAAGCCCTCGACTTGCTCGTCCGTCATAGCTGCGAGCCCCATTTCTTGCAACCCCGCAGGCACCACGTAGTCCGGTGCAGTCACGGCAAGATAGATCGATCCCATGAACAGGCCTGCTGCCAGTGCCGGCAGCAGCGCGATAATTAGGTGGTTAACCAGGGTACGCAGCGGAACGTCGGCGTTGCGCTTTCCCTTGAGCGCGCTAATCAGCCCCACCATGACGTTCCTGCGGGTCCTTGAGATGATATCCGCGAATTTGGGCAAATTCACCCGCCGGTCTTCCGCGGACAACGGCGGCGCAATGTGGGGCCTGAGTTTTGCGTTGACGACGATCCAGCCAACGTAGAGGGCAGCCAGCATGATGCCGGGGAAAAAGGCGCCAGCGTAAAGCTGCACCACGGACACTCCGGCGGTGGCGCCATAGAGGATCAGGAGCACCGACGGCGGGATCAGGATGCCGAGGGTGCCGCCCGCGGTCACCGAGCCCGCCGCCAGCCGTATGTTGTACCCCGCCTTGAGCATCGCCGGGAACGCGAGCAGGCCCATCAGCGTCACCACCGCACCGATGATTCCGGAGGCGGTGGCGAAGACTGCACAGGTTATGACCGTCGCGACAGCCAGCGACCCGGGTATGGCCGCGGTCGCCAGGTGCAGGCTCTTGAACAGCCGTTCGATCAGGTTGGCGCGCTCGACCAGGTAGCCCATGAACACGAACAGGGGCACCGAGATCAGCACGTCGTTGTTCATGACCGCATAAGCGCGTTGAACCATCAGGTCGAGCGTGCGAGTCACCGCCGTCCCCGGGTCCGCGCTATGGTAGAAAAAGAAGGTGAACATCGTGCCCAGTCCCATCAGCGTGAACGCGGTGGGAAAGCCGAGCATGATCGCCACAACGATCATCGCCAGCATCAGCAGGCCCAGGTGGCCATTGGTCATCTGCGACGGCGGGGGCATCAACGCGAACACCGTCACGACCACCGCGGCCATGATGGAAAGTCCAAACCAGGCTTCTTTTCTCATGTGTCGCTTCCTTTCCTTGCCGTCGCAAACTCGTCGAGCTTGGCGATGTCCTCGTCCTTGACGTGCACCATTTCCTTCAGCTTGTCGACATCGACCTCCTCGACATCCTCCTCGCGCGACGGCCAGTAGCCCTGCTTCAGGCAGAGGACACAGCGGATCATTTCGACGATGCCCTGCACCAGCAGGAACGCCCCGGCCACCGGTATGACGGTCTTGAACTGATAGATCGGCGGGCCTTCCGAGGTGATACTCGAGTGCTCCAGAATGGCCCAGGAATCGGCGGCATAGCCGTACCCGGCCCAGCAGAGTGCGACCACCCCGGGCAGGAAGAACACGATGTAGAGCGCCAGGTCGAGGCCGGCCTGCAGCCGCGGCGGGAAAAACCCGTAAAGCACATCGCCGCGAACGTGGCCGTTTTTCGACAGGGTGTAGGCACCCGACATCATGAACAGGGTCCCGTACATTTGGAGCATGCCGTCGAAGGCGTACGCGTGCGGGGAGTCGAGTGCGTAACGCGAGAACACTTCATAGGTGATCAAAAAGGTAAGCGACACGATGAGCCACGAAAATGTCTTACCCACAAATGTGCTGATCTTGTCGACGGTGAGCAGTACTTTCTGCATATTCGATCCTAATCAGAAATTAGCACCCGGGCGCCAGCGGCGCCCGGGTGCTGATGGGTGATGTCAGGAACTCCTCAGCTCTTTTTTTCCGGGGCCTTCTTGCCGAAATAATAGTTGTAAGCCATGCGCCGGCTGATGTTGGTATCCATATCCCAGCTTACCGTACGAGCGGCAAAGGCTTTCTGCGATTCGACGATCTCCTTCCACAGGGGGTTCTCCCCCGCCTTCTTTGCCGAGACCTGGTCGAAGACCTCGAGCTGCTTCATCAGGATCGGATCGGGCGTCTTGTAGAATTTCACCTTGTCTTTGGTCTGCAGCTCGATGTAGTCCTTCGAGTACCGGTCGATCGCCTTCCACGAGAGGTCGGCGGAGGCCGCTTCAACGGCATTCTCGATGATGGCCTTCAGCTTGTCCGGCAGCGCATTGAACTTGTCCTTGTTGAACAGGATCTCGAAAGATTCGGCGTTCTGGTGGTAACTCTGCAGCATGCATACCTTCGACACGTCAGGGAACCCGAGCAGCCTGTCGGAGGTGGCATTGTTGAACTCCGCCCCGTCCAGCAGTCCGCGGTCCATGGCCGGCACGATCTCAGCGCCGGGCAGCGCATTCACCGCCGCGCCCATGCCGTTGAACAGGTCGATGGAGATTCCCACGGTGCGGAACTTGAGGCCCTTGAGATCTTCCACCTTGGCGATGGGCTTTTTAAACCAGCCGAGCGGCTGGGTGGTCATCGGCCCGTAGGCGAACGACACCACGTTCGCGCCGATGGACGCATAGAGCTTGGCCAGCAGTTCCTTGCCGCCGCCGTACTTGTGCCAGGACAGCATCATATTGGCATCCATGCCGAAAGCGGGGCTCGACCCCCACAGCGCCACCGCATTCTGCTTGCCGTAATGGTAGACGAACACGCCGTGCCCGCCGTCGAGCGTGCCCTTGGACACCGCGTCCAGCAGACCGAATGCCGGCACCACGGCGCCGGCCGGCAGCACCTCGATCTTGAGGTCCCCGCCGGTCATGTCGTTCACCTTCTTGGCGTAGTCGAGGGCGTACTCGTGGAAAATGTCCTTGGTCGGCCAGGTGCTCTGCCAGCGCATCGTAATCGGCCCCTGGGCCTTGGCGACCATGGGGAAACCCAGCGCCGCCGCCCCGGCTGCTGCGGCAGACAAAAACTTTCTGCGACTGACACCCTTCGGGGAACCGCCCTTGCCTTCTTTCTTCTTCGCACTGACCTTCTTCGAATCCATAGGCTTCCTTCCTCCTCGGTTGGTTTTGCGGGTGAGCACATCTCACGATACCCGCATTTTGGGTGGTATGATGCCCCCATTACGATGTAAAGACGATGCGTTATCTCCCCATGGAATGATGCGGCACTCGTGGGTATCTTTCAGCCACAAGTGCACAAGCGATAACTTGCAAAGGGGAGAGACACCAGTGAGGCCCCTAGCTACATTGTGAATTCCTAAAAATCAAGTAGGATTTGAGTTGCATTCAAAAAAAAACTTAAATTTTGAAACTGACTCACAACCGGAACAGGAAAAGGCGGAAACCCTGTCTCGGACAAGCCGGAAGGAGGGTTGACTATTGCGGTGCTCCCCCTCTTATATTATGCGTATCCGGAAGTTCTCGCGGGCTGCGGGGATTATGACCCCCTACCAGTGCGTAGATAATTAGGAGGCCATTTCGAGAGCTGCACAGCGGTGGATCGCGACCTGCAGCGCAGGAGCTCAGTTCTCTGTTCAGGCAGGAGGAGGATCATGAATCTGTACCGTAGGCTTCAGGCCAGGGCGGACGAGGGAAGACCCGTCCGGGTGGGCGTCATCGGCGCAGGCAAGTTCAGCAGCATGTTCCTGTCCCAGGTCCGTCTGACTCCAGGCATGCATCTGGTGGGAATCGCGGAACTGGATCCGGATAAGGCTAAACAGGCCTGCCTCAGGACGGGCTGGCCCGAGGAAGCCCTGGCGTTCGGGACCTCTGCGGCCGCCATCGAGGACGGGGCCAAACGAAAAAAGACCGTGATTACCAGCGACGCCCGTCAGCTCATCGAGGCCCGGCTGGACGTGATCGTGGAGATCACCGGGGTGCCGGAGGCCGGTGCGCAGCATGCATGGCGGGCCCTGGAAAACGGCAAACATGTGGTCATGGTGAACGTGGAAGCCGACGCGCTGCTGGGACCGATCCTCCGGAGGAAGGCCGAGCAGCTGGGGCGCGTGTATTCCATGGCCTACGGCGACCAGCCCGCACTCATCGCGGAGCAGATTGATTGGGCCCGAACCGTGGGTCTGGAGGTAGTCTGCGCCGGTAAGGGAACCCGCTACCAGCCCGAGTTCCACTACTCCACACCCGAGACGGTCTGGGGCCACTACGGCTTTTCGGAGGAGCGCGTGTCCTCGGGCGATTACAACGCCAAAATGTTCAACTCCTTTCTGGACGGAACGAAGTCGGCCATCGAAATGTGCGCCGTGTCCAACGGCAACGGCCTGGTGCCCCAGGCCTGCGGTCTGCAGTTTCCGCCCGTGGGAGCGAACGACCTGCCGAATATTCTCAAGCCCCGCACTGCGGGGGGGATTCTCGAGCATTCCGGCACGGTTGAGGTGGTGGCCAGCGAGAACCGGGACCGGTCGCCAGTGGTGCGTGATCTGCGTTGGGGCGTGTATGTGGTGTTCCGGGCGCCCACGGAGTACGTGAGGCGGTGCTTCTCCGAGTACGGCCTGGGCACCGACTCATCGGGCGAGTTCGCGGCGCTGTATCGGCCTTACCACCTCATCGGCCTGGAACTGGGAATCAGTGTGGCCTCGGTGGCGCTGCGGGGAGAGCCGACCGGCTCGAGCCACTCGTTTATCGCCGACGTGGCGGCGACTGCCAAGAAGGATTTGAAACCCGGCGATGTGCTGGATGGAGAAGGGGGATACACCGTTTACGGTCGGCTCGCCCGGGCGCAGGAGAGCCTAAACAAGAACTGCCTTCCCATGGGGTTGGCAAGCAACGCGAAGCTGGTCCGCCCGGTGAAGAAAGATGCGTTTGTGACCTACGCCGACGTTGAGCAGGATCAAAGCCTTTTCTCGTTCAAGCTTCGTCGGGCCATGGAGAAAGAGTTTGGAGATTGAATTACAACGCCGGGACCAAACCGATTACAGGTTTAGTCTTTCGAGCAGAACCCATTCGAGGAACTGGGTGTACACCCGCCAGGAATTGCTGCCGTAGCCGCCGGCCATGACATAAGCCCCGGGGATGCCTTGCGCTGCCAAGAAGGAATACACCAGCTGGTCTCTTTCCAGAAGTTGGGTCAGCGTGAGCCTGAGGCCGGCTGTGGAGGGCAATTCATCGAGTTCATAGGGGTCCGCACCGCAGACGATCAGGACGAGGTCCGGCCGCGGGTACCCGGACAGGCCATCCAGCCCGTCCTTTAGTTGTTCGTTGTAAAGGTGATCCTCCCCGGCTTCGATCGGGATGTCGATGGTGCTGGGAACGAAGGACGGATTGAAGCGGCCGGCCGCATCGTATTCGGGCTGATCCAGGGGCCAGCCTCTGGCCATGTGGATGCTCAATGTGCAGATCGAATCGTCCTCGGCGGTAATCGCGGCGGTGCCGTCACCCTTGTGGGCGTCCACATCGATCACCCAGGCCGTGCCGATCCGGCCCTCGGCCTGGAGCCGGCGCAGCGCGATGACCAGGTCGTTTACGATGCAGAATCCTGCGCCGTGGTCTTTCTGGGCATGGTGCATGCCGCCGCCGAAATAAAAGCAGAAGCCCCTTTCCAGGGCCGTGCGGCAGCACTGGATGGTCCCGGCCGCCCGCACCAGGATTCGGTCGAATAGAGCGGTGAGCGGCAGGCTGGCCTTGCCGGGGTCGTAGCGATGATAATGGCCGTCCGCGTCGACCAGTTCAAACGTCCGTATGATTTCGGCCTGTAATTGAGCGGAAAAAAGCCGGCCGACGTAATCCGCGGAGTGAACCCGCAGCAAATCTTCGCGGGTGATCTGCTCCTGAATCCGGTCGATGTGCCAGAAACCGACGCGGGGACCCAAAACGGGATGTGAAGAGAGCCGGGCAAACGTTTCCGAGGCCCGGCTATCCATGACGGGAATCTCAATGCCGAACTCAAAGACACTGTGCGGCTGTCGCTGGTCGTAGAGGATCACCGCTGATTAAGTCCTGTCTGGTGCAGCCGCTGAACCCTCCGCGGATCGGCTCCCATTCGAACCCCGTCAAGCCAACCCAGGATTCTGGCGTTCCGTGTGAAGGCGACACGCCCTCGCCCCGTCCCCTGGAAGCCCTTGCCTTTGTCAGGAGGCCTTGACCGTGACCAGTTTGAAGCTTTCAAAAACTTTTTCGAAGGTCTTCAGATCCTTCTGAAAATATTCTTCCTGGGTCGCGGCGTAGCGGAGGTTGTAAAAGGTATTGCCGTTGATGAAGCCGTAATAGAGCGTTTTAAATACAAACCCGTCGGCATCCGTATAGACGAAGGTCAGCCGGAAGCCGCTGTAGCCGGCTATGCGGGCGGGCATGTTTTCGAGCAGGCTGAAATTGCGGATGTTGCTGTCGGCGATGATCTCATTGACGATAATTTCCGCCGCTTCCTCCGGTATCATGCCCTGGCGCATGGTCTTCTTTGTAAACTGGAAGGGTTCGACCAGAGACCGCTCCCGGATCAGCACAAACTGCTTGTAGCCACCGTCCTTGGTGATGAACAGCATGGTGTCGTCGGTCGGGATTTGTTTCCAGCCCTCCGGCACCGCTACGTTAAAGGTCATCGCGGGTTTGCTGCCGGCATGGGCGCAAGAAACCAGCAGGACCGCCAGCATGATGCAGATCCAGAAACGTGACTTCATAGGTCTTCTCCTTCGGTGGTCATGGCGCATTGGTCTAGATAGCTGCGGATGTAATCGTTGTCGCGTGAATGCGGGGCCAGTTCCAGCGCCTTTTCAAAAAAGCCCCTGGCCAAGCGGGTCTGACCCTGCTTGAGATGGATGAGGCCGATCGCTTTGTAGGGTTCCGGCAGGGACGGGTCCGATGCAATCGCTCGAAAGTAATGCGTGAGCGCCTGCGGAACATCCCCTGCTTCGTTGCGCCGCCTTAAGATCTCCCCCAGCAGATAATGGCCGCGGCCGCAAGTCGGCGCATCCCGTACCACTCGGCGGGCGCACTGCAACGCGCCATCCCACCGGCCGTAGCGCAGCTCGAGCCACCCCTCCTCCAGCAAGAGCGCCTGGAGACGTTTCCCGAAGTCACCGCGGTCGGTCGACCGGCCCGTCTTGCTGAAATCGGTCGTCGACAATGGCTGCAGAAGGGCGGCAACTCGTTCCTTACCAGGTCTGTCCCCGCGGTCTTCTATTAAATTATCAAATATTTCAGTAGCTTCATATGGATCATAGCCGGACTGAATTATCATGTCAAGGCCCATCCGGTCGGCCTCCTGTTCCAGGCTACGCCGCAGGCACAGCAGTTCATCTGAAGGTTTGCCCATGCCCGGAAACGGTGCCGTCTCCTGGAACCAGGATAGGGCGTCGGACAGCGCTCGATTGAAAACAGACGCATCGCTTTCCGGCGGGAATGCCGCCAGCGTCTGCAGAGCATGCTGCCGGGTGATGTGAACCAGTTCGTGGGCCAGCAGCAGTGCCAGTTCCGGTTCGCCTTCCAGGCGGGCCAAGAGCCCCGTGTGAAGGAAGATGGCGCCGTCTGGAAATGAATAGGCATCCAGGCTCAGCTCCCTGACCAAGACCACGCGCGGCACGATGCCCTCCGGCACCTCAGCCGGCATCAGCGAGGCCAGGATCCGTTCAAGGAACTGCTCCAACTGGGGCTCCCGGTATAACAGGCTTCTATGAATAATCGCCGCTTGTTCCCGACGGGTTTCCAGGCTCAGCTGCTGCCTCAAATGGTCCACGCGCGCCTCGGGCGAAGGGACCCTGGCACCCGGGCCCACACAGCCTAGGCACAGGTACGCCGCTATCACGGCTGCGAAAAAAGCCGAAGGCCACGAGATCGTTTCGGCGCGATGGAGTGGGTCCATGGATTCCCTGCATGAGAAATAGGATGGATGGATATGCTAGATTATCGGGCGAATCGCCGCCGTACTTTAGACTCAAGATGGGAGACGTCCCGGTCGAGGGACCGCCGCGGTTCGAGGCGGTATGTGTAGATATTGGATCGAAGAAGTATTCTTATGTCGACGGAATTTTTGTCAGACCATGACATGCAGAAAACATAGTATTTTTATAATGTTATCCCCGGCGGACCGCGATGGAAACCCGATCCCCTGGGGAGGGTTTTCGGCTTGGATAATTTTCTTCTTTTTTTTCTGGACAAATGCAAAGACGTGTATATAATATTTCATCCCGAATCCAAGGAAGAACCACATCCAACGCCATAAAAGGAGGAATTGAAAAATGAAGAAACTGTTGTTGCTGGTTGTGGCGGCCATGCTGATCGCAGGCTGCAGCTCGGAGTTCTACAAACACGATTCGCTCTTCAAGACCAACCAGCATGTGGCTTACAGCTGGTGGGGATACAAGACCACCACGGCTCAGGATGCCAAGATGTCGGCCGACCAGGGCTGGTGGGGGAAAGAAATTCCTTACGTCCCGGCGAAGTAAATCAGTTTAGCCTCGAGATTCGAGCAAAAGAAACGGCAGGATGGTATCATCCTGCCGTTTGCTTTCTGAGGCGCCGGTTATTGAGTTGCTGCTGGATGGTCAGGCCCGAAATGAGCGGGATTACGGCTTGACGCCGTGATCCGGCTTATCTATACTGATTTATTGGCGCTGACGCTGGACGCCTGCACAGGTGCGGCTATCGCCACGGATCGGGAAAAGACGGACAGGAGGTTTTGGGGTTGGCGATGCCTTACCGCTCGAGCGCTCGGTTGCGACTGATCCTGGTTTTTCTGCTCGCCTTCCCGGCGGCCTGCTCGATCAACAAGAAGATGACGGTCGCCGGTGCGGCCTCCCTGGTGGAAGATGTCGCCAGGGCCTCCTACAAGCAGTCGGACCTGCGGGTGATCCGCGAGGGCATGCCGGCGTACCTGATGCTCATGGACGGCATGGTGGAAGCCTGGCCGGGCAACGACCGGTTGCTGCTGGCTGCCGCCCAATCCTATTCCTCCTATGCCACGGCATTCGTCGGCGCCGATGACGCCGGGTTTCGCGATGCCCTTCAGTTGCGGGCCAAAACCTATGCCCTGCAGGCCCTGGAGCAGCGCGGTATCGCCGCGCCCCTCACCGCACCCTTTGCCGACTTCGAACGGCAGGTCGGCCAATTGACCCGCTCCGACCTCCCGTATGTGTTCTGGTCCGCCTCCTGCTGGGGCAGCTGGATCAGCGCCCACACCGATTCCATCGCTGCCGTGGCGGAGCTGCCACGCGTGGAGGCCCTCATGCGCCGGGCCCTGGCCCTCGACGAAACCTATTACTACGGCGGGCCGCACCTCTTCATGGGGATATTATACGCCTCCCGGCCGACAGTGGCCGGAGGGAGCTTGGAACGGTCCCGGCAGCATTTCCTGAAAGCGATCGAAATCGGCCAGGGCAAGTTTCTGGCGGCTTACGTGTATTATGCGGATTATTACGCCCGAAAGGCCTTCGACCGGGAGCTGTTTGCATCCAGCCTGAACAAGGTTCTGCAAACCCCGGCGGACATTGTCCCGGAACTGACGCTCCTGAACACCGTCGCCCGCCATAAGGCCGAAGACCTGCTCGGGAAGATCGACGATTATTTCTGAAGGAGACCTGCACCATGCCCCACGCCGCCTGCCGGCTCACCGCGATGGTTGTTTTTCTGTTCATCGGCACCCTGCCGGGTCCCCGATGGGTTTGGGCCCAGTCGCCCGTCGTCATCAAGCTGGCCACCCTGGCACCGGACGGCAGCGCCTGGATGCAGGTGGTCAAGGCCGCCGCCGACGAGGCCCAGCAAAAAACCGGAAACGCCGTCCAGTTCAAGATTTATCCGGGCGGGGTCATGGGCGATGAGCGCGACATGGTCCGCAAGATGCATATCGGCCAGATCCATGCCGCCATGCTCAGCTCGGCGTCGCTGGCTTCCCTCTACCCCGAGGCCGATGTGCTGCAGATCCCCTTTCTGTTCAACAGTTACGCCGAAGCGGACTTCGTTGTCGGCAAGATGGGAGAGGGTTTCAAGAAGGGCTTCGAAAAAAACGGCTACGTGGCGCTGGGCTGGTCGGAGGCCGGGTTCACCTACCTGATGTCGACGGTTCCGGTGGACACCCTCGAGAAACTCCGGAAGGCCAAGGTCTGGATCTGGAGCGACTCTCCCATGGCCAAGGCCATCTTTGAGGAGGCCGGCGTCATCGGCGTGCCCCTGTCCATCGCCGACGTGCTGGTCGGCCTCCAGACCGGGCTGGTGGAAGTGGTCTATGCCCCGCCCTCGGTGGCCATCGCCCTGCAGTGGTTCACCCGCGTCAAGTACCTCACGGACCTGCCGCTGAATTACATGCTGGGCGGCCTGGTCGTCAAGAAAGAGGCCTTCGACAAGATCAGCCCCGAGCACCAGGCCGTGGTCAGGGAAGTCTTTGAGCGCCACATGCAGCGATTGAAGGACGTCATCCGCGCGGAGAACCAGGAGGCTTTGAACGTCATGCGGAAGCAGGACGTCACGATCATCGCCCCGGGCAAGGCGCAGATCGCCGAGTTCAAGGCCATTTCGGAAAATGCCATGCAAAAGGAAGGCAGCCACAGGTATTCGCCCCAAACCAAGGAAGCCGCTTTCTCCTGGCTGAAGGTCTACGGGGAGGGCAAGAAGTGAAATTCTGGGAACGGCTGGATGCAACCATCGGCAGAGTCGAAAAGACCCTGATGGTGCTTTTCCTGGGGCTGATGATCATGTCGGCATTCGCCCAGATCGCCCTGCGCAATTTCCTGGGGGTGGGCCTGTCCTGGTCTGAGCCGCTGGTGCGCTACCTGGTGTTGTGGGTCGGATTCATCGGCGCCTCGCTGGCTGCCCGTGAAGGCCGCCACATCACCATCGAGGCCATCAATCTTCGAAACTTAGCCGGCGGCAAGCGATATCTCGCCGTCCTCTCCCAGTTGTGCGCCGCCGGGGTCTGCGCTGCCATGACCTGGGCGGCGGCAAAGTTCGTCCGCGACGACGCCCAGATCGGGAATATCACGTTTCTGAACCTGCCCACCTGGGTCCCTGAAATGATCATCCCCGCAACCTTTGCAATCATGAGCCTGCGTTTTCTGCTGCGTGGGACCCGGGCCCTGCGCCGGGAAACTGCTCCGCAGCCACCGCCGCCGGTATGATCGCCCTGCTGATCACGGTCGCCGCCCTTCTGCTGCTGCTCATCGGAACCCCCGTGTTTGTCGTCATCTGCGGGCTGGCCCTGTATTTCTTTTATGCCGGCGGGATCGATGTCTCCGCCATCGTCATTGAAATCCACCGCATCGCAACGACCCCGGTATTGGTGGCGATTCCCCTGTTCACCTTTGCCGGGTATCTGCTCTCCGAGAGCGGCTCCCCGCGACGCCTGATCCGGCTGGCCGACGCCCTGATCGGCTGGCTGCCCGGCGGCCTGTCGGTCATCGCTTTGGGGACCTGTGCGATTTTCACGGCCTTGACCGGCGCGACCGGCCTCACCATTATCGCCCTGGGAGGGATCCTGCTTCCGGCCATGAACGGGGGAAAATACCCGGAGGGATTTTCCCTGGGTCTGCTCACCACCTCGGGGACCCTCGGCCTGCTGTTTCCGCCGAGCCTGCCCTTGATCGTCTATGCCGTGGTGGCCAAGGTGGGCATCGGGCAGCTTTTCATGGCCGGGCTTCTGCCCGGGGCGCTGCTGGTGGTGGTACTCTCGGCTTACAGCATCCTCGTCGCCACCCGATCCCGGGTTCCGCGCACGGCGTTCCGGACCGGCGAGCTGGTCGCGGCCGCGCGGGAGTGCATCTGGGAGCTTCCCCTTCCGCTGGTGGTGCTGGGCGGGATCTACAGCGGCTACTTCGCGGTAAGCGAGGCAGCCGCCATCACGGCGATGTACGTGTTCGTCGTGGAAGTGGTGATCCTGCGCGACATCCGCTGGAGGGCGCTTCCGGATCTCATCAAGCAAAGCATGGTGCTGGTGGGCGGAGTGCTGATCATCCTGGGCGCGGCCATGGGCCTGACCAACTATCTCATCGACGCCGAAATCCCCATGCGGATGCTGGATTTCTTCCAGGCTCACATTGCCAGTCGCCTGGCCTTCCTGGCGGTGCTCAACCTGTTTCTCCTGGCGGTGGGCTGCACCATGGGAATCTTCTCGGCCCTGGTGGTGGTGGTGCCCCTCATCGCTCCGATTGCTCAAGCCTATGAAATCGACCCCATCCACCTGGGGATCATCTTCCTGACCAACCTGGAGATCGGCGCCTCGATCCCGCCCCTGGGCATCAACCTCTTCATCGCCGGTCTGCGTTTCGACCGCCCGGTGCTCAAACTCTATACGGCCTGCCTGCCTTTCGTCGGCCTCCTGCTCGCCGCCCTGGCCATGATCACGTACTGGCCCTGGCTGAGCGCGGCGCTGGTCAAATAAAGGAGTAACATATGCGGAGACGCCGTTGGATCGGGTTTATCGCCTGGATATCCGTCATGGCCGCCGCCGTCCCGGGCAGGGCCGCGGACGACATCCGCATCGTGACCCCGGCGCTGTCATCGCAGATCACCGCCGAGCCCGCGAACAAGCCGGCACAGGTGCTGGTCTCGGTTCTCGACCCGTCCGGTGAGCCCATCAAGGGCTTGGGCCCCCAAGACTTCGCCATGGGCCTCGGCATCCGCAAGGCGCGCATCGTCTCGGCCGAGCCGCTTCAGGCCAGCCAGGCCGTCCCGGTCAATTTGGTGCTGGTCATCGACAATTCCTTCTCCATGCAGGAACGCCATGCAACCCAGCCGTTGCTGGCCGCCTTGGATGAGCTTCTGAAGGATGTCCGTCCCATTGACAACATCCATGCCGTGGTATTCAGCGACAGCCAGGTGAAAGCCGTCGGCGGCAGCGCACTGAATGTCAGGACCTTCCGATCCACGAGCGCCGCAGAATGGAAGTTTTTCTTTAAAGACGCCTTCGACCAGGGCATCACCCGCAAGACCTATCTTCACGAAGCGATCATGGCCGGGCTCGATATTGTCAAGAAGATGCCCGCCAGGGAGCAAAAACTGATGATGGTGTTCTCGGACGGCGAGGACCTGAACAGCAAGATCGGGCGGGGCGCGGTTGATCTCGAGGCCTCCGGCATTAACAAGTTCCAGGCGTTCTGCACGGACTACATGCCCGGCGAAAAGACAGATGCGTTTCTCTCTAGCTTTGCCCGGGATCACGGCGGGCGCATCTGGAAAGCTCGCGCCGCCTCCGAGCTCATACCTATCTTCCAGGACTTCAAGAGCACCATCCTGTTCAAATACGTGCTGACCTATGAGCTGCTGAACCCGGTCGCCCTCGAGCCCAAAAGTCTGAGCTTCGAGGTTCCCGCCACTATCGCAGGCCGCCCGGCAACCTCCATGGTATTTTTCCCCACCAACAGCAGCGAGATCCCGGAACGTTATCGCCGATTCAAGACCGCCGCCGATACCGCCGCCTTTCAGCCCGCAACCCTGACGAGTGCCTTGGACCGGTATTTCAATATCCTCAATTTCGTCGGCAAAGCCCTCCGGGATAATCCGGAAGTCCAAATCGGCATCATCGGTTGCAATTCCGACATGGGCCCTGAAAAGGACAACTTCGCACTGTCCCAGCGCCGGGCTGAAGCCGTGAAAGCTTACCTGGAGAGCATCTGGAGCATCGACGCCGCACGCCTGCTGATCGAAGCCCGCAATCTGCCGGCGGAGCCTTCATCTTCCGATACCCGCGTCGGTCGGCTCGAAAACCAGCGGGTGGAATTTATCTTCGATTCGAATGCGGCCGAGTCTCGAGCCGTCGGAAGCCTGATCGCGGAGGCCCGAGACCAGAGCGCGGTCGCCGTCAAACTGGACCTCTACCCGCTGCCGGGGATCACCAGTGGCGAAATCCTCATTCAGGGCAACGAACGGGTGCTTAAGGCACTCAGCATGGCTGCCGACCCGCAGCCGGCCTACTCGATCCCTCTGGACGATCTAGGCCGGGATCGGCTGGCGGCACTGAGCTCGATCGAAGCCGTTATCCGGGTGACCGACGCCTCAGGCCGGGAATACGAAGCCGCCTCCGACCTCTGCCAGATCAAGGCCGTATCCAAGGAATTGATCCGGGAGATCGGTCTTCCGCCCTATGGGACGGTGAAGCTCGAACCGCACTCGGTGACGGTGGAAGAGATCACCATCCTCGACAGCTCGCCGCTGCTCAATTATGTTTACTTCGACGCCGGACGCTCCGAAATCCCCGGGCGCTACCATCTCTTCAAAAGCGCTCCGGAGGCGCAGGGATTTGACGAAAAGGCCCTCAAGGGCACCATGGAAAAATACCGGCACGTGCTCGACATCGTCGGCAAACGAGCTGCGGAGCGACCCAAGGCCCGGCTTAAGATCGTCGGCTGCAACTCGGGCTTCGGCGAGGAAAAGGGCCAGACCGAGCTGTCTCGTCGACGCGCCGAGGCTGTGCGCACCTACCTGCGGACGATCTGGGGGATCGACCCCTCGCGCCTGGAATCGGTGACCCGCGGGCTTCCGGCATCCGCGAGCGCTCCCGGCATCCCCGAGGGTCGGGCGGAGAACCAGAGGGTGGAAATCTACGCGGACGACCCGGCGATTCTCGACACGGTGCAGAGCATCTACATCGAGGCTCTGAGCGACACGGAGAACTTCAGGATCACCCCGGAGCTGGAGGATGGCCTCACCTTGAAACGCTGGAGCATCGAGATTTACGGCGACGACCAGCGCCTGGAAGGGCTCACCGGCGAGGGAGCTCTCGAACCGAGCTACCTGCTGGGGCTGAAGGATATCGGCCTACTGAACATCGGCAGCTACAGGACGGTCACGGTGGCCATCGAGGCGGTCGACCCGAGCGGGCGTTCCCTGCACGCACGGGACACTGCCACCGTGCGGCTGGTCAACCGCCAGGAACGCCTTGCCCGCCGCGAAGGTTACAAGGTCGTCGAAAAATACGCCCTGATCCTTTTTGATTTCGATCGGGCCGAGATCAAGGACCGTAACCGTCTGGTGATGGACCGCATCGGCAGCCGCATCCGCGAGGTTCCATCCGCCACGGTGAAAATCGTAGGCCACACCGACACCATCGGCAAGCCGGATTACAATGTGGCTTTGTCCCGGAAGCGTGCCGAAACCGCCTACGAACAG
>JBLMXM010000412.1:0-4565 GCA_050257775.1 Hyphomicrobiales bacterium
TGCAGCCCAATTTTTCGGCGGCGAAATGGCCTTCCCAGAAGGCGACATAGACATTGTAGCCGAAGGGGATGAAGACCCGGTCGGTTTCCCGGAAGCCCGCCATCCAGAGGATGTGGCACCACACTTCAACCCGCCACTGCCAGCTCTCCCAGCTCTCCGGCACATAGACCGGCTTTCCGGTCGTACCCGATGTCTGACGGAAGGTGGAGACCTCTTCTGGGCGGACGCCCAGGAGTTCTCCGAAAAGAAACGGCTCCTTGCCGTCCTGAGCCGCGCGAAGGTCTTCCTTGTTGACCAGGGGTAGGGAACGGATGTCGTCCCGGGTGCGGATGTCCTCGGGCTCGATCTGCCGGTACAGGCGGCGATAAAATTCGCAGTGGCTTTTGGCGTAGGACAGGATGCGGCGAAAATTCCTGACCTGGATTTGCTCCAGCTGCTCTCGCGGAAGGGTTTCGATAAAAGGGTTCCAATAAACCTGCTGGGATGGCTTCATCATGGCGGCTCTCCCTGCCGGCTGGTCAATGCAAACGGCCCTGCAGCGGCCTCCAAACGGGAGTTGATTTCAGCGGCCATAGCCTTCAGAACTTTTGAAAATTCCGGCACCTTTTCATCAACGACATGCTGGCTCAGGCCCGCGGCCCAGATGGCCGCCTGAAAATCGGCTCGGAAGGTCTTCAGCGGCACGGCCAGGGCCACGACTCCCTCGATATACTCTTCCCGGTCTATGGCGATTCCTTCTTCGCGCAGCTTGAAGACCGCACCCTTGAACGCTTTCTTGCCCGTAATTGTTCGCGGGGTGTAGGCCTTCAGGCGCGCCTCGGCGAGAAGATGGTCGATCTCTTCCTCTGCCAGCGCAGACAGCAATGCCTTGCCTCCGGCTCCGGCAAAGAGCGACAGCCGCATTCCGACTTCCGAGGAAATCTTCAGGTCCAAGGCGGTGTCCACCTTGTCGATGATGATCGCCTTTAAACCGGAGCGTATTCCCAGAAAGGCCGAGAGTTTTGTCTTGCGATTGATCTCGACTAAATAGGGATGAACGATGTGGATCAGGCTGTTGCTCTTGGCTGCTGCGCTGCCGAGCACGTACATCCGGGTCCCGAGCCGGAAGAGGCTGTCAGGGCCACGCTCGAGCACGTTCAGGTCGGCGAGTGTGTGCATGATGTTGAAAACAGTGCTCTTGTTCAAGCGGAGCTTCTTGACGACTTCGTTGATGCTGACGGGTATCCCGGCCAACGCGATGAACTCGAGGATGGCTAAGGACTTGTCCAAAGCAGGGACCCGTTTAAAGCCTGGTTTCATGCGCTCCTGCAAGGATTGAGACTTGCCCGGGTTGGTTCTCTATAGAGACCGTATGTTCTCCAGATAGTCTAAACCGTAAGCCCTTGTCAAGTATAATAACAACGCAGGATAACCGTATCTTACAATTCTTCAAAGCTCGACTAAAGCTGACGATTAGATTTCATTTGACAAATCTGCCGAGTTCAATTTAATTAGTCTCAATTGCTGAAGATTGTTCATTATGCTGAACGGTTGACTGACGTTCATCCTTTCTCACCGATCGCCTTGAACGCTGCGAAGCATGCCCGCCGTTCAAAGGAAAACGGTGCTCCACAAGCCTAAGCAATCGACAACTGCAAACTCACAAACGGAGTGAGCCAGAGGAGGGGCACGATGAGACAAGACAGATGGCTGTGTCTGGTTTGGGCTAGCATCATCGTAGGCATTTTCTTTTTCGGCAATCCAGGTTCAGTTCAGGCAGCCGATCCCATCAAACTCAACTATTCCAACTTCTTCCCCGCGCCACACAAGAACACAGTGCTCGCCACCGAGTGGGCGCAGGAGATCGAGAAGCGCACCAACGGCGCCGTCAAGATCACCATGTTCCCGGGCGGCACGCTGACTCCCGCGGACAAGTGCTATGACGGTGTGGTGAAGGGCATCTCCGATATCGGCATGTCAGTGCTCGGCTATACCCGGGGGAGGTTCCCCCTGACTGAAGTCATCGATTTGCCCCTGGGATACAAGACCGGCCTGGCGGCTACGAAACTCATCAATATATACTACCAAAAATTCAAGCCCAAGGAATTCGATGACGTCAAGGTCATGTACCTGCATGCGCATGGACCCGGCATCCTTCACACCAAGACCCCCATCAAGAATCTGGAGGCTCTGAAGGGCGTAAAGATCACCTGTCACGGCTTGAGCGCCAAGGTGGTTGGAGCTTTAGGTGCAACACCGGTCGCCATGCCCATGCCTGAGAGATATGATGCCATCCAAAAGGGGGTGGCCGAGGGTGTGGTGGCCCCGATGGAAGCGCTGAAAGGATGGAAACTCGGCGAGGTGATCAAATCCACAACCGAAAATTACGGCTCCGCTTACAGCACCGGCTTCTTCGTGGTCATGAACAAGGAAAAGTGGAACTCCCTGCCGCCGGATGTCCAGAAAGTGATCGAAGCGGTCAACTTGGAATGGATCGAGAAGACCGGCAAGGGCTGGGACGAGATCGACCAGGAAGGCAAAGCGTATACTTTGTCCCTGGGCAATCAGATCATCCCCCTTTCCAAGGAAGAAGACGAAAAATGGGCCAAGCTCGTTCGGCCGATCCTGGACGAATACGTGGCCAACATGAAAACCAAGAATCTCCCGGGTGACGAAGCCCTCAAGTTCTGCCTTGAAGAGTTGAAAAAACTCCAGTAGCATTTGGCGGGGAAGGGATGCGGCGTCTCCCTTCCCCTTTTTGCGTCTTCTTGAAATCGAACATGAAAGGAACGGCGCGTGGAGCGGTTGTTGAACAGTGTCCGGCAAATTTGCGGTCTCATAAATATTATCGCCGGGATTGCCATTACTTTCATCATGGCTCTAACGGTCGTGGACGTCATCCTGCGCTCGTTCAGGCGTCCGATCATCGGAACCTATGAACTCGTAGCGCTTTCCGGCGCCATCGTCATCGGTTTTGCCATTCCCCTGACCTCTTGGATGCGCGGGCACATTTATGTCGATGTCTTCACCGCCAAGCTGCCCAAAACCGCCCGCTCCATTTGCAACCTGATCACCCGCTGCATGGGGATCGGCCTGTTTTTCCTCATCGGGTGGAACTTGATCAAGGTGGGCATGGACTTGCACAAGTCCGGGGAGGTGTCTTTGACCCTGCAGCTGCCGTTTTACCCGGTTGCATACGGATTGGCCGTCGCCTGCTTCGTCGAGTGCCTCGTCCTGCTGGCGGACATGGTAAAAATCTTCAGGGGGGAATATGAGTGAAGTCACGGCTGGATTGGTGGGTCTCGGGGTGGTTCTGCTGCTATTTCTGACGGGAATCGAGCTCGGGTTCGCCATGGCGCTGGTAGGGTTCCTGGGCTTCGGCTACATCGTGTCCTGGAAGGCCGGCCTGAACCTGCTGGCCAAGGACTTCTTCGACGTTCTGTCCTCCTACGGCTTCACGGTCATCCCGCTTTTCATCCTCATGGGGCAGGTGGCTTTCAACGCCGGCATCGCCAAACGGCTCTACGCGGCGGCCTACACATTCGTCGGCCACATTCCAGGCGGATTGGCCATGGCTACGGTGGCGGGGGCGACGGCCTTCAAGGCGATCTGCGGCTCATCGCCGGCAACGGCCGCCACGTTCGCCAGCGTCGCCGTCCCGGAAATGGATCACTACGGCTATGACAAGAAACTTTCCACCGGGATCGTGGCCACGGTTGGCACCCTGGGCATCCTCATCCCACCCAGCGTGACGCTGATCGTTTTCGGAATCATCACCGAGCAATCGATCGGGAAGCTCTTCCTCGCAGGCCTGATCCCTGGGCTGCTCGTGGCCGTGTTCTTCATCTGCATCATCTACGGCTGGTGCAAAATCAACCCGGCACTGGGACCCAAGGGTCAAAAATCCACCTGGAAGCAACGGATGGCTTCGCTGCCCGAGGTGCTCTGGATCCTCGTCATCTTCGTTCTGGTCATCGGCGGCCTCATGCAGGGCTTTTTCACCCCCACCGAAGCCGGCAGCGTGGGGACCTTCGCGGTTCTTCTTCTGTCCATCCTCAAAAGAGATCTGAATTTCAATGGTTACATCAAGTCGGTGGCGGAATCGCTGCGCACGGCCTGCATGGTGCTGCTGCTGATCGCCGGCTCGCTCATCCTGGGGCATTTTCTGGCGGTGACCAAGATCCCCATGATCACGGCCGACTGGGTGTTGACACTCCCGTTTCACCGTTATGTGATCATGGTGATCATTGCCATCATCTATCTGCTGGGCGGGTCATTTATCGACGACTTGGCCTTCATGGTCCTGGCCACTCCCATCTTCTATCCTGTCATCATCCAGCTCGGCTTTAATCCAATGTGGTTCGGGATGATCATCGCCCTCACCGTCATGGTCGGCGTGGTGATCCCGCCGGTAGCCATCAACGTGTTCGTGGTGAAAAACATCACCAAGGTGCCGTTTAATGTCATCTACAGCGGCGTCTACCCGTTTCTGCTCAGCCTTGTATTCTGCGCCGCCCTACTGTTCCTATTCCCGTCGATCTGCACCTTTCTTCCAGATCTATTAATGAAATGAGATGCGGTCTCGG
>JBLMXM010000413.1:0-20682 GCA_050257775.1 Hyphomicrobiales bacterium
GTTCGGTGTCCACCATCTCGAGATTGCCCCCGCCGCCGCAGCACATGCAGTTTTCGCGGCTGCGCGGCAGCTCGATCAGCGTGACGCCAGGGATGGCGCGGATGACCTCCCGCGGCTCGTCGAAGACGCGCGCCCCGCGCCCCAGGTCGCAGGGGTCGTGGTAGGTGACCGTCAGCGGAAGGTCGCCGAGCGGGGCTCTGCCTTGGCGCACCAGCTGCAGGAGAAGCTCGGGTGCGGATAAAAGCTCGAGGTCCGTCCGGTAGTACTCACGCCACATCTGATAACAGGACGGACAGGCGAAGACCACGGTCCGGGCCCCCTTGGCCCTGACCGCTGCGAGGTTTTGGGCGCGGAAATCCTCGAACATCTCCATCAGGCCGGCGCCCAGCAGCGGGAACCCGCAGCACCACTCCTGCTCCCCGAGCAGGGTGAAATCGATTCCGCTGGCCTCCATGATCTCGGCTAAGGCGATCGGAATCTTCTGGGCCAGCGGGAAGTAGGCTGAGACGCAGCCGGTGATGTAAACCACCTCGGCCTGCGGCTTGACGTAACCGTCCGCCGGGGGCTTGCGCATGTCCTCGACCCATTCCGCCCGCTCGGAATTGTCCTCGCCGAAGACGTTGCGGCTCTTGGCGAGATTCGAGCGGATCATCTCGATCTTCGACGGATAGGCCTTCTCCTGCACCAGGTCCTCGCGCAGGGACAGCCACAGCTCCTTCAGCCTGATCCCCAGAGGGCAAACCTCCTCGCAGTTGCTGCAAAGGGTGCACCGGAACACCGTATCGGCGTAATGCTTCAATGCCTCGACGGACGGCGGGCGGCGGCCCAGAAGCTTTGAAAACACGCCGGCCTTGCTCTTGAGATTAATCTTGAGACCCTTCATCCGGTAAACGGCCGAAAGCTCGCCGTTCATGGCAGCGCAGGCCGCAGGGCACACATCGGCGCAAAGCCGGCAGTTCGTGCAGGCGTCCATCTCCAACAACTGCCGGATGGTGAACCTGGGTTTAGACATATCCTATGATGGTTCAGAATGAATTCGTCCGCCGCGAGAGCGGTGCGTGTTGTTCATTTCTTTACGAACTTGGTGATGTCCTCAACCACCCACTTGCGGATAGCCGCGGCACCGTGGATCAGCTTCCCCAGGTCGGCTTTGTCGGCCGGCCTGATTTTATACATCCAGCCCTTGCCGTAGCAGTCCTCGTTGACCAGACCGGGATTGCCTTCGAGTTCCTCGTTGACATCGGCCAGTTCGCCGTCGACCGGCGCGTTAACCTTGCCGAGCCATTTGCCGGACTCGACCTTCGCGAACCGCTTGCCGGCCTCGAGCGCCTTGCCGGGCTCCGGAAGCTGCACGAAGACGATCTTGCCGGCCAGCTTCTGGGCGAAGTCATCCATGCCCATTACCAGGAGATCCTCGTCCTCTTTCACCCAGTAGTGATTCTCCTCGTAGTAAAGATCCTCCGGCATGTTGTAGCCTTCCACATCCATGATCGTTCCTCCCCTCTTGGATGGCCGCGTATAAACTCTGTCAGGACGAGCTACGCCATCCTGATTCGTCTCATACAAAATCCCCCTTCGCTCCCCTTTTTAAGGGGCGATTCGGGTAGGCTCGGAGGCGCACGTCATACGTGCCGGTCCGCTGCGTTCACGGCCAAGAGCACCGGCGCCAGGACGATGTGGAACATGCGACTGAAGGGTAGATACGCAACGAAGGCCCCCGTAAGCGCAGCATGAATGTACCACACGTAGCCGTAGATGTCTTCAAGGCTGGAAACGCCGAAAAAGAAACGGCTGAGGCCGTCGCCGACAAAGGCATAAGCCGACCCGGGTGGGTACCCCGTCATGGCGATCCGCATCCCTTCGAGCACAAAACCAACCCCCACAATGGCTCCCAGAAGCCCCGATGCCAGGACATCGTGCCGCGGCATCTGCGGCAGTTTCGCGGAGGCGCTGGAGCCGCTGCGAAAGATGGCAAGGGCCGCGCCCACAATGACCATCAGGCCCGTCACATCGAAGAACATGCCGTGCATCGCATTGTTCTTATCCAGCATCGCCCACGGCCACTCGCTGGCGGGCGTCCACCGGGAGCCCGTGAGTGCCGCCATGCCCCATATGAACCGCATGAAAAACGGCCACACGATCAAACCGTGGATCAGCCATCGCGAAGGCGACTGCCGGTAGAGTTTCAACTGCAGCAACCCATCTAGCACGATAACCTTCAATATGCGGAAAATTTTGAATGAGAAGACTGTTTTAATTATTTGGCTAATAATCCGGATTCCTTTGCCTAACGGGCTTGCCGCGCCTGCACCCGGAAGCGAGCCGGAAAGCCAGTAAGCGAGGCTTCCCGCAAGACCAAGGGCGAACACGATCAACGCCGATATCGTGATCGTGTCGCTTGCCGAAAGCGTTGCCGCGTGGCAGGGCATGCACAGGATGCTCTTGGCCGGCAGCACCATCGCAGAGGCGCCAAGGGGGTTGGCGCGGTGGTGGCAGCGGCGGCAGGCCGCCGGGTCTTTTCCAAACACCATATTGTGAATCCTGCTGACCGTTTCGGTTGGGCTTTGTCGCGCCCAGCCGATGAGACCTGTCGCGCGGTCTTTGAACGGTGTGACCTGTTTGAGGTGGCAGGCGCCGCAGCTCACGCCCAAGTGCGCGTCGTGGGCCACCGCCTCATCGTGGCGCACATGGCACTGGCGGCAATCAGCGGCTATCTGGCGGATATGGCCGAATCGGGCCGCTTGCGGGTGACAGGCCAGGCACGCGAGCTCCCGGTGCGGCATGAATCCCTCGGGCCCCATGTCCAGGACCGAAGCCCGGGGCAAGCCGGCGCCCCCTGCAGCGCGGCTGCCCGGACTGTGGCATGTCAGGCAGAGGGTGCGGAAATGCTCCGCGGCCAAGGGGCCGCGTGCATCCCGCCAGCGGTGGCAGGCCATGCACGCTTCGTCGGCCGGATCCAGGTGCGGGAGTTGATCCCGGCGCTCATGGCAGGCGCCGCACTGCTCGCGCACTGGCAGGGCGGGGTTGTAACGGCTCGATGAACCACCGGCCTGGAGTTGGTAGTGCGGGTCGTGGCAGTCGATGCAGTCGGAATAATCCTGCCCTGCCCTCAGGGGCTTGCCGGCGTGGGTCTCGTTTTTCAACTCCACCCAGACCTGTCCATGACAGGCTTCGCACTGCTCTGCCCGGAAAAAGTCTTTGCGGCTGCGATTGACAGCCCCCGGGTCCGGGTGCACGCCTGAGCCGGATTTATCGCTATGACAATCTAGGCAGGCGATTTGCCCGTGTGCAGACACATGCCAGCGCGCTTCATCCACCAGCCAATCGGCGCGAGCGCTGGCGCCCACGCCAATAATGGTGAGTAAAATGAGAACAGATGACGCAACGCTCCTCATTGAAATCACGTTATGCGTTCATGGCTCGCTGCATGTGGGCCGCCACGGTGTATGAAAATGATGCGCTGCAGCCCGGGTGATCGGTTGAGGGCAGCGGCTGACTGTCTGAGCCGCTTACGGACTCTTGGACCGGACCCGACAGCGAAGCCGCATCGGAGCCCAAATCATGGGAGCTTCCCCCAACCGCTTATCCGGAGACAGGTCTGGTCCGGTCATAGAGGCCGTTAGCGGCGAGTTTCAGACGCGAACCGAAACCGATTATCCGGGCGGAGGCGCCTACCTTATTTTCGCACTAAGGAAGATAGATCGCCCATCCGAGCGCCTCCCGGGCTGCATCCGATAAGGACTCGGCAATGGTCGGGTGCGGCAGGGCGGAACGCGCCAGATCCTCCAGAGTGGCCTCCATCTGGATCGCCAGGGCTCCTGCACCGATGATTTCGGTGGCAAACGGTCCCAGGATGTGCACTCCGAGAAGCTCGCCGTATTTTTTTTCGCCCACCACCTTGATCACCCCGTGGCTCACCCCCTGGACCATGGCCATGGGACTCGCCGCGACAGCCGCGGTGCCGGCGAGGACCTCGTAGCCGGCCTCCTCGGCCTGCTCTTCGCTCAACCCAACGGAGGCAGCTTGCGGGTTCGTGAAGACCACGCGCGGAACGGTATTGGGATTGAAGACCCGCTTGGCGCCCAGCGCGTTCTCCGCCGCAATGATGCCCATGGCGGAGGAGCTGTGGGATAGGAACGGCTGCTTTCCGATGGCATCGCCCACGGCCCAAATGCCGGGTGCCTTGGTGGCAAGATGCTCGTCCACGTTTAGATCCTTGAGGCCGACGGTGTCTAAGCCCAGCGCTGCAAGGTCCGGTTGACGGTCGAAATAAATCACCCGGTCGAACCCGCGGGTCTCCTCCTTGCCTTTGACGGTAAGAACCGTGGACAAGCCGCCCTTGTCCTTAGCGATTGAGACCACCTGGCAGGTGTTGAGGATTGTCAGCGGGTCATTCTTGAGAGCACCCTTCAGCCGCTGACCGACTTCCGCGTCGAACTCGGGAAGAATGCCCCGCTCACGGGCGGCGACCACGACTTGGCTGCCGCAGGCGCTTAGGAACTGGCCCAATTCCATGGCCCAGGGGCCTGCCCCCAGGATGAGGCTGCGGGACGGGATCTTGCCTTCCTCCAGGAACTGGCTGGAGTTCACGACCCCTTCCAGGTCCGCTCCTTGAAACGACGGTCTGACCCACTGCGCACCCACGGCGACGATGACCGCCTTGCCCGTATAGACCTTGTCTCCGACCGCCACACGGCCGGGGCCTGTCAAGCGTCCCTTGCCCTTGATAGGGGTCACGCCCTTGGCCTTCACGAGCCCCTCGGTCCCCATCGAGAAGTAGCCCACGAGCTCGTCTTTCATCTTGAAGACGGCTGCGGGGTCCACCGCGGCCTCCGCTTTGGAAAAACCCATCTTGGCCGCGGTCCGGACGGTCTTAGTCCGGTCGACCGTCGCTGCGAATAACTTGGTGGGGACACAGGCCCGATTGAGGCAGAAACCACCCCAGTGCGTGCTTTCCACGAGGGCCGCCTTGGCCCCGAGCTGGACCGCGCGGATGGCGGCCGCCACCCCGCCCGGCCCGCCGCCGATGACGATGATATCAAAGTTATCGGACATGAAGCTCCTCTCTTCTGATCCAAACTCTGTAATCTTCCCGCCAAAAGGGTTGAAGGGGTCAAGGAATCGAGTAAAAAGACATACCCTCCCACTTGAACCCTGGATCCCTCGACCCCTTGAAGCCTTAAAGCATTAATGCAGGCTCCTCGATCATATCCTTGATCGTCTTTAAGAACGCCGCCCCGGGAGCTCCGTCGATGATGCGATGGTCGAAGGACAGCGACAGCGCCATGCGCGGCTCGATGACCACCTGCCCGTTCCGAGCAACCGGTTTTTCAACGATACGCCCCGCCCCCAGGATGGCGCTTTCCGGGTGATTGACGATCGGCGTGAAATCATCGATGTCCCACGCTCCGAGATTCGTCAGGGTGAACGTACCGAGGGTCAGCTCATCCAGCGTTAGGCTGCCACCCCTGGCTGCCTCCACCAGCCGATCAATATCGGCGGAGATCTCACGAATGCACTTTGCGTCGGCGTTGCGCACTTTAGGCACAATGAGCCCTTTGCCCATGTCCATGGCCACCCCCACATGCACCTGTCGCCAGACCTTGATAACCTCGCCGTCCACGCTGGCGTTAACCAGGGGATGCTGCTTGAGCGCCTGAGCGATAACCTTCACCAGAACGGCATTGTAGGACACCTTGGCGCCTGCGGCGCTGAGCCTGCTGCGCAGGCGGATCATGGCTTCGGCCGATGCCTCGGTGTGCAGAGTGAGCTGGGCCTGGGTTGCCAGGCTCAGGTGCATGTTCTTGAAAACCACCCTGCGCACGCCGGCAACGGGGATTTCCTGGGCCGCGCTCAGCAGTTCGCCGGGAACCCCGGCAGGTGCCGCCGCCCTGGCCGAAACCCCTTTTTCGACAGCCCTGAGAACATCGGCCCGCACGACTCGGCCGCCGGGCCCGGAACCGGCAACAAGGCTCAAGTCTATGCCATGGGCTTTCGCCATGACTCTCGCCACGGGGGACGCCTTGACACGACCGCCCGAGGCGGCAGGCGCGGCCGGCTGTCCAGCGGCAGCGGCCGGCCGGGCAGCTGTCGCGGCAGCAGCCACAGATGCACCCGTTTCCGCGGCCGGTTGTTCTGCGGCCAGCTTCACCAGCTCGGCCTTGTCCGCGGCCAGATAGCCCACCACCTGACTCACCTCGATCCGGCTGCCCGGAGCCGCGATCGGGTGCAGCAGCCCGTCGCCCGGCGACGGCATCTCGAAGCTGACCTTGTCGGTCTCCAGCACCAGAACGATTTGCTCTTTTTTCACCATCTCCCCGGCCACTGCCTTCCAGCAGACCAGAGTGGCCTCCTCCATGGTGAGACCCAGCTTGGGCACCGTAATTTCAATCGCCATTTGCGTTTCCCTTTCTCAGCGGTAGCAAACCGTCTTAGCGGCAGCAATTACGTCGGCCGGCTTGGGCAGCACGAAGTCCTCCAGGGGCGGCGAGAAGGGGATGGGCACGTCCTTGGCCCCCACCCTAAGGACCGGTGCGTCCAGATAGTCGAAAAGCTCCGCCTGGATGCGCGCCGCGAGCTCGGCGCCGAAACCGCCGGTCAGGCATGCCTCGTGCACGATCACGGCGTGGAAGGTTTTCTTAATGGAACCGGCCACCGTCTCCATATCGAGCGGCTTCAGCGTGCGCAGATCCACCACCTCGGCCTCGATCCCCTCCTTGACCAGTTCCTGGGCGGCTGCCATGCAGAGGAAAAAACCGGACCCGTAAGTGAGAAGCGAAACATCCCTGCCCTCGCGTTTCACGGCCGCGCGTCCGAGAGGGATGATGAACTCCGGGTCGCTCGGCACGTGTCCTTCCTTGCTGAAAAGCCTTTTGTGCTGGAAGAACATCACCGGGTCGTCGTCGCGAATCGAGGCCTTCATCAGGCCCTTTACATCCGCGGGCTCTGAGGGCACCACCACTTTGAGGCCGGGGGTATGCACGAACCACGCTTCGAGGGACTGGCTGTGCTGGGCCGCCGCGCGCAGACCGGCGCCGTCCGGGCACCAGACCACCATCGGAAGTTTCACCTGCCCGCCGAACATGTAGCGGATCTTGGCCGCCTGATTGCAAAATTCATCCATGCCGCAGGTGACGAAGTCGGAGAAATGAAAGTCCACGATGGGGCGCATGCCGGTTAAGGCCGAACCTACTCCGCAGCCCGCGATGCAGGCTTCGCTGATGGGGGTGTCGAGGATTCGACCGGGGAATTTTTCGGGAATCCCCTTGAACTGGCCGAAAATGCCGGCATGGGCGGTGAGGTCTTCGCCCAAGATGAAAACGCGCTCATCGCGCGTCATCTCCTCGTGGAGTGCTTCAGCCAAGGCCGCGGATGCGCTCATGATGCGATCAGACATAAGGGGTCTCCTTTATGCGTTCACGAAGAGATCCTGGAGGGCGTCTTCGGGTTTGGGAAACGGGCTGTTCTTGGCGAACTCGATGGCCGCATCCAATTCGGCCTTCACCGCATCCCACACCGTCTTAGACTTTTTCTTCGTGAGAATCTGGGCCTTGACCAGATGCTCTTCGAAGCGCCTGATCGGGTCCTTCTTTTCCTCCCAGGTCAGCACCTCGGCCTGGGTACGGTATTTTTGGGGATCGCCCTCGAAGTGGCCTCGTATGCGGTAGGTCTTGTTCTCGATCATGCTCGGGCCCTCCCCTTTTCGCGCCCGCGCCACCGCCGCAAGTGTCGTCTTCCGGACGGCCAGCACGTCGTTCCCATCCACTCCATACCCCGGCATGTTGTAGGCAGCTGCCCGCCCGCAGAGATCGCTCAGGGCGCAGGAGTAACTTTGCGGCGTCGTGGACGCCCATTGGTTGTTCTCTACGACAAAGATCACCGGCAGCTTCCAGATGGCGGCCATGTTCATGGCCTCGTGCACCGGCCCGCGGTTGGAGGCGCCGTCGCCGAAGAAGACAACCCCCACCTGGTCGGTTTTGCGCAGCTTGATGGAAAGCCCGGCGCCCGTGATAAGGGGCAGGCCGCCGGCCACGACGCCGTTGGCCCCGAGGATGCCGATTGAAAAATCGGCGATGTGCATGGAGCCGCCCTTGCCCTTGCAGTATCCGGTCGCCTTGCCGAACAACTCGGCCACCATGCGCTTCAAGTCCGCGCCCTTTGCTATCATGTGCCCGTGGCCGCGGTGGGTAGTCGCCACGTAGTCGTCCGGCCGCAGACACGAGCAAACCCCCGTGCTGGAGCCCTCCTGGCCGATAGACAGATGGATGAAGCCGGGGATTTGCCCGGCCGCGAAGTACTCGCCGGCCATGGTCTCGAACTGGCGGATGGTGACCATGGTGCGGTAAATTGCCAAAAGGGTTTTCTTGTCCTCAGGCATATTTTTCTCCTTTGCAAGTCATTCGACGAAGGTAAGCAGGTTCATCTCTGCCTCCGGATCGGGGCGCTGTATGGCGCGAACCCCTTCGAGAACAGCGATCATGACTTCGCCGGTGACCAGGATTGGACACTTGCCCTTGATCAGGTGGCCTCCATAGAGATTGCCCTGGCTGTCGGCCAGCGCGCCATGCAGATGAATCAACAGATTCCCTTCTACGTCAAGGCCTATCGTCCCCTGCGCCGCAACGAGTTCCAGCGGCCCATCCTTGGCGATGGGGTCGCCATAGCCGCC
Organism: Hyphomicrobiales bacterium; assembly: GCA_050257775.1. Lineage (GTDB taxonomy): Bacteria > Desulfobacterota > Desulfobacteria > Desulfobacterales > SpSt-501 > SpSt-501. The sequence continues at coordinate 8,669 of JBLMXM010000413.1, forward strand.
TCCCGTCTTGTTTGCTAGGGGAACGACGGTGAAGAAGGAGGCCCTCCGCAGGCTGCCGATGCATGAGGTGATAAACCCGCCTTTCAGGCCATGCGCCTGGCAGGCTTCGGCCAGGCCCTCAATCAAGTCTTTGCCCGGAGGCAATCGCATCACCACGAGTTTTGAAAGGCTTCCCTGTTGGCAAGTTGCGCTCATGGTTCTTTCTCCTTCTCGTTTCAAAGCGTTTCGGGGTCTGGCACGCACTCAGCGGGTATCTTCCTAAACCATCAGAGAGCCCCCGTTGCAGTCGATGCAGGCGCCCGTGATGTTGACGGCATCCTCGCTCACCAGAAACCCGATCACCCGGGCCTGCTCCTCCGGGCTGGACCACCGCCTGCGCGGGATGGTGGCCGTCACGCGGTCGATCTCTTCCTGCGACGTGACCGCCAGGGTCATCGGGGTCAAGGTAGCTCCCGGGCACAACGTGTTGACCCGGATGCCCATAGGCCCGAATTCGCGGGCCAGATGGCGCGAAAGCCCGATCAGGCCGTGCTTGGCTACGGTATAGTGGGCTCCACCCAAAATGCTGCTGCTCCGTCCGGCCAGCGAAGCCACGTTGATGATGACACCCTGCCCCCTTGCCTTCATGGCCGGCAGAACCGCTTTGCAGAAGAAGAAACAGCTCCGCAAATTCACCCCAAGCATCAGGTCCCATTCGGCGGTCTGCAGGTCCAGGAACGGGGTGCGACGCAAAATCCCGTGGGCGTTGACCAGAAAGTCGATGGCCTTGAATTCGGCCAAGCATCCGGCTGCCGCGTGCTGAACCTGGCTTTCATCGGCGGCGTTGGCCTGGATCGGTATGGCAGAAGGGCCTGCGGCATCTCGTATCGCTTGAGCCGTTGCAGCCAACCCGTCGAGATTGATATCCACCAGGGCTAAAGACGCTCCCATGCAAGCCAAGTGGAGCGCGGCCGCCTTGCCGATGCCGCTGGCCGCACCGGTGACGATGCCGGATTTTCCGCTGAGATCGACCTGCCAAGCCATCGCGCCCTCCTTTGGGTGAGTTGGGTTGGTACGCTCGCGCATCAACCGCCTAGCGTAACCCGGGGAAGCCACAAGATGATTTCGGGGAAAACGACGCATATGACCAGCCCCGTCATCTGCAGCAACACAAAAGGAATGACACCCCAGTATATATCCTTGGTGCGGATCTCCGGGGGAGCCGCCCCCTTGACGAAGAAAATGGCGTAGGCAAAGGGTGGGGTCAAGAATGACATTTGAAGATTGACGCATACCAGGATGGCAAACCACAAGGGGTCAAATTGCAGAGCTCCGGCGATGGGAAGAAAAATGGGGACGACAATGTAGAGAAGCCCCTGCCAGGAGATGAAAAAGCCGCCGATGAAGAGGGTAAACATCATCACGGCGAGGATGAACCAGCGGCCGTAAGGCAGGCCCAGCAGCATGCTTTTGATCATCTCACCGCCGCCCAGGTAAAGGAAAACCGAGTTAAAGACGCCGGCCCCGATGATGATGAAAAATACCATGGCAGAAACGACCAGGGTGGTATAGGCCGCATCCCTCAGGGTGGGATAATTTAGTTTTCGGTAGCATGCGGTCAGGATCAAGGCGCACAAAGCCCCCAGGCCCGAGGCTTCCGTCGGCGAAGCAACCCCTCCGATGATGGACCCCAGCACCGCCACGATCAGCAGCACGGTCGGAACCATCTGCCAGAGCACCTTGAGCCAGAATTTGTGGTCGCGGGCGGGCATCTCCGCCTTGCTGATGGCAGGGGCCAGCTTCGGTGCGAACCAACTCCCCAGGCCGATGTATAGAAGGTAAAGGCCGGAAAGCAGGAGCCCGGGAAAAAGCGCAGCCGCAAAAAGCTTGGCGACGGAGAGGTTGGCCATGGGCCCGTACATGACCAGCATGACACTCGGCGGGATGAGAATCCCCAGGCTGCCGCCGGCGCAGACCACGCCGGTGGCCAACCCCTTGTTGTACTGCCGCTTCAGCATGGCCGGTACGGCCAATAACGTCATGGTCGTCACGGTAGCCGCGATAACTCCTGTGCACGCGGCGAAGACAGTGCACGTGATGATTGTGGCAAATGCCAGCCCGCCGCGGACCGGGCCGAACACCTCGTAGAGCGACTGGTAGACATTCTCGGCCACCTCACTCTTTTCTAGGATGGTCCCCATGAAAACAAAGAGCGGGACCGCGATAAGCTCCTCGCTTTCCATCGTCCCGAAAAATGACAGCATCGACATCGAGAATATCATTGGGCCCATGTAGGCCAACCCGAAGACAATGGCCAGCAGCATCAGCACGAAAGCGAGATGCGCCCCTCCGATGACCAATCCCAAGAGCAGGACCATCAAGAGGACGGCCGCAGTCTGTTCTGGAATCATTTGCCTCTCCTTTCCGCCAGGGCTTTGAAGGCGCGGATGATCTCGGCAATGCATTGCAAGGTAAGCAGGAAGAACCCGAGTGGTATCAGGCTTCTGGGGGGAGCGGCCGGAAAGAACCAGTTTGTAGTGGAAAGCTTTTCGCCGGACGACCATGCATCAGCGGCAAACTGGATCCCTGCCCACGTAAAAAGCACGGCCGGTACCAGAAAAACAACCAGATACACCACGAGATCGAAAATCAACTTGCCGCGTTCGGAAAGAAGATTGTAGACGATATCGATGCGGATATGCCCCTTGTGAAGAAGAGTATATGCACCCCCGATGAGAAATTGCGCTGCAAACAGCATCCAGGAGGCATCATAGCCCCACTGCGTCGGGGCGTTGAACACGTGCCGCCGGATGACCTCATTAATAACTACCGCCAGCAGCGGGATGATCAGCCAAGCCGCCAGGCCGCCCGTGAGTTCGCTGATCCGATCGATGAACTTGACAAAACGCATGGCCGCCTCCGTATAAGACGCCGCACGCCCCGGGGATCGGGAGCGTGCGGCTGTAAATATGAAAAGATCCGAGAGATAGGCCTTAATCAAACTTGGTCAAATCGAAGTAAGGCCTGAATTCCTGGGTGAACTTCTTCTGGGATTCCCACACCTTCTTGAAAAAGGGATCTTTGGCCGATTTTTCATCAAGTATCTGCATGGTGATCTCACGCGTCTTATCCTGGTCCGCCTTGGATAGCTTCGTCGTAATGATCCCATAGGCGGCTATCTTCTTGTCAGCCGCGATCGTGTCCTGCCAGAAAGAGGCGTATCCCTGCAGTGTGGCAGCCATAGCCGCCTTCTCGACGATGGCCTTCAGATCATCCGGAAGTTCCTTCCAGGCCTTGGGTTTGATGAGGAGTTGGAATATATTATTGGACATGTGGACGGGCGGCCCAAACCGGTACTTGCAGACTTCGTGCAAACCCAGGCTGTAGTCGTAAGAGGCTTCGAGCATCTCCGCTGCATCGATTAAGCCCCGTTGCAGCCCCGGCAGCACCTCGCCGCCGGGCAACAACACCACGGACGCCCCGAGCTTCTCCCACAGGTCCATGCTCAGGCCGGCCGCCCTGATCTTCAAGCCCTTGATGTCCGCAAGCGTCTTGATGGGTTTCTTGGACCAAACCTCTTCCGGAGGCGTCAGCCCTAGCGGGAAAACAACCAGTTCATTGCCGTACATCTCCTGCTCGAGTTGCTTGCCTCCAGCCCCGTAAAGCCAGACAATCAGGTCGTTCATTTCCAGAATCCCGCCTGGCAGCGTATAGAAGAGGTCGCCTGCGGCATACTTGCCTTTTTGCCAGGCCGGCGTATTCATCCCAAAGTCGAGCATGCCGTCCTTCACCGCATCGTAAATCTTGGTCGGCGGGACGATCTCGCCCGCGTCATGCAGCGTGATCTGCATCCTGCCGCCGCTCATTGCCTCGACATACTGCTTCCAGAGCACGATCGTGTGTATGCCTAAAGGCGACGCATTTCCGAAACAACCCTGACCTTTCCACTTGTAGACCTGGTCTGCTGCAGCGGCGTTGCCGCAAATCAGTGCCAACGCGAACACGATCACGATAGCCGAAAAACACCATTTCTTGCGCATCATTCATCCTCCTTCCTGTTGATTGACCGTTTATGTTCGTGACGGATTCCCCGCAGCCGGGTCGACCGCCCTGAACTCAATTGAAGACAACCGCCGCCTTGATGAACCCTGCCGGCGGCTTCTCGGTATCCGACAATGCGCGCTCCAGTTCCGTCAATCTGTAATGAAAATTGTTGATTTTTTCAAACGGAACCCGGCCGGAGTTGATCAGTCGAACGGCATCGCCCACGTTGCCGGCCTGGCCTTTACCGCAGACCAGGGTGATGTCTCGCCAGACCAAGTCGTCGAAAGCGATGGAGGTCTGCTTGCCGCCGGATAGGCCGATGGAAACCACGCGGCCGGAGCGCCGCACCAGCTGGATGGCGGTCCGGATGGCCGTGGGCGCTCCCGAGGTCTCTATGACGACATCGGGCGGACCACCGATCAGGTCGGGCACCGCCTGAAGCGGATCCTGCCGGTCTACTTCCACGACATGATCCGCTCCGAACGTCCGGGCCAGGTCGAACCGGGCCCGGTCGGACGACAGGCCCAGCATGACCACCGGACCCACCCCGGCTTCCCGCGCCGCCGCCAGGGCACAAAGGCCCTGGGAACCGGCGCCACTGATGACCAGGCTCTGGCCGAAACTCATCTGGCCCAGCGTCTTGATCCATCGAACCCCGTTGCCGACCACCGATGAAAGGCTGGCGGCCAGATCCGGCGCATTCGGCGCCACTTTATGCAGAACGGTCCCGGCCGTCAAATATACATATTCCGCGTAGCCGCCGCGCAAATGGGGAGGCCGGTCGCAGATCAGAGAAATGCCGTAGAGCTGCACATTGGGACAGTTGTGGTAATGGTGCTCCGTTCGGCACCATTCGCAATGGCCGCAGGGGATATAAGGCTCCGGAGTCACCCGGTCGCCCACTTTTACCGGGTAGCGTTGAGCCGCCTCAGAGCCGATGTCGACTATTTCGCCGATGAATTCATGCCCCATGATCACCGGATAGCGCGCCGCCCCCACCTGGCCGTGAAGGACTTTGACGTCCGTCGAACACACCGAGGTGACCCGGGTCTTGATCAGGATCTCATCCGGAGCCGGCGGCCTGACCTCGAACTCGCGGAGCTCCAGGCGCCCCGGTTCCACCAGCACCATGGCTTTAGCCTTCATGGGTGAGTCTCCTTTCTCGTCGCCCTCGCGGGTGATGAGCCGCAAATGCAGATGAGGTTCGAGGCCTTCTCGCGATTCTTAAGGTCTTCTCATCCAGGCAGGGCAATCCCATCATCAGGTTGGAAAATACGTCGTCGCTTCTTTTCAGCCGCGACAAAACGAATTCTTTGGCCGAGGTAATGTGCCTTTTCATTAGCACCGAGGCCTGGTAGGAATCGCCTCGCTCTATGGCCTGGAACACCTTTACATGCTGAGGGTGAGCGTAGGAGAGGTGGTCGGTGGTCATCAGGTTGATGTTTTGGATAATCCAGATCCGATCCAGGATGGCACGTCCCATCTCCGCCAGGGTCTTGTTGCCGCTGGCTTCAAGGATGATAAGGTGGAAATCCTGCTCGAGATCCAGAATGCGCTGCTTGCTGCCGTTTTTGATCAAACGGCCGACTTCGGCCAGAAGATGGATAAGGCGCTTCTGGTCAGAGAGAGACATCCGCCGCGCTGCCTGGCCTGCCGCCAACGCCTCCAGCGCTGTGCGCAAATCATACAGGTCCTCCACCGCTTGCAGGTTCAAGGCGCTCACCCGGAAACCCTTGTGGGGTTCACGTTCAATCAAGTGCTCTTTGGCAAGCATGCTCAGCGCCTCGCGTACAGGGGTCTGGCTCATCCGCAGGGAATGGGCCAGGTCGCTGACGTGCAGGCGCACCCCAGGCTTGAGGTGATAACGGACGATCCAATCTCGGATTTGTTGGTAGGCTTTATCGGTGAGGGCTGGCTTGAGCAAATTGCAGCTCCTGGGAAAAGCTGTTCACGGTAAAGCTCAAGTAGATGACGCACGCTTAACAACCGTGAGTATCGATGTCAAGAAAATAAATACTAAAAAATATATTTTTTGATATTTATTTTGCGAGGCGGCATCCTGTTCGTTGCAGATGATCGAGCCTGGGATGCCGATGGGGCTGGGATTACTTGCGTCTGACCACGGATTCTTCAGCCTTCTTGACCAGATCCGGTCCGATCTTTTCGGCCCATTTGTCATAAACCGGCCGGGTGATTTTCCTGAACTCCGCCCTTTCGTGATCCGTCAACTGAACCACCTTGACCCCAAGCCCTTCGACCGCTTTAACCAAGGCAGAATCCGGCGGGACAAGCCCCTTCCGCGCGGCCGCGATGTTCTCTTTGCCGGCCTGGACGGCGGCCTCGCGCACCGCCCTCTGGTCCTCGGGTTTCCAACTCTTCCAGACCTCCTTGTTGACCGCGAAGATCAGCGGCTCGGCCGCATACTCCCACAGCAGCAGGTTCTTCTGATTGGCTGCACTGGGCAATTTGGCCACGGTGAAGACGGTAAGCGGATTCTCCTGGCCCTCCACAGCCCCGCTGGCAAGCGCCGGGACCGCCTCGGCCCATCTCATCTGGATCGGCGCGGCCCCCATAGCTGAGAATGCCTCCATGAGCAGGGGCGATCCGATCACGCGAATCTTCATTTCCCTCAAGTCAGCCGGTTTCCGGATATCCTTCTTGGAATTGCTGAGTTCCCGGAATCCATTTTCACCCCAGGCCAGGGGGACGATATCGTTGCTCTCCAGGATTTTGAACATGCCCCTACCAACTTCGCCGCCTGTGAGGGCGTCGATTGCCTTGTAATCGGGGATCAGGAAAGGCATGGCGAATATATTCAGCTCTTTTACGTGAAGGGACCAGTTGATGGTTGAGCCGATGGCCATGTCGATTCCGCCCTGGCGGATGGCGGTGTACTCCTTGGTCTGATCGCCGCCGACCAGGCTGGCACCGGGATAGCACTTGATGTTGATGCGGCCGCTGGTCAGCTCTTTCACCAACTCGGCCCAACGCTCCCCGGCAGCACCCCATGGAAAGGGCTTGCCGTATACGGTAGAGAGTCTGTACTCCGGTTTGTAGTCCGCAGCTTGGACGGCTTGGGGGACGGACCATACGGCAACCGCTGATAGAAACAGCAACCATCCGAACAGGTTTCTCATGGCCTTGCCTAAAGGATTTGGATAAATAAGCTCTCAGCCGGCCGGATGACATGAATCTAAACAAATTTCGATATGCTACGCGCCTATGCCGTGTCAAGATCTTTGTCCCCTGATCGTTCCCTGATGATTCTTTCCTTGCTCTTCCCCGCCAGCCGGAAGCTGCTTTCAGAGGGGGCTCGCATCGCCGGTACCCGCACCCGGTTGACCGCATGGCCTGTGAGGCTTAAGGTCTGATGGCTTCATAAGAACAGTTTATGGTAAGGCGCGCCATTAGTATGTGGAACAAATCCGCCTTCGCCTTCTTTAGCAAAGGGAGTTGGGGAATTTTGAAGAAACCACTGTTTTCAAAGTAAAATGAGGCCGGCACCCATGCTCATCATTAAACCCAAGATTCGAAGCAACATATGCATCACGGCCCATCCGCAGGGTTGTGCGGCCCAAGTAAAATCCCAGATCCACTACGTCCGATCCCGGGGCCCGGTGCACAGCCCCAAACGGGTGCTGGTGATCGGCGCCTCCAACGGCTACGGCCTGGCGGCGCGTATCGTCTCGGCCTTCGGCTCGGGCGCGGCGACCATCGGCGTTGCCTATGAGCGGCCGGGCACGCCCGAGCGGCCGGCCACCGCCGGCTGGTACAACGATCTGGCTTTTGACGCCGAAGCGGCCAAGGCGGGCCTCCGGTCCTGGACCATCAATGGTGATGCCTTCACCGAGGAAATCAAGCGTAAGGCCACCGGCATCATCACGTCCCAGCTGGGTCAGGTGGATCTGGTCATATACAGCATCGCGGCGCCCCGCCGGATCGATCCGGCAACCGGGGAAATATACTCCTCGGTCGTCAAGCCGATCGGCCGGCCCTTCACGGCCAAGGCCATCGACTTTCTCACGGGCGCCATCGTTGAAATAACATCGGCTCCTGCCACCGCGGCGGAAATCGCTCACACCGTCAAAGTGATGGGAGGTGAGGACTGGGAATTGTGGATCAATAAGCTGATCCAGGAAAAGGCACTGGCAGCTGGCGCCCTTACCCTCTCCCTGTCCTATATCGGGACGGAGCCGACAGCGGCGATCTATCGCAGCGGCACCATCGGCCGGGCCAAGGAGGATCTGGAAGCGGCCGCGAAGCGTTTGGATGGCCGGCTCAAACCCTTCGGCGGCAGGGCTCTCATCAGCGTTCAAAAGGCCCTGGTGACACGGGCGAGCGCCGTGATCCCCGGGGTTTCGCTTTACATCTCACTGCTATACAAGGTCATGAAGGAACGCGGCTTGCACGAGGGCTGCATCCAGCAGATGGACCGCCTTTACCGTGATGTCCTGTTTTCAGGAAAGCCCTTCCCGCTGGACAGCGAGGGGCGGATCCGTCTGGACGACTGGGAAATGCGAGCGGATGTGCAACGCACAGTTGCGGAAAACTGGGGGAAGGTCAGTACCGAGAACGTAGCGCAATACGCGGACGTGCAGGGTTTCCGCGACGAGTTTCTGCGCCACCACGGCTTCGGCATGCCGGAGATCGACTACAGCAGGCCTGTGGACCCCACCAGAATCGATCCGAAGTAATCTAACTCCACAAATGTAAAAATGCAAAAACCGGTTTAAACCCTCGAATCACGGCCAAGGGCAAGGCTCGGGATAACGCAGCCATTGGGCGTCAGACGGGGGTTTAAACCGGTTTTTAGGGCATCTTATAGATCATGGAGTTGACGTTCATCCCGGCGCCGACGGAGGCAAAGACGACGATGTCGCCGGCCGTTAGCCGATGACCGTTCAATTTTCCTTTCAGAATCAGGTCGAGAAGAGTGGGCAGGGTGGCCACCGAACTGTTGCCCGTCCAGGAGATGATCATCGGCATGATGTCGGCGGGAACCTCTTTCACTTTGTAGAGGTCGAACAGCCGCTTGATGATGGCGGCATCGAGCTTCTCATTCGCCTGGTGCACCAGGATCTTCTTGACATCATCGAGGCCCAGCCCGGCCTTTTCCAGGTTCTGTTTCACCACGAGCGGGACGGTCTTCACGGCATATCTATAGATATCATGGCCGTCCATCTTGATGAAAATCTCGTCGCGGCTCCGCTCCGGGTTGTAAGACTCGGCCATCCGCAGAAGATAGGCATGCTCGTAAGCGTCCGTGCGGGTCAGGTGGGAGACGATGCCGGCATCCTCGTCCGTCGCCTCCAGCAGCGTCGCGCCCGCCCCGTCCGAGTAAATCATGCTGTCGATATCGTGCGGGTCCGAAATCCGCCCCAGGTTCTCGGCTCCAATAATCAGGATCCGTCTGGCATCCCCTGATTTAATGAAGTAATCGGCCGTTATCATGGCCTGCAGCCAGCCGGGACACCCGAATGGCAGATCGAAGGCAACCGTATAGGGATTCTTGATCCGCAGTCGGTGTTTGACTCGAGAGGCGAGGGTAGGCACCGTATCGAATCGAAGGCTGTCTGCCTTCACATCTCCAAAATTGTGCGCCACGATGATGTAGTCAAGGCTTTCGCGATCGACTCCCTCCAAGGCCGCTTCAGCCGCTTGGAAGGCCATTCCCGAGGTCGTCATGCCGTTGGATGCATAGCGCCTTTCCTCGATGCCGGTAATCTCGTGAAGTTTCTTGACAATCTCGGAGTTGGAGCGTTGCAGGCGGTGGCCCTGGGCATCGTAGAAGGTTTTTTTGAGGAAATGGCTATTGGGCACCCGCTCGGGCGGGATGTAACTGCCGGTTTTGGTGATGATGGAATTCGCCATGGTGATTTGCAATCCTATGTTTGACGGCGGTACCCGAACGAGTTCAGGCGCCGGGCCTGTCGGTTCTGCCTGTCTGATTTTCCTAAATTTATCAAAAATAGTCCTTTATCGAAAAAAATGCAATTGATATTCGTGAACGCCTTGGTGTATGGAAAATGACTGTGGTGACGCGGACACGACAAGAAGCCCGCGATGGGGCGAGGGGTCCGGCCTTTTGCCGAGCTTGGGTCCAAAAGGATAGGATTCGACCGCTCCTCTGAATTCACTGGAAAGCTGGACATGACTATAGCCGTCTCTGAAGTTCAGGGCCGCTCGGACCTCAAAAAATGGGTCACTTTCCCGCTCGGCTTGTACCGGAACGATCCGAACTACATTCCCCAGCTCACTCGGGACGAACTCGATTTCTTCTCGCCCGGGAGAAACCCGGCTTTCATGGTGGCCGAAGCAAAACTACTCCTGGCCCGACGTAACGGAGAAGTGGCCGGCCGCGTGTGCGGCATCATCCACGGACTCGAATCGCAAAAGCTCGGATACCGGCGGGGCCGGTTCGGGTGGTTTGAAAGCGTCGAGGATCCCAGGGTTGCGAGCGCCATGCTGGGAGAGTTGGAACAATGGTTCGTCGCTAAAGGCTGCCGGGAAATGACCGGACCGCACGGGTTCACCGACCTGGATCCGGAAGGCATGCTGGTTGAGGGATTCGAGGCCCTGCCCACCATCGCCGGCAGTTACAACAAACCCTACTATCCGAAATTCATGGAAGTCTTCGGCTTTGAGAAGGAAGTCGACTACTTGGAGCAGCGCGTCAACGTCCCCCAGGAGATGCCGCCGCTTTTTAAGATGATGGAGAAAAAAGTGTTGCCGGCGGCGGAGGCCGAGGGCTATCGACTGGTGAAGGACCTGACTCGAAAGAGGCTGCTTCAATACGCCGGCCAGTTCTGGGAGGTGCTGGAAGCCTCTTTCGCGCAACTTTATGGTGTGACGCCGCTCACCGACGAGCAGAAACGCTATTACGAAAGAAAATATTTCAATTACATCGACCCGACCTTTATTCAGCTGGTCGTGGACAGTCGTGACAAGCTGCAGGGCTTTTTCCTGGCCCTGCCGTCGCTGAGCCGCGCCTTCCAGAGGGCACGGGGCCGGCTGTTTCCCTGGGGCTTCCTCCACATCCTGAAGGGGTTCAAGCATTTCGATACCCTCGATTTCTACTTTGCGGGTGTCCACCCCGAGTCCAACCCCCAGAGAGTGCTCCCCGTGATGACACTCGGCATCTACCGGGCCGCGCGGCAAAACGGCGTTCGATATGTCGAGACCAATCGCGAGCTTGAGACCAACACGGCCATCGTCGGCCTCTGGGCAAGATTCGGCGTGCTGAACAAGCGCCGAACGCGGATTTTCCGAAAAGACCTGAAGCCTTCGCCGGACTAGCCTGGGGCTTGCGCTCACCCTTTAAAGGCTCTTGAACTCAATTGATTTTCACTGTACCATACCAATCGAACTCCCGTCTTACGCCTGGCTGCAGATCAACTCAACATGCGGCGAGACACGTTATGATTGCTGCAGGCCAGTCCATCTATCTTCAGAGGGGCATGGAGGGTTCGAGTCCTCGAGTATTTTCGGCTAGGAGCGAGAGAGGAGCGCAAGCATGATTGATCTGGGGTGGTTCGGCTACATCGAATTTTCCTGGAAATTCATCCTGGCCGTCGGGAGCATCGTTCTCATCGACCTCGTGCTGGCCGGCGACAACGCCGTGGTCATCGCCATGGCGGTCAAGAACCTTCATGGCCGGAAGCGGCTTCTGGGGATCAGCCTGGGTGCCGGCGGGGCAGTGTTGGTACGCGTGGTCTGTACCTTTGTGGTGGCCAAGCTCTTGAACGTGGAATACGTCAAGCTGATCGGCGGCGCCGTCATCATCTGGATCGCCATCAAGCTGCTCACCGAGGCGGAAGAGGATGAATGCGCCGGAAAAGAAGCCCACAGCCTCTGGCAAGCGCTCTGGATCATCATCGTGGCCGACATGAGCATGGGCATCGACAATATGCTGGCCGTGGGCGCCGCCAGCCACGGCAACCTGTTCCTGCTCCTCTTCGGCCTGATTCTCTCCATCCCGTTCGTGGTATTTA
>JBLMXM010000414.1:0-3953 GCA_050257775.1 Hyphomicrobiales bacterium
CTGGGATTATGATGGGAATACCCTGAGCCATTTGCGCAACCAGCTCTCGAACATTTCTCCATCCCAATCGGGTATCCATAAACGAGGCAGATGGAATGGATCGCTGCGCCGGTGAACAATGTCGTTGTAGCTGCCACAAGCATACCGGTATCCAGCCTGTTGCACACGGCCGCAAACTTCACCGGAGAAGACTCCGTGTGGGTAGGAAAAACCGGAAACCGGCCTGCCAAGGATCGCCTCAAGGCGATCTCTGCTCTCCTTGATCTCTAGTTGCTGGTCGTATTCCGGCAGCCCGGCCAGGGACCGGTGCGTCATCGAGTGGGAACCGACATCGATCAAGCCGTCCCTGGATAATTCAATGATTTCATCGATGGTCATTGAGCGGGCGACTTCTCCTGGCGCGGTCGAGACGCCAAACAAATCGCAAAGTTGGTCGAACACATTACGCCGTTGCTCTTCCGGGACAGGTTCCAGCAGGACTTCCAGCTTGTGAATGATTTTTCGCCTCGTTCCGAGCCGGTCGCCTCCCGGAACCTCCCACCGGTAAAGACGTTCGCCGATCGACAGCTTCAGCTCTTCCGGCCACGGGGAGGAACGCACTATCCGGTGCAACTCCTCCCACCAGAATTCGCGGCCCAGGTAACCCGGCGTGGCAAATACCGTGGCGGGTATCTTGCGGTTGATCAAGTGGGGTTTGACGCAGGCCAGCAGATCGGCGTACCCGTCATCGAAGGTGATCCCCACGGCTCCGGCGGGAAGTTTTCCGGAGTGGAGGGCGCCGGCGATCTCGCTCACCGGAAGGGGTCGGGTGCAATGCCGGATAATTTCGAGTTGTTCGACAAAATTTCGAAGCGAAACAGCGTTCGAGAAGGAATCCGGGGGGACGTCCGCGATCCTGTGATACCCCAGGATTACCGCGCCGGCCACAAAACGGCTGCGCAAACGGCGCGTGGTCCGGATCAGGGTTTTATATCCGGGGATCCTCAAGTGTTTACCGCGGCTTCATGGCGCGAATGGCGATGGTGACCTCATAATCCGGGTCGGAATAGTCCAACTCCTCTTCCGTGAGTTCCTCCACCGACAGGCCGTGGAGGAATGCCGTCGCGGCCAGCACATTGCCGTGCGTTTCGATTCGAACGCTATCTTTTGGGAACACTTCGGAAAACAGACGTTGCGCCGAGGCGCGGGTGAACCGCCAATAGTCGCCCCAACGGTCCATATCGTAGCGGCTGATTTGGGAGATTCCAGGGATCGTCAACAGCAAGACACCGCCGGGTTTCAACATCCGGTGCAGCGACCGGATTGCCTTCGTCGTTTCGTAGATCAGTTGGAGGGTCTGGGTGCAGATGATGCAGTCGAAAGTGTCGGAGGGGACATGATCCGCCTGGGTCAGGTCCGCGACGATGGTGGCCTTCGGATAGCCCTCGGCGACGTGCAGGATATCGCTTTTTGTAACCCTCTCCCTGCCGAATTGGAGCGTGTAAGCGTTGTCTCCGATTTCCAGCACATGCCCCTGTATGTCCGAGGTGTGGCGAGAAAGGACATGCTCGATGTAATAGCGGTCGACCGGCTTGCCCCGATCAAACCCCCAGTATTTGCTCACCGGCTTCACGCGCCTCAAGCTGCCGAAGTCCACTTTCCCTACAAATGGTTCACGGGTCAGGCGAACCACGTGGCCGTAAAGATGGGCGGGCAAGATCTGCCTGGCAATCATTCTGATGGCTTCCCTCATTTGCTTACGCTGACCTCCGGGATTCGAAGAAATGCGGCCACCCGGGGAAAGATCGTGATGAAATCCTGGACGAAACCCCCGGAATACCGCCGGCCTGAAATCCATAGCAGCAGGAAAGTGACCAGGGAGGCAGTCGAACCAGCCACGACAAGGCCTCCCATTCCTGATAAGTATTGGCTTATCCCGTACGCTGTCCCCGCTCCCCCTATCGAAGCAATGGCAATGATCAGCAGCGGCCTGCCCATCCCCTCCAGCGGTTGCGGCAGCACCTGTCTGAGAGAGATAATGCCGACGATCTGTGAGGCAATGATGGCAGGAAGCCATGCCAGCGCAGCCCCGATGATGCCAAAGTTACTGGAAAGCACCCATACAAGCGAAATGAGCATGAGGTTCAGCACGAACGTCATACGAGCCCGTTTCTCCGGTCTGCCTAATCCATTTAGCGTTTCTACAACCGCGTCACCAAAAATACCGATCACGGTCGCCAGCACCAGAATCTGGATAACCGGTTCGGTGCCGTTCCATTTCGCCCCCAGAACCTCGACGACAAAGGGGCGCGCCAGGGCAATCAACATCAGGCAGGCGGGATAGAGCAAGGCGGCCATTCCGACCACCATGGTGCGGAAGGCTCGTCTGGCTTGTTGGATTTCGGTCTGCAGCCGTGCAAACAAGGGGAAAGCCACAGAGCCCACCACGCCGCTGGAGATTTCTGACGGGAGATACGCCAGTTGAGCGGCAAGGACATAAAGGCCCAGTGCGGCAGTGCCGAGCTGGCGGGATATCACAACCCGCAGGACATACTGGCCAAGCATGGCGATCAGTCCGGTGACGAAGATCCATCGTCCAAAACGGATCAGCATCCTCGAAGAATGCCTGTCGAATGACAGCCGCGGGCGGTGAGGCACGAGGACGTAGGATAGTACCGCGCTGGATGCCGCTCCTGCCAACACGCCCGCCACGAGTGCCCACACTCCGAATGATACCGCCAGCACAATCGAGACGATCGTGCCCACCACTGCTTCTACCGTCCTCAAGACCGCCAGCGGGCGAAACTGAAGGTTGCGCATCAGGCTTGCGACCTTGATGCTGGCCAATGCTTCCAGGAGAGGGCCCAATGCAAGCACCCGGATCACTTCGACAGAGCGCGGTTCCGCGAAAATCTTGCCGATCAGGGGTGCGAAAAGCGCGACAATCACCGTGACGCCAAGTGCTCTTACCACCCCGATCGTCCAGGCCGTGTCATACCATGTTTCATCGATCTCCCGCCCTTGTACCAGTGCCGGGATCATGCCCAAGTCCGTGACGCTGGCGAAAAAGCCGACGCCGGTCATGGCAATCGCCAGCAATCCGAAATCCTCCGGCACCAACAGGCGCGCCAGGATCAGCAGCCGGACGAAAGATACGAGCTTGGTGCCTGCAAGTTGAAGGGCCCGCCATGTCAGTGCGGAACCTGCTTGATTTAGCCGTGTTTCATTCATCGCGGTCCTTCTTGAGACCCGATATGATTCCAGGCAACAAGCCGGTCAGGTAAGCCCAACCGCTCAACACCCGCTCGTCGCTTCCGGTCAGGGATCCTCTCAGCCACCGCACCAAGGCACGCACTTGGTGGTAAAAGGCGCGCAGCAGAATAAAGGCATCTCCCCGGCGGATGTATTTCCCGTAGAAGCTACCGTGGCTGCGTGCATAGTTCCGATATTGAGCAACGCGCTCGCTCTCATTCCGCCACCCGTAATGCAGGATGGCGACGTCCGGGGCATAAACGATCGGCACCCCTCGGCGCAGCGCCCGGTAGGCCCATTCGGCGTCTTCGCAAGTCGCCAGCCGAGGGTCTTCATCGAATGGCCCGACGTTGCGGACGACTTCCATGGAGGTGCCCATATTTCCTCCCGAAAGGGAGTCGAACTTGAGGCGCGGCCTGTGGTACACCGCCGGCTTCGGGAAAGAGACAACGCTCATGGCCCCATCCCCGTCGGCATCCACACGCCCGGTGACGATCGATCCGGGGTTTCGGGTCAAGTGGGTGTGCATGTTCCTCAGCCATTCCCTATCGACGAAGCAATCGTCGTCTGTGATCGCCACAAAGCGTGTACGCACTTTTTCCAGGCCACGGTTGAGTCCACAGGAACGGCCGCGCCTCAAGTTCGACTCCCTTTCGGGAGGAAATATGGGCACCTCCATGGAAGTCGTCCGCAACGTCGGGCCATTCGATGAAGACCCTCGG
>JBLMXM010000415.1:0-6590 GCA_050257775.1 Hyphomicrobiales bacterium
TTAACTGCCAAAATAATAATATGCTTCACCCCAATTTGCCGGCATGGGACCGCTCGAACTGGGGCAGTCCGTCGGTGATCCCGTAATAATCCGCCTTCTGGGACACCCAGACATGCCCGAGAGTTTTGAGACCGGTCGGGCCGTCCAACGATCCCGCAGCCACGGCGATATTCGTTCCGCTGCCCCGGGGGTCCCAGAACAGACTCGAACCGCATTCCATGCAGAAGGCGCGGTGCACGTTCGGGGTCTCGTCGGTCTCGGAGCGGTACCACTTCAGACCGACCTGCCGGGTCAACTTCAAATGCTCCCGCCGCACCGAGGTGTAAGCCCCAGTGTGGCCGTGAAACCGCCGGCACTTGCTGCAGTGGCAGTTGATGATGTTGCGCAGCGGCCCCCGGATCTCGTAACGCACCGCCCCGCACAGACAGCCTCCCGTAGTGATGGTTGGGTTCAGGCTATCAATCGACATTCTTTGGCACCTTTCGTATTGAGAGGTTCATGGCCCGCCTCTGCGGGCCTCCAAGATGTATGAAAATGCAGCGCTGCAGCCCGGGTGAGCGGTTGAGGCAGCGGCTGACTGTCTGAGCCGCTTACGGGGTCTTGGTCCGAACCCTTTACCGAAGCATCGGCAAAGACGTGATACACCGGGGCATCTCCGGCAGTTTTTTTCGGAGACGGGTCTGGTCCGGACATAGACCCCGTTGGCGGCGAGTTTCAGCCGCGTACGAAACCGTTTCCCCGGACGGAGGCGCCTACCTTATTTCATTTTCGTACTAAACCCAAATTACCCTCGGCGCCCTGCGCGGCGCCAGGCGCTGATAGCGGAACTTGGGATAGCCGACCATCATGGCTCCAAAGGCTTTGTGCTTGACCGGAAGCCCTAATGCCTCAAACAGCGGTGGATGGGCGTTCACCGCCGAGTAGAAATACCCTGCCCAGCAGGTTCCCAGTCCAAGCACCGGGGCATAGAGCTCGAGGTAGCTCATGGCGAGCGCCGTGTCCTCGGCACCGAACCCCCAGTTCTTGTCGGCGTGGGCCACGATGACATGCGGCGCGCCGCGGCAGACCCGCTCGAGCCCCATGTCCCAGGCGGCGACCACCCGGGTAAAGGAGAGGAGCGCCGCCACCTTGGGCTTCTCGGCGATAAACCCGCGCATGTAGTCGATCACCAGCCCGGCCAGGCGCCGGACCTCGGCCGGGCGTTCCACCACGGTCCAGTGCCACGGGTGGCTGTTCTTGGCCGAGGGTGCATAACAGGCCATCTCCAGGAGCTTTTCCAGCTTGGCTCGCTCGACCGGCTTCTCCGTGAAGGTGCGCATCGAACGCCGGCCGCGCAGAAACTGCTCGGCCTGCTCGCGGCTGAGCTGCAGATCCTTCACGACCGGCGGGCACTGATCCGGGTCGAGCCAGTTTAACCTGAAAGCGGCCGTAGGGCAGACCGCAACGCAGTGACCGCATTGGATGCAAAAGGAGGAGAAATCATCCTCCGGCACCGGCACCTCGTTCTTCGAATCCAGGCGGATGATACGCGCTGGGCACTCCTCCACGCATAGCCCGTCCCGGTTGCACTTCTCCGGATCGACTTCAAAAGGCTTCATTGCGGCCCTCCTGTTTGCCATTCCATTTTCGAATAGTCGGTTCAACGAAGGCGCTGCTTATTTTTTGGGCCATACCCGTTTTCATGCCCATTTACAACTCAGAAACGCAAAGCCGGGGCTTGCGCATCCAAGCGCAGCAATTCTGTTGACTTACCGGGCGCCTTTTCCTAAATCAATTTAATAAATAAGACTTCCCTCCATTGAGCGATTCCTGCAACCCTGGCGAAGCCCAGCCTGGGGGTCTGCCCTATACGGTGAATCTTCAATATGCGGTCGGGATGCCTAACCGACAAAAGGAGGTAGTCATGGCGGAGAAAGCCTACCGTCCGGGAGAGCCCTACGCGTATCCTCTGATCCTGAAAAAACTTCTGACCACCCCCTTGATCTACAGCCCCGACCGGGAGATCGTCTACCGGGACAAGACCCGCATTACCTACCGGAGCTTGGACGAAAGAATCAACCGGCTGGCGAACGGGCTGACCCGCCTGGGCGTGAAACCCGGCGACGTGGTCGCGGCCGTCGAGTTCGACAGCCACCGCTACCTGGAGTGCTTCTTCGCCGTACCCGGCATGGGGGCTACGCTTCAAACGGTGAACTGGCGGCTTTCTCCCGAGCAGATTATCTATACCATCAGCCACGCCGAGGCCAAGGTGGTCATCGCCAACGCCTTTTTCCTGCAGCTGCTGCAGGCCATCCGAGACAAGCTCACCACGGTCCAAAAGGTTATTCTCATCAGTGATGACGGCAAGAAGCCGGAAACCCCGCTCGCCATAGATGCGGAATACGAAGCGCTCCTGGCCGAAGCCGATACCCATTACCCTTTCCCGGACCTCGATGAAAATACCCGGGCGACCACCTTCTACACCACGGGCACCACCGGCAGCCCCAAGGGCGTCTTCTTCTCCCATCGCCAGCTCGTGCTGCACACGCTTTCCGGCACCATCGCCTTCGGCGCTTACCACACCCAGTGCCGTCTCCGTTCCAATGACGTTTACATGCCCCTGACCCCCATGTTCCACGTGCATGCCTGGGGCATTCCCTACATGGCGACGCTCTTGGGCGTGAAGCAGGTCTATCCGGGCATGTACGAGCCGGCCATGATCCTCAAGCTGATCGAGACGGAGAAGGTCACCTTTTCCCACTGCGTCCCCACCATCCTGCAGATGATCCTGACCAGTCCGGCGGCCAAGGACGTGGACCTGTCCCGGTGGAAGCTCATCATCGGCGGATCGCAGCTGCCGCGCGGCCTGGCCAAGACGGCCCGGGACCGCGGCATCGAGGTTAACGTGGGCTACGGCATGTCCGAAACCTGCCCGATCATCAGCCTGGCCCACCCCAAGGAGCACATGCTTCAGTGGGAGCCCGAGCGGCAACTCGACATCGTGATCAAGACCGGCCGGCCCATGCCGCTGACCGACCTCGAAGTGGTCGACCCGCTGGACGCCCCCCTGCCGCACGACGGCAAAACCGTCGGCGAGGTAGTCATGCGCACCCCTTGGCTCACGGCCGGCTACAGCAAGGACCCCGAGCGCTCCGCCGAGCTCTGGCGCTCCGGCTGGCTGCACAGCGGGGACGTGGGCTACATCGACGCCGAGGGTTATCTGCAGATCACCGACCGCATCAAGGACGTGATCAAGAGCGGCGGCGAATGGATCTCTTCCCTCGATCTCGAGAACCTGCTGAGCCAGCATCCGGCGGTATTGGAGTCGGCGGCCATCGCGGTCAAGGACGAGAAATGGGGTGAGCGGCCGGCGCTGTTTGTGGTACTGAAGCCGGAGCACAAGGGCAAGGTCGACACCGAGGACCTGAAGCGGTTCATGGCCGGGTTCGCCGAACAGGGCCGGCTGCCCAGATACGCGGTCCCGGACCGCTTTGAGTTCATCGACGCCCTTCCCAAGACCAGCGTCGGCAAGCTGGACAAGAAGGTGCTGCGGCAGACACGCGCCTGAGGGAGGCATCATGAAAACCGCAGAAGATATTCTTCTCGAAAAGAAACGCGACATGATCACGGTGAGCCCCGACCAGACCCTGCGCGAAGCGCTCGAGCTCATGCAGATCCACCGCATCGGGGGGATCCTGGTCAAGCGCGGGGAAAAAATTGTCGGCATCTGGACCGAGCGTGACCTCGCCCGCGATATCCTCACCTCCGGCTTCGACATCAACACGGCCCGGGTGGGCGATTACATGACCTCGAAGCTCTTGACGGCTCCAGTCAACACCCCGATCATCCGGCTCCAGGAGATGTTTCTCGGCCTCTTCGTGCGTCACATCCTGATCACGCGGAAACGCGAAACCATCGGACTGCTCTCGATCGGGGACGTGATGCGGGCGAGCCTCCTGGAAAAGGACATTGAATTGCGCAAACTCACGGCGAAAGGCACCTGGGAATACTATGAGAACTGGGGCTGGGAGAGAGTGTGGAAACCACCCAAGTGACCGCCGCAAGGTCAACCTGAAGACTGGCCTGCCGTGCCGCCAACCGGGTTGACTTTCGCCGGCGTCTAATCCTATGTATGTCGGAACCAACGGCCTGCAGTCCGCCTAGTTCAGGCCAAAACCCTTGGAGTTCAAATGCATCCCCTGCCCTCCGCTCCTTGGTATTCCCCTTGGGAGGCCGGACTGTTCAGCCTGGGGCTTTTCACCCTTTTGGCCCTGGCGTTCATCATCGCCATGCTGATCATCTCCTCCTGGATCGGGGAGCGGCGCTACAACCAGGAAAAATCGCGGGCCTATGAATGCGGCGTGATCCCAACCGGCACGGCCCGTCTGCGCTACCCCGTGCCGTTTTACCTCGTCGCTATCTTTTTCCTGCTCTTCGATATCGAAGGTGCCTTCATCTTCTCCTGGGCCGTCTCCTTCCGCGAGCTGGGCTGGCAGGGATGGCTTGAAATCCTGTTCTTCATCGTGATGCTCTTGATCGGACTCGTCTACATCTGGAAAAAAGGGGGGCTCGAGTGGGGGCCGATGCGGAAAAAGGCTTAGGCGGAAGGCTGCTCACCGGCACGGACCTGCTGATCAACTGGGCGCGCCAGTACAGCCTTTGGCCCATGTTCTTCGGGCTCTCCTGCTGTTTCGTCGAGGAGGCCGCCGTCTTTACCGCCCGCTACGATATCGCGCGCTTCGGCGCCGAGGTCCTGCGGCCCTCCCCCCGGCAGTCCGACCTGCTCATCACTTCCGGCACCATCTTCAAGAAAATCGCCCCGGTGATATTGCGGCTCTATGAACAGATGCCCGAGCCCAAGTGGGTTATTTCCATGGGCTCCTGTTCCAACTGCGGCGGCATGTACGATGCTTACAGCGTGGTCCAGGGCATCGACCAGATCCTGCCGGTGGATGTTTACATCCCCGGCTGCCCGCCTCGGCCGGAGGCGGTGATGCAGGCCCTGGTGCTGCTCCAAAAAAAAATCATGGCCGAAGAGCATCCCGCCCGGTCCATCCTCAACCTGCCAGGCGGCACCCAGGGAACCCGCCGTCCCATCCTCGTCGACAGGCAAACCAAGTCTCGGGACCCGCGGGGGCCCGGCATGGAAGGTATTGCCATCCGCGGCACCTCGAACACCCCGCCGCATTTCTGGGACAGCCGCTCCGAGCTGATGTGGACCCCCCCGGCCCGGCACGTCGTTTTTACCGTCGTGGAAAACGAATTGACCCATTCCCTGACGGAGCGTTTCGGCGCCTACCTGCGGGCGGAGCCCCATCCCTCCGACATGCCGACGTTTCACGTCGAAGCGGGCCGGGTCAAGGACGTCCTGCGGCATCTCAAACACGAGGCCGCTCCGCGCTTCCGGCGCCTTGAGGATCTGACCGCCGTCGACGAGTCCGCCCGCCGCAACCGCGGCGACTACCCGGACTATACCCTGGTCTACAGCCTGCTCGCCTTCGACCCGCCCACCCGGGTGCGCCTGAAGGTGCCCCTTCAGGGCGCGACCCCCAGCGCGGCGAGCATCACGGACATCTGGCCCTCGGCCAGCTGGTACGAACGAGAGGTCTACGACCTCATGGGGGTTCGTTTCGAAGGACACCCGGACCTGCGACGCATTATCATGCCCGATGACTGGGAGGGCCATCCGCTGCGCAAGAGCCACCCCGGCCGGGCCACCCAGATGGCCCCCTATACCCTCGCCGATGCCCAGCAGCACCAGCCCACCGACGGCGGCGTCTACGTAAAAGGGGCGGGCGATGAGCACCAGCTCGTGCTCAATGTCGGTCCGCACCACGTCAGCACCCACGGCCTGCTCCGCTACATCGTCGCCTTGGACGGTGAAGAGATCACGGGCATGGACCTCGACATCGGCTACCATCACCGGGCGGTGGAAAAGATCGGCGAGCGCCAGACCTGGCACCAGTTCATCCCCTACACGGACCGTGTGGATTACCTGGCGGGCGCGGCCAACAACCTTCCATATGTGCGGGCCGTGGAAACCCTGGCCGGCATCAAAGTCCCGGAGCGGGCCCAGATGATCCGGGTCCTTCTGAGCGAGCTCTTCCGGCTGAGCAATCACCTGGTATGGTACTCCACCTATGCCCACGACGTCGGCGCCATGACTCCAACCTTCTATGCCTTCCGGGAACGGGAGATGGTGCTCGATATCGTTGAACTTATCACCGGCGGACGGCTGCACCCGTCCTGGTTTCGCATCGGCGGCGTTGCGGCGGACCTGCCCGAGGGGTGGAAGGAGGCCGTCGATCACCTGGTTCGGATTTTCCCGAAGCGGCTGGACGAATACGAAGCGCTCACCCGCAAGAACCCCATCTTCAAGGCCCGGACCCAGGGCATCGGCCGCATCTCGCTTGAGGATGCCATCGACTGGGGCGTCACCGGCCCGAACCTGCGCGCCTGCGGCCTGGAATGGGACCTGCGGAAGAAATTCCCCTATTCGGGCTACGAGCGGCTTGTTCGATGATGCGGATGCTCTGGCGCATCTCCTCCATGCGTACGAGGTAGCGGGCATAGCAGTCGCCCGCGGCGGCCGTGGGGATCTCGAACTCGAA
>JBLMXM010000416.1:0-9149 GCA_050257775.1 Hyphomicrobiales bacterium
CGGCGCCACCGAGCTGAAGGACGCCGTGGAGTTCACCAAGCGCTGGCTGGAGATCGGCGCCGCCGACATCGAGCACGCCGATCACGACGGCAGCGCCTCGGCGCCGCAGGTTTACCGCTACTTTTCCATGATCCTGGACGAGATCCCCGACACCCGGCTGCACATCGCCCATTTTCACGAGACCAAGCGCGTGGCGTCCGCATCCGTGCTGGCTGCGCTCCAGGCCGGCATCACGCACTTCGAGGCAACCCTGGGCGGAATGGGCGGCCAGCCGGCCAACTTCATGGACGACTGTCCGGTGCCCGGCACGGGGGATTACTATTACGAGGACCCCCGCTATGTCGGACTGACGTGCTTGGAGGATCTGCTGGTGCAGATCGACGAGATGGGTATCGAGCACGGCTATGACGTCAACCGTGTTCTATGGCTCGGTCGCCAGGTCGAGAAGACGGCGGGCCACCGGCTGCGCAGCGAAGCGGTGGTCAATGGGCGGACGCTGAAGGAGGGCCACCCCAGGTTTGCCCGCCCGGGCCTGAAGAAGCTCAAGGAAAAGCTGGGTGAAAAGCCTGGTCAGAAGGTGCCAGCCGAATGGGGCCCCAAGGCCAATCTGCCGGAGAAGTACCGGGGGAAGAAGTGATGAGCTATGAGTCAGAGTGATGAGTAAACGACAATGCAATCCGCCTCATGGCCTTTTAGGTGTTTCACTCATAACTCGGAACTCTGACTCATCACTATTTTTGGAGGTACTATGCCTGATCTCGTCGAGCGTGCAGACGATCTGAGCCGCGACCAACTCGTCCGGCTGATGCTGGATGTGATCCACCGGTCCATCCTGCACTACGGTCTGTGGTTCACGGAGGTGCGCCACCAGATGGGGACCGCCCGGGCGCTTGGGGTTCTTCAAGGGGCCTACGAGCGCAGCCTGGACATCCAGCTGACCCGGCTGTCCAAGGTGCTGGGATTCGAGCTCCAAGACGGCTTGCCGAAAGCCTGGCTCGAAATGGACCGGGGAGAGCTGAAGAAGCTTCTGGACGGTTTCTGCGCCAACTGGCTCGCCAACGACGGGGTGTGGTTTCAGGCGGTGGAGTTCAAGGACGGCATGAACGACGCCAAGCGCTGCAACGACTCCGTCTGGGGCCAGTTCTCGCCCATCGAGGCCCGGGCCATCAAGCGCTTTCTCCAGCTGCCCGAACGTCCGGGGCTGGCCGGGCTCAAGCAGGCTCTCGGATTTCGAATTTACGCCCAGATCAACACCCAGTCCATCATCGAGGAAGGCCCCGGCAGCCTGGTGTACCGGATGAACGAGTGCCGGGTGCAGTCCGCCCGCAAACGCAAGGGCTTAGACGATTATCCCTGCAAATCGGCCGGGCTGGTGGAGTACACTTACTTCGCCCGCAGCATCGACGACCGGATCCAGACCGAATGCATCGGCTGCCCGCCGGACCCCCATCCGGAGGAGTGGTTTTGCGCCTGGCGGTTTACCCTGAAATAGAAAGCGGCGGTTGATCGATTGCTGTGGTCGCGATCTGCGCCGGCATGCCGCCAATCCAGGATCTGACCCAACCGGCGGCTCCATTCATCGGAAGCTCTTGCCGGTCGATGCCATACGTCGACGCGGGATTCCAAGGGCTCAACCCACGGCGCTGCTGCAGCCATGCCGGCGATGAAAACCCGGGAGCGTCACCGGTGCATACTGGCGGCGCATTCGTTCTTGCCTAGGTCCATGACCTCCTGTTCCTCATCGTCGACAACCGCCAGTCCGGCATTGACCTGTCGAATCCTGGCGTACACTTCCGGTTGAGGCCGCATATTGTCCTGGATAAACCGGATGAATCCCGTTTCATCGCCGATGCCGTAAATTTCCGAATTTCGTTTCCGGATGTGGCCGAGAGTGTCGGCGAACAACCCCTTCGGGTTCATTTCACTCCAGTCCATGTAATGCCCGGGCAGGACGGCAATGGAATCATCCAGCGCCGCGATCTGGGTTTTGATCGTTTTGAAAAGCAATTTGGCCCACTCCACGGCCTTGCCACCCAGGTCCGGCCGGCCGATCGACAGGATGAAGATCGCATCACCGGAGATCAAATAGGTGCGGTCGATCAGGTAGGAGGTGCTTCCCGGCGTGTGACCCGGCATGTGAACGGCACGGATTTCTGGGCCGCCGGACGACAACCGGAAGACGTCCCCGTCCTGGACGCGGGTGTAGTTGAAAAGGGCTTGGTGGAAATCGTTTCCGTGGCCGAGGATGGCCGCACCGGTCTTCTTGGATAATGCCTGGCTTCCGGAGATGTAGTCGGCCTGCAGATGGGTTTCAAAGGATTTGACGATCCGGCAGCCATGGTCCTTGGCAAATTGCTCGTAGAAACCCGCATTCCGGCTGGGGTCGAAAACCGCCATTTCGTCGTTGACGAGCAGGCCGTAGCTGCAGGACGCCTTCCCGGGCCGGATGAACTGGAACAGCCGGTAGCCCTCTTTTTCTCTCACCAGGCGAGCGGCAAGCATGTTGCCCCAGGTCTTGATGCCGCCTTGGAGGTAGGCCACGTCCTTCCAGCCACGATTCGCCAGAATTTCCCCGACAAACTTGGCGGATCCCTCCTTGGCGCATACAATGCGGATGGGTTTTCCGGCCGGGACTTTGGCCGCCGATTCGTCTTCGTGCTCGACAAATTCGACGTAGGGCACGTTGATCATCTGCGGCCTTTGAGGCCCCTCCACCTTGAAGCGGCTGAACTCCTCGTTGTTGCGGACATCCAGCAGAACAAACTTGGCACCCGCTTCATTGACCCAACCGAAGAGATCTTCAGCGACGTAGGAATTAACCGGCATGACGGTACCTCCTGACGGGCGATTTTTCATTAATTTTAATGATTGATGAAGGCCGGCGCAAGCCGGAAAACAGGCGGATGGAAAATCGCCCGGCCAGGGAGCTTCCGGTACAAAATACCACTCCCTTCGATTCGGGCCGAAAAAAAGTTCTTGACAGGACATTTATTCCGTAATAATGGTTCACACCATGAACTATTCTGACACCCCTTCGGCAGCGAACGTTTCGGAATTTCAGCTCCGGCAATTCAAAGAGCTCATTTCGAAACTCTTTCGATGCTGCCAGGAGAGGATGCAGTATCAAAGCGAGCGCTTCAGGCTGCCGGACGCGGAGTTGCGGTGCCTGGCGCTTTTCGGCGAAGACCGGTACCTGACCTCCAAGGGAATCGCCTATAAGATGAACCTGGTCAAAAGCCGGGTGTCCAGGATTATCGGTGGTTTGCTGCGCAAGAAGCTGATTCAACGGATCAAAGACCCCGAGGATTCGCGTGTCAGCCTGCTCAGCCTAACCACCAAAGGCCAGAAAAGGTTGGATGAAATCAATGCGTTCATGGAGGACATCCACTGCCGGGTGCTGCAGCAGATGGTCCCGGATCAGCGCAAGACGGTTTTAACCAATCTGGAGATCCTAAAAGCATCCATGGAAGCGGTCAAGGAACTGATGGAATAGGCCGGGCTGGGTTGTCCCGCGCTTTTTTTTGGGCGAAATAGTTCATAGTAACAACTATTTATGGGATATTAATTAATTAACTATCGATGATGATAGCAAAATAATAGTTTTTAGCATGATTCTTAATCGAAAATGTTTGATGCGGGACCATTCAACAAGACAAGGGAGGAAAATATGGAAGCCATTGAAACCCAGCTTGCGGAAATGAAAGCCCAACTGGATGCACTCAAGACCGGAGCACCGGAAAACAAGCTCGCCATGGTCGTTTTCAGCGGCGACATGGACCGGGTTCTGGCCGCCTTCGTCATCGCAACCGGCGCAGTCGCCATGGGGATGGATGTAGTCATGTTCTTCACCTTCTGGGGGACCCCCGTGCTCAGGGACAAGAACAAGAGCATCGGCGGCAAGGACCTGATGGGCCAGATGTTCGGCGCCATGCTTCCCAAAGGCCCGGATGACGTCAAACTGTCCAAGATGAACATGGGCGGAATGGGTACGGCCATGATGAAGTCGTTGATGAAAAAGAAAAACGTATCCTCACTCCAGGAAATGCTGGCTCTCGCAGAGGAACTGGGTGTGCGGATTTACGTGTGCGAGATGTCCATGGACCTTATGGGATTCAAGCACGAAGAGATGATCCAATACAAGCATCTCGGTTTTGCGGGGGTCGCCACGTTTCTTCAGGAAGCACAGACCAGCAAGGTGCAGCTGTTCATTTGAAACCTCAACCCAACGAAATCTTACGAGGAGGAACCCGACATGAGCGACGAGATCAAGGTAACCAAAGTTCTGGATTTGAAAGGTCTGGCATGCCCCATGCCGGTAGTGAAGGTCAGCAAAGGAATCAAGGAAGTCGGCATAGGCGAGATCGTTGAGGCTCACACCACGGACCCCGGCTCGCTGACGGATTTCCCGGCATGGGCCAAGACCAGCGGAAACGAAATTGTCAAAACCGACCAGCAGGACAAGGTGATCAAGTTCTACATCAAGCGCAAGGCATAGACCGCTGCGGCCGGCAGCGGCTCCGGGCTTCCCGGGGTCCGCTGCCCGCCCTCGGCCGAGGTCAGCAATGCAATGCCAGAAGACGGCACTCCCCGTCCGACCCGTACGCCAAACGCCAACAAGGAGAGGCTGCAGTGGATAACGTCATTTATTTCATCATGGTGCCGATGGTCTATCTATCATTCGGGGTGTTTTTCGTCGGAACGACCGTCCGGCTGATCAGAATCTTCCGAGGGCCCAAACATCCCAGCACATTGCAGATTTACCCGCAGAAGAAACCCGGCTGGCTGTATACCCTCGTTGATACCTTTCTTTTTCCCACGGTGCGCCAACACAAACCCCTGCTGTGGGTTTTTCTGGTGATATTCCATGTCTGCCTCCTGTTGCTCATTATCGGGCACCTGGAGCTTTTCGGCGAGATTCCGATCCTCCAGGCCGTTCCGCACGAGGTATTCCTGGGGGCGGGCTACGTCGGGCTCTTCAGCCTGATCGCCCTGCTCTATTTCCTGTTCCGCCGGTTCCGCGCCCCAGTGCGAGAGCTATCCGTCCCCGAGGACTACTACTTGTTGATCCTGCTCTTCTTGATCGTCGTCTTCGGAAGTCAGATGGACTGGGCCCGGCGCTGGTACGGTTACAGCAGCATCGAGGTCGAGCACTACCGCACCTACCTCTCCAGCCTGCTCTACCTCCGGCCCGAACTGCCGGCGGAGCTGACCGGCATGGGGCATTCGTTCATGCTGGTGATGCACGTGTTTCTGGCCAACCTGTTCCTGATCTTTTTCCCTTTCAGCCAGAGCATGCACTCCTTTCTATCGCTTCCGATCAACAAGCTGAGAAGAGGTTAACCATGGATTCCCACACCCGTGATGAGTTGTTGAAGCTGTTTCGCAGCAAACTGAACGACGCCATGCGGCTGTATCTCGAAACCTGCACGCGCTGCGGGGTCTGCACGGAGGCTTGCCATGTCTATGCTTCCATGGGGCAGACGCGGTACATCGCCGTCCACCGCGCCGAGGTCGTGCGGCGGATTTACAAGAAATACTTCAAATCCCGGGGCAAGATCTGGCCCTCGGTCGGCGAAGCCAAGGAACTCAACGAAGCGGCGCTCCAGGAACTCAACGAAGCGGCCTACTCCTGCACCGGCTGTCGCCGCTGCATGGTCTATTGCCCCTTCGGCATCGACACCCAGATGCTCATGTCGATCGCCAAGCTCCTGCTGATCGGGGCGGGCGCCGAGCCGGAAATATTGACCCTTCTGGCGGACACCTCGATCGAGAAAGGCAAGTCCATCGATGCGTTCAAGGAGAACTTCCTCCAAGGCATCAAGCGGCTCGAGGCGGAAGTCGTGAACAAGTGGCGCACCCAGGCCGGCGAGGCGGCCATTCCCGTGGACGTGGAGGGGGCCGACCTGCTGTACGTGGCCCTGGCCGGCGCGCATTCGATAATTCCCGCGGCGGCCGTGTTCAATGCAGCCGGCGAAAAATGGAGCTTGAGCTTTTTCGAAGCGGTCAATTTCGGCGCGTTTGTCGGCGACCCCACCAAAACCAAGCTCATCCTGCAGCGGATCGTGAACGAGGCCAAACGCCTGAAGGTCAAGGAGGTCTGCATCTGCGAGTGCGGCACGGCCTTCCGGGTAATGAAGCAGTTGTCGGGCCAGCAGCCGTTCAAGGTGTCTTCAATCACCGAGGTGCACGCCCGGTATCTGCGCGAAGGCCGCATCAAGCTCGACAAAAACAAGCTCAAGGGGGCCGTCACCTACCACGATCCCTGCCAGATCGCCCGCAACGGCGGGGTGATCGACGAGCCGCGGTTCATCCTGGGCCATTTGACCGACGACTACCGCGAGTCGGCACCGGATGTCCGCTACAACTGGTGCTGCGGGGGAAGCGGCGGGCTGGTGGCCCTGGGCGAGGACACCCTCGATTTCCGCATGAAGTCGGCCAGGGTGAAGGTGGACCAGATCAAGTCCACGGGGGCTGCCGTTTTGGCCACGGCCTGTGAGAATTGCCACACTCAATTAAGCAACCTGAACGATCATTACAAAATGGGAGTCAACGTGCAATTTCTGAGCTCCCTGGTGGCAGACGCCCTGGTGCGTTGACCCCGGGTCATTGCGCGATTCGGAGCAACCATCTGACCATAGACCCCGAAGAAAGGAGGTGAAGGTAAAAAAAAGCGGCTGAAACTGAAGCGGATCACTGAATACAACCAAAGCTGACCAAGTGAATTGTGGGGAGAGACTATGAAGAAACTGATCTATTCCGCAGCATCCATGACTGTCTTACTGGCATTTGCCAGCCTGGTCTTTGCAACCAACGGAGATAATCTCATCGGAGTCGGCCCAATTTCACGTGCCATGGGAGGCACCGGCATCGCCGCCCCCCAGGATGCCATCAGCGCCGTGTTCGCCAACCCGGCCGCCATGTGCGTGGGGCCGTACTGCCCGAACACGGAAGTGGATTTTGCCGGTACGCTCTTCATGCCGAACGTGAACGCCAAGCTGAGCGGCCCGGGGGTCGGCGGCACCGTCAAAGCCAACAGCAACGACAACGTCTATGCCATTCCAGCCATCGGCCTGTCCGTTCCGGTCGGCGACCAACTGCAGCTTCCCCTCTGGCGCTTCGGCCTGGCCGCTTACGGAGTGTCCGGCCTGGGGGTGGATTATCGGGGGACAAACCTGGACCAACCCAACCCCAACTTCGGCGGATTCCCCTTTGCCGCCGGCACATTCAGCCAGTACCAGGCCATGCGCTTCGCCCCGGCGGCGGCCTTTCAGCCCACCAATAACTTTTCCATCGGCCTGGCACCCATTGTGGAGTACTCCAACCTGGATCTAGGAGAGGGCTCTACCTGGAATTACGGTTTTGGCTTCCAGACCGGAATCATCTACAAGGCGACCAATTACCTTTCGCTTGGATTAAATTACATTTCACCCCGAAAGACCACGTACCAAGACGTTTCCGACTTTAATGGCGACGGCAGCTTGGACAACCTGACCCTGGAGTCGCCGCAGGAAGTGGGGCTGGGGGTTGCCTTCACGTACAAGAATTTCCTCGTCGAAGTCGACGGGAAGTGGATCAACTGGAGCGATGCGGACGGCTACAAGGACTTTCAGTGGAACGATCAATATGTCTTGGGCATCGGGGCGCAGTACGAGCCGATTACAGGCCTGTTCTTGAGGGCCGGTTACAATTACGGCAAGAACCCACTGGAAAAGAACAACGGATTCGTCGGCACAGGCGTGCAGACGGTCCAGGGCAAGACCCTGAACCGGTACTATTACGAGACCTTCCGGATGATCGGTTTTCCGGCGATTGCCGAGCAACATGTGACCCTGGGCGTCGGATACCAGTTCACCGAAAAGTTCGGAGTCAATCTCGGTTTCATGCACGCCTTCAAGCAGACGTTCAAGGAACACGGCACCGATGTGACCGGCCAGCCGGTGACCATCGAATCGCAGCTGGAAGAGAGCAGCATCGACTTCGGATTGACATGGAGGTTCTAACTGGAGGACGCAGCCGGGTTGGTGTGCGAATGACCGAGCCGGCTCTTTATCGGATGCGTCACGGTTGAGCGCTAGGCCGGTGGATCGTCAAAGCAAGGGGGCAAGGTGGGAAAAGGCCGGAAATTCGGAGATACTATTGTCATATCGCTGCTGGTTCTCGTGCTGGCCGGGGCTGTGGCCTTGGCCGACGAACTCGGCGACATTCCGCCCAAGGGCAAATTGAGCCTGGTAGTGCTGGGCACTCCCACCTGTCCCCCATGCATTCGCATGAAGCCGATTCTCGAAAAAATCGGCAGGCAGTATGCCGAAAAAGCCACCGTCATACCGGTCGATATCAGTATCCATCCTGAGCAGGCGGCACGCTTCGGTGTGAAAGCCATTCCGGTAGAAGTTTTTTTTGACGCCGACGGCCGTGAAATTTACCGGCATCTCGGCTTCATGAGCGAAAAGGATATTCTCGATCAGTTCAAAAAAATGGGCTTGGACTAGACCCGGGGCATTTCAGAATCGGATTGCAATTGAATCACCCAACGTAGGAGGGAATCATGAGTGCAGAAAAAGAGAAAGCATCCTTCATCTGCGTCAAGGACACCCTGGATGGGGCATATCCCTCGCTGGTGCTGGCCATCAATGCGGCCCGGCAGGGCATGGAAAGCAAGATATTTTATTCCTTCATGGGGCTGAACCTGGTGCTCCAGGGTGGGGCGGAAAGGGCCAAATTCTTCCCGCCGGGCGTCATGGGCGCCGTCCCGGGCATGGTGAGCATCGCCACCAGCATGATGAAGCGCAAGATCGACAAGGCCAACATCCCCTCCCTCGCGGATTTGCAGGAAATGGCGCAGATCGAAGGGGTCGAGCTAGTGGCTTGCAAAATGACGGTGGACATGATGGAAATCGATGAAAAGAAGCTGATCGACGGCGTGGTTGTGTGGACCGCCGAGGATTTCATCAAGTATGCTCGGGAATGCCGGATCTGCCTTTTTACGTAGCCATGCACTCCTAACGCTGCCATACCGTATATGGAATAACTAATGGCCGCGTTATTTTCGAAAAGGCGTGGATGGTCATTCTGGGTCTACGCCTTTCTTAATGGTTTTTTCAAAACCGGGACAGCCATTCATCTAGTTTTCTGGCCTCTAAACCCACCCT
>JBLMXM010000417.1:0-13749 GCA_050257775.1 Hyphomicrobiales bacterium
GGGCCGGGCGCCGAATCGGCCGGCCAGGATGCCCTGGGCCATGGGCGAATAGGCCAGCACGGTGATAGCGTTCGCCCGGCAATAGGGCAGCGTGTCTTTTTCCACCTGGCGCCAGAGCAGGGAATAGGGCGGTTGCAGACTGTCGATGCGGCCGTACCGTGCGGCCTCCTCGAGCTGGGTGCTCGAGAAGTTGGAGACCCCGATCGCCCGGATTTTTCCCCGGGACTTGAGGTCGTTCAGGGCGCGCAGGGTCTCCTCGACAGGAACGCTGCGGCTGCCCCAGGTGCCCGAGGGCCAGTGGATCTGGTAGAGGTCGATGTAATCGGTCTTGAGGTTTTTAAGGGATCGGTTGCAGGCTGCGATGACCTGGTCGTACTGGAGGTGGTTGGAAAAGACCTTGGTCATATAGACGACCTTGGGGCGGATGTCCGCGGTGGCTGCCGCCAGCATGCGCTCGGAGTGTCCGTTGCCGTACATCTCGGCCGTGTCGAAGGCGTTGATGCCGGCGTCGAAGGCCGCCCGCAAGGCCCGCCGGGTCTCCCGGTCGTCGATTCCCGCCCACATTTCCCTCCCGGTCTGCCACATGCCCATCACGATCGGAAATATGTTAATATCGGTCCTCCCTATCTGACGTCTTGGATCCACGCTGAAGTCCTCCTTCCGTAAGGCGTCTGTCGGGCGCCGGTTCTCGATCAATTCCTTGTAATGGGGATCTGGCGATTACACAAGTTTTCTTTTTCAAGCCCAAGACGATAGTTGACTCGGCTGGATTGACACACCTCTATGGGAAGTCTATATCTTCCTCCAGCCTGATCGGGGCTGGGCCGAAGGTCAGACAGCCCGATCCATGAGGGTAATTGAAATGGACAAAACAGCGCTGCCCGATTTTTACGACATTGATGCCCTGCTCAGTGAGGATGAGAAAGCCTTCCGTCAGACGGTGCGGGGCTTCGTGGACCGCGAATGCCTGCCGATTATCGCCGACCACTTCGACCGCGCCGCCTTCCCCATGCATCTGATCCCGCGCATGGCCGAGATGGGGCTTTTCGGCCTGCACGTGAAGGGATTCGGGTGCGTGCCGCAAAACGAAACAACTTACGGCCTGGTGTGCCAGGAGCTGGGGCGCTGCGACAGCGGCCTCCGGGCAATGGCGTCGGTCCAGAATTCGCTCGTGATGTTCCCGATCGACGCGTTCGGTTCCGATGCGCAGCGCCGCCGATGGCTCCCTTCGATGACGCGGGGTGAGGTCATCGGCTGCTTTGGCCTTTCCGAGCCCGGCTTCGGCTCGAACCCTGGAGGCATGCAGACCGCAGCGGTGCGGGAAGCCGGGGGATTCGTCCTGAACGGCCGCAAGATGTGGATCACCAACGGGTCGATCGCGCAGGTCGCGGTCATCTGGGCCAAGCTGGAGAACGAGGTCTGCGGGTTTCTGGTGGAATCCGGGACGCCTGGGTTCCACGCCACCCCCATTCAGCGCAAGTTCGCCTATCGCACCTCGCCCACCGCGCTGATCAGCCTGGAAGACTGCCGCATCCCCGCGGAGAACCTGCTCCCAGGAGCCCGGGGCCTCAAGTCCGTGTTCCGGTGTTTGAACCTGGCCCGCTGGGGCGTGGCCTGCGGCGCCGTGGGGGCGGCCATGGCCTGCTACCAGGCGGCACGGGCGTTCGCGTTGGAGCGCGAGGTCTTCGATCGCCCGATCGGGTCCTATCAGCTCGTTCAGGACCAATTGTCCCGCATGCTGGTCGAAATTACCAAGGCGCAACTGGTGAATTATCACCTGGGCCGACTCATGGACCGCGGCGCAGTCCGCCCCGCCCAGATATCGCTGGCCAAACTGAACAACGTGCGCGAAGCCATGACTATTGCCCGCGCGGCACGGGATATCCTGGGTGCGCGGGGGGTCCTGGCGGATCACCATGTCATCCGGCATCTCTGCGACCTCGAAGCCGTCAGTACCCTGGAAGGCACGGCCAGCATGCACACGCTGGTCATCGGCCAGGAGGTGACCGGGCTTTCGGCCTTCACTTAATCCGGATGCGGTTACCGTGTACCTCGCACGCAAACATATCGGCGGCAAGACCCATTATGTCATCCGGGAATCCTTCCGGCAGCAAGACGCCTTCCTTTGCCGGGATCTCTACGAACTGGGAACCGAACCTGAACGGTACATCATCTATCCCGGCGGCAACGCTTTTTATATCGATGAGACGGTAGAAGAGCGGATCCGCTCCTACGGCACGGAACCCGCGGCGGATGAGATGGAGGCCATGTTCTGGCCGTTTCTGCGGCCGGAGATCCGGATGAAGCTCGACCCGTTCCGTCGCCGGGAGCGTTGCGCCAGGGACAGCCGCAGACCGCTGGAAGCGCCTCATGTTTCCGATACGCACCTATTCGACAAGCGGCGCATCCATTTTCTGAAAACCGGCCAGATGGACCAGCGCTCGATCGGCCGTCTGCCGGCCGGCCTGTTCCGCGGACTCCGCAACAAGTCCCGCGACGAAATCGAGCAGGGCTTCATGGACATGGAGTCCGTCCTTCGCCCGCGCGAATACAAGGCTTACACCTACGCCATTTTCAACCTGCAGCAATTTTTCCACCAGCGGTTTGCCCGGAGCACCCCGGAGCTCCTGGACCCGGACGAGGTTGATGCCTATTTCATCGAGGAGGTCTGCCGTTTGCACGGCGACGCCGCGTTTTGGGCCGGCATGGATGCCGGGGACCGCCTCAGCGGTTATCTGGTTCGTTACGTGCTGATGTATTTCGACTACGACTACGCGCCGCGGTCCGCAGCCGCAGAATACATCCGGGACTTCATGAACCGCCACCGGGCTTACCGACCACCGGCGTCCATAACGGTCAGCATGCAGGAGATCGCGCGTATTTTTGGAAAAAGCCGCGAGGCGCTCAAGAAGATGAACCGCCGGGACCTGTTGCGGCTCTACCGGCAAAGAGCCCAGGAGCTTCATCCGGACAAGGGCGGCGACCACGAGGACTTCGTCAAGCTCAATGAGGCGTACCACAAGCTGCTGCGCGCCAGACGGTGACGTGCCTATGAGCTCGATGGCGGCATTGCGTGAATGCCCTTCTTGTTCTATCTGCCGGGTTATGCTTAGGTGGCGTGTATGAGCTCATTCTGCGATTTCGACACGGTAGTGGATCGGTGCGGGACCGGCTGCGAAAAATGGGAGAAGTACCGGGGCAGGGACATCATCCCGATGTGGGTGGCGGACATGGACTTCTGTTCGCCGCCGGCCGTCATCGAGGCACTGCACCGGCGCACGGATCACGGGGTTTTCGGCTACACCAATGCCTCACCAGAGTTGGTCGACACCGTCGTGGGCATGCTGGAGCGCGATTTCGGCTGGTCGATCGACCCGGCGTGGCTGGTCTGGCTGCCGGGCCTGGTGAGCGGTTTGAATGTCACCTGCCGTGCGGTGGGCAGGGAAGGCGACGACGTGCTGACCCTGGTTCCGGTGTATCCGCCGTTCCTGTCCGCACCGCGCTACTCGGGGCGCGGGCTCGTGCGGGTTCCGCTGCGGGAGGACTCCAACCGCTGGAGCATCGACTTCGACCGGCTCAAAGCCGCCCTGACTGCGCGAAGCCGGCTTTTTCTGCTCTGCAACCCCCACAATCCGGTCGGCCGAGTGTTCGACCGGCCCGAGCTGGAGGCGCTGGCCGAATGGAGCCTGGGGGCCGGCATCACCGTTTGTGCGGATGAAATCCACTGCGGGCTCGTGCTCGATCCGGAAAGGCGCCACATACCCTTTGCCAGCCTGGGCCGCGACATCGCCGAGCGTACCATCACCCTGATGGCGCCGAGCAAGACCTTCAACCTGGCCGGCTTGGGCTGCTCGTTTGCGGTCATCCCGTCGGAGTCTTTGCGCCGAAGCTTTCTGCAGGCCAAAGCGGGAATCGTGCCGATGATCAACCCTTACGGCTACCTGGCCGCCCAGGTGGCCTACCGGGACTGCGAGGACTGGCGCCTGGCCCTGGTCAGCTATCTCCGGCGCAATCGGGACGCGTTGGCTCAAGCCCTGCCCGCCATGCCCGGAGGCTTGTCGATGGCACCCGTGGAAGGCACCTACCTCGCCTGGCTCGACATCCGGCAAGCCGGCCTCGATTCGCCGGTGCGTTTCTTCGAAGACGCCGGGGTAGGGCTGCAGGACGGCCGGGATTTCGATGGGCCGGGTTTTGTGCGCCTGAATTTCGGCTGCCCGCGCTCGGTTCTGGACGAGGCGTTAGCCAGGATGAAGCGTGCGCTTGAAAAACGATTTATCGGGTGAGGGCCGTTGATCATCCAGGGCGGCATCAGGCCTTCGCCTGGATATGACCTAACACCTCCAGCATCATTTCATTCCACCCCCGGCTTCCGGGATAACTGGCCTTCCGGAGGTTCGGCAAATCGATATCCTCGTGCGTTCCATCCGGGTGAGGAATGAGGATAGGTATGTCAACCCGCTCCAGCATGGGGATGTCATTGGCCGAATCACCGAGGCCGATGGTGGTGAGCTTCTTATCGGCATGGCTCCTGAAAACCGACACGGCCATATCGACGGCGCGGCCCTTGTCCTGGTTTGCCCCAATGAGATGATAGAACCGCCCCCCACGGACGATCTTGAACCCTCGCGTCTCTGCCATCTGCTGTAAGTCGGATAGGTTCGATTCGTCAGCGATGATAAATGGTTCTGTGAATTCCCGTTGCATGGCCAGGCCGACCTGTTTGCGCGGCAGCCCGGTGAGACGCTCGATCTCCTCGGCATTCAGGTCCCCGAAGCCCTTGATCTTGAAACGCGTTTTCAGAGAGCAAAACAACGTGCGGATCTCTCCATAGGCGGCTCCCAGCTGAATCACATGGTAGGGATGCCGGCGGAAACCGGCCTCCAACCTCAACCCTCCGTATCCATCCGGGAAAAATACGGCCGCACCGTTTTCAACGATGAAGGGTTCCAGGATCCGCATGTCCGCCTGCAGCAATTCGATTTCAGGCCTTGTCTTACTCGTGGTGAAGACCAGCGGGATCCGCCGTTTGCGAATAAGTTCCAATGCTCCATGGGCATTTTCGTAGGAATAGGTTTCTTGGTCGAGGAGACTGCCGTCTAGGTCTGTGAACACAACCAGCCGCATGTGATTGGCCGCTATCATAGTCCCGGCAAGTGAATACGCCGATCTAAAGGTTGCTGTCTGCCTCGACGGCGTCCAAGAGCATGTTGAATACAGCTGGAACCGCCGAAGCGACCCTGTTCCAATTGGCGATGTAAGGGACCTCCAACGGCGTTTTAAGGAACTGCTGGGACGCGCTCTCGATACACCTGAGAAACGCTTCGGATTGGCTCACCTCGCTGTGACGATCGTACTTCAATCCATTGATCGCAGAATCGTACTCATAGCGGGCAATGAAATCCTGGGCGATGCCCAGGTAACACGATTTGAGGGAGATGAAGAACTCGTGGGTCAAGGTATACCCTCGGCTCGCCAGGTTTCTAAATATGCATTTGGCGATGTCCGTCCCCATTTTCAACAGCCCCTTGTCGGGATCCTCCAACGTCATCGGCTGATGTTTGTGTTCATAGCTGTCGGACAAATCAACCTGGCATACCCTCCTAAGAACGCAGTTGCGATGCACCTCTGCCAGCACACCGACCTCTATGCCCCAGTCGCCCGGAATCCGGAGCCTGCGCGCCAAATCGGTGTCCATGGAGAATTCGCCGGCCAGTATGTAGCGGAAGCTGTCCAGGTAGTCCAAAAATTGATTCGGGCCCAACGTGGCCTTGAGGGAACGCAGGAGGGGTGAAACAAAGAGACGGGTGACGCGGCCATGCAGCTTATCCGTGACTCTGCTGTAATACCCCTTGCAAAATTCAAACCCTATGTTGGGATGGGTCACGGGATAGCACAGCCGCGCCAGAAGCTCCCGGTTATAGGTGACAATGTCACAATCGTGCAATGCAATGACTTCACTGTTTTCCAAGGCGAGGATGCAGCCATAGGCGGTCCAGGCCGATCTGCCCTTCCCGTCATCGCCCACATCGATCCCGTTTTGGCTCAAGAGATCATAGATCGCTTGAATCCTCGGCCCCGTGCACCAGACGAGTTTGGGTTTTTGCGGCAGGGCAGAGAAGAACCTCTTGGCATCCTTGAAGTCTTCGAGCGAGGCCTTGCCGACAGGGACAATCACGTTCTTAAGGTAACCCACTTGGCTCAGTTCTTCTGCGATCCGTGGAAGTCCGGCTCCCTTTAATTCAATGGGGATGTAGGGAAGCACCAGAGATATCGGCCGATGCTTGGAAGACTGCTCCAGCTCAGCTTCCAACTCCCTGAGCTCTCGATGCTTGAGCTTGTGAAACGTGGCAATCTCGCCGTTTTGAAAGAAATCGGACATTTCGTCTCCCCCATAGCTGGTGGTTGAATGAATGAGTGACTGTAATTCCTTTCTGGACGGATTGCCCAAACCATGGGTCGGATGGGATGGATGAAAATAGCTGTCCCCCGCTGCGGCCCGTGCGTCGCTGAATATGGTTGAATTGGATGGCCAGTGTGAACAGGGGTATCCGCCGCTGCTGCAGAGGAGAGATCTGCAAACATGTTCAACCTCCGGAACAGGAGCTACGGGAGGAAAAACCTGCGTTCGATTCCGAAGGTTTTCCTCATCGATGCCTACGAGGTTAGCTGAAGGGCTGGGGCCGAAGAGGTTGCCCCTCGCCGTACGGCGATTCGCCCCGAGAAATTGGATCCCCCGCTCCCGGCGGCTGCCGGGATTAGGCGCTAATTACGAATAGTCTACTTGTGTATGCTTGTCAAGCAACGCTGCCGTAGTGCAGTTGGGCGTGGCCGCTGCCGCCGATCAGTGCTTGTACCCGAATTTTCGCAGCAGATCCTTGCGTTTCTTGATGTCAGCCTCGGCTTCGATCCCCTTCGACTTGAACCCGTCGATCACGCCCAGGATGCCGCGGCCCTGTTCGGTTTCGCCGATCACCACCTCGACGGGGTTGGACGTGGCGCAAAAAATCCGGCACACTTCCGGGAGGCCCTTCACGGCGTTGAGAACGTTGATGGGGTACATGTCCCTCATGAAGACGATAAAGCAGTGACCGGCAGCCAGGGCGAAGGCGTTCTTTCTTGCGAGTTCAAGCAGCTCCGGGTCGGTGCCCGTGTGACGGACCAGGCACACATCCGAGGCCTCGCAGAAGGCGATGCCGAATTTGGCCCCGGGCACCGTGGAGACCATGGCCTCGTGCATGTCCTCGACGGTCTTGATGAAGTGCGACTGCCCTAAGATCAGGTTCAGTTGATTGGGGTTTTCGAGTTTGACGATTTTAATCTCCATTTTTGCCTCCTGAACCGGTTTGAAAGCCTCGTCTGACGCTCAATGGCTGCGTTGTTCCGCGACTTGAAATGCTCGCGTACCGGCGTGTACGCTCCGCTTTCAATTCGCGGAAACGCCTTGCCCTTGCGCGTGATCCGAGGCTTTGAAACCGGTTCTAAATTTGGTTCAAGGGTTCAAGCGATTTTCAGCTCGATTGCCTGGCTCCCTGATGGGCCCGCCCGAGGCTCAAGATCCAGGCGCGCGAAGCTCGTCTCACGAGGCGTACTGATCGTACGCCGCAGTGAGAGGGAGGTGAAGCGCAACGCCGATATTGAGCCTCCGGCGAACCCATCATCCGCCGATTGAACGCATTTGGCAGCAGACGTGCGCCGGCTCCCCTACGGCCAGGTTGTGATCTGAAGGCTTGTGCCGTGTGGCCTGGAAGAAGATCTCGGCCAGGTCATCGTCGCTGCAGCCCGCCCGCAGAGGTCCTTTCAGATCCTCCTGCCGGTCGGACAGAAGGCAGGGCCGCAGCTGTCCGCTGGCGGTCAGGCGCAGGCGGTTGCACCGGCTGCAGAATTGGTGGCTGATGGCCGGTATGAACCCGATCTCGCCCCTGGCGTCCTCAAAGCGGTATCGGTAAGCCGGTCCGTCCATCTCCGTGCGCGGCACCGGGACAAGGGTTCCGAGAACACGGATCCGCTCTTGAATCTCCGGTACCAGTAGCGGCGGTCTGGCTCCAATTCGAGACCGGCCGATGGGCATGAATTCGATGAATCGCACGTGAAATGGGGATCGCAGGGACAGTCGCGCCAGGTCCACCAGTTCGTCATCGTTCACGCCGCTGAGGGCGACCACATTCAGCTTAATCGGGCTGAACCCCATCTCTTCGGCCGCGCGGATCCCCTCCCACACCTGCGCGAAGGCATCCCTGCCGGTGATGTCGCGGTAGCGTTCCGGCTTCAGCGTGTCGAGGCTGATGTTGATTCGGTTGATGCCGGCGGACCTGATGTTCTCGATGTTCTGCTTGAGCAGGACGCCGTTGGTGGTGATCGACAGGTCCCGGATCCCCGGCACACGGGAAAGCTCCGCTAAAAAGTCATAGACGCCCTTGCGGACCAGCGGCTCCCCGCCGGTCACGCGCACCTTGGAGATCCCGAGGCGAGCGCCCACCCGTACGATTCGCAGGATTTCCTCGTAGCGCAGGATGTCCGCGTGGGTCAGGCGCGGGATATCCTCGCAAGGCAAACAGTAAGCACAGCTCAGATTGCATCGATCGGTAATGGAAATTCGCAGGTAGCTCAGGCGGCGGTTGCAGGCATCGATGAGAGTGTATGGACGGGTTTTTTGCATGGGATGTTCCGGAGCGGTCGGGGATGGATAGATGTGTCCGCAGCGCCGCCGTTGAATGAGCCGTAGCAGCGGGCGAGCAGTTACCGGCTATCGCATCTGCTGAAGCCCGGCTTCGACCGAGTCGGTGATCGGGATGATGGAGGAGAAATTGCTCACATCAAAGATTTCTTTGACATAGGGGGTGAGTCCGCAGAGAACGACCTTACCCTGCTTGTTCCGCAATTCCTTGACCGCCATGAGAATCACCCGGAGGCCGGCGCTGCTGATATACTCCATCTTGCTCAGGTCAAACAGCATCCGGCGGCTGCCCTGTTTGAGGACGTCTCTCACCGTTGTCTCGGCCTCTGGGGCGGATTCCGCATCGAGACGTCCTTCGATCTGGAGGCAGATAACGCCGTCTTTTTCCTGATGCACGATTTTCATGAGACTCCCCTTGTTAGTCTGAAGTGATATGCTCACCAGAGTCTATTTAACGGATTTCCGGTTCAACTTCAAGAGCAGGACCGCGTCAGAGGCAACCCTTACTCCTTGGCATAATATCCCCGGATGGCTTCAACCAATCCGGGTATGGTGTAAGTCTGCGCCTCGACGCGGACATTAAACCCCAGCTGCCGGGCGGTATCGGCCGTGACCGGCCCGATGCAGGCGGCCGGTACCTCAGCAGCCAAGTCAGCGAAACGGTCGGCCGGCAGCAAGGCTTTGAAATTTTTTACGGTCGAGGAGCTGGTAAAGGTGACGAGATCGATCGTTTTTTCCTTTAGACGCCTCACCAGCGCCTCGGCGTCTGCCGAAGCTTGCCGGGTTTTATACGCGGCGACCTCCCGGACGGTTGCCCCCATGGCCGTAAGTTCATCCGGCAGGATCGCCCGCGATTCCTGGGCGCGAGGCAGCAGGATGGTTTTCCCGCGAATCGGTTCCCTGCGGAAAGCGGCAATGACCCCCTCGGCCCGGAAACTTTCAGGCACCAGGTCGCTCGACAGGCCGAAGGACTTCAACCGCTCGGCGGTAGCCGGACCGATGGCCGCCGTACGCAGATGGCCGAGGGCCCGCACGTCTTTGCCTAAAGCAAACAGCCGCTCGAAGAACCGGCTGACACCGTTGACGCTCGTGAAAACCACCCAGTCAAAGGTCGACAGTTCAGCGATGGCCCCGTCGAGAGGCCGGCAATCATCCGGTGCGACCACCTGGATCGTGGGGAACTCCAGGCATGCGGCGCCCAGGTCTGAAAGAGCCTTGGCCAGGTCGCTTGCCTGGCCCCGGGACCGCGTGACGGCAATCCGCTTTCCCAGAAGTGCGCGGTTTTCAAACCATTTGAGTCGATCGCGAAGGCCGACGACAGCGCCAACCACGATGATGGCGGGTGCCTTGAGGCCGGCCTGCTTCACACGCTCGACGATGTCGGCCAGCGTGCCGCTCACCGTGACCTGCTCCGGTGTGGTCCCCCAGCGCACTAGTGCCACCGGAGTCTCCGGCGGCCTTCCGTGGCGGGTGAGCTCGGCCACGATGTGGGGAAGGTTCTTTACCCCCATGAAGAAGACCAGTGTTCCGATTCCGGTGGCAAGCGCGGCCCAGTCGATCCCTGATTCCTCCTTGCCCGGATCTTCATGGCCGGTGACGAATGTGATCGTGGCGGTGAGCTTGCGGTGGCTCAACGGGATGCCGGCATAGGCCGGCGCCGCGACGGCCGACGTGACGCCCGGAACAATCTCGAAAGGGATACCGGCATCCGCCAGGACCTCGGCCTCCTCTCCGCCCCGCCCGAACACAAACGGATCGCCGCCCTTTAAGCGCGTGACGACCTTGTTTTCCCGGGCCTTGGCCACGAGCAGGGCGTTGATCTCATCCTGGGGCAGGGTGTGGTCGCCGCCTTTTTTCCCGACGTAAATCAGCTCCGCATTCCCCGAGGCATGCTGCAGCAGCGAGGGGGCCGCCAGGTAGTCGTAAATGACGGCATCCGAACACGCGATGCACTCCCGGCCTTTGACGGTGATCAGCCCGGGGTCTCCGGGCCCGGCCCCCACAAGGTATACGATTGGCGTTTTCATGTCACCCTGTCGCGCTGGCGAGGCTTCTCAAGATTTGGCCCGCTCCCTGATCCAGGACGATTTCAGCCAACTCCACGCCGATACGCTCCGCGGCGGCTGCCGGCCCGCTCAAGCTGTGTCTGATCACGCGGCTTCCGTCAACAGCCGCCACCAGGCCGGTCAAAATGAAATGCGAGCCGTCCACGCGACCGTAGCCGGCGATGGGCACCTGGCAGCCGCCCTCCAATCGTCTCAGGAACGCGCGCTCGCCGTTCACCGCCGTGCGCGTGGCGGGGTGATCCAGGGCGGAGATCATAGGGCCGATGCGCGGGTCCTGCTCACGGATTTCGAGGCACAGGGCACCCTGGCCCACGGCCGGCAGCATGCGGTCGGCGGCCAGGTGCTCGGTGATGCGGTACTCCAGGCCGAGACGCTTGACGCCCGCGGCGGCCAAAACCACGGCCGCGAGCTGATCGGTGTCGAGCTTGCGGATGCGGGTTTCCACATTTCCTCTCAGTGGGGAAACTTCCAAATCCGGCCTCAGCTGCCGGAGTTGAGACGCCCGCCTGAGGCTGCTGGTGCCGATCACACCGCCGGCAGGGATCTCCATGAGGCTGAACCCGTTTCGGGATATGAGCACATCCGTTGGAATTTCGCGCTCCGGAACGGCTCCAATCGCCAGCCCCACCGGGATTTCAGCCGGCATGTCCTTCATGCTGTGGACCGCTACATCCACCCGGCCCTCCCGAAGGGCTTCTTCGATTTCCTTGACGAAGAGCCCTTTGCCGCCGACCTTGGCCAGGGGCACATCCAGGATCTTGTCGCCCTGGGTCTTGATGACCGACAGCTCCACGGAGATGCCGGGAAAGTGCTCTGCCAAGGCCGACCGGAGCCACCCGGCCTGCCACAGGGCGAGCTTGCTCCCGCGGGTTCCAATGATCACGGGTCTTGCCATTAATGCTTGCAGCCGGCACAGCTGCCGGCGTGGCAGCCGCCGCAGGAGGAACCGGCCGCCGCCTTGACGGTCTGACCGCCGCTGCCCTTGCTGATGAAGCCGCAGGCGGACATGCGCTTGCGAACTCTCTTGCTGCGGCAGCCCTTGCATTCGGGCTTTTCGCTTCCGAAGACGAGGCACTCGAAGTCCTTGCCGCACTTTTCACAATGGTACTCGTAGATGGGCATGTAGCATGATCTCCTTCAAACAGCTGGAAGCTGGAAGCTCGAAGCTGAAAGATATCGGGTCTAAAAGCGACCGCGAAGGCGGAAACGCCGCCCCTTGTAACATAAATCTTTAAAAGCAAAAAACGAGAGTTTGTCAATACCGACCGGGCGCGCAAGACCCACTCAAGGAACCTGAACGGCGACGGAAGGGTTCGATTGGTCGTTTCGAGCTTCGACCGTTCAGCTTCGAGCCTCTTCGAGTTCTTCGATCACACCGGCGGCTATGAGCGGCAGCATGATTTCATGGTGACCGATCAGACTGATGCCTCTCCCCCCGCGGGCAGTGGGACGCTGGACGACGTTGACCGTGGGCCGATAGTGGCGGATAAAGTCGAGGTCGACGGTCGTGAAGGCATCCAGGCGGTGCCCCAAGTTTCGAGCCAGGCCGACCGCCTTCAGGAATACCTCCGGAAGGATCACGGCAGATCCGGCGTTGAGGTAGACGCCGCCTTCCAGGCGGGCGACCTGGGCAGCCAGGATGCGGAAGTCGACATGGGAGGCCGCACCGGTCCCGGCCGCGTCGAACCCCGGATGCATGTGAACGATGTCGGTGCCGATGGCCACATGGACCGTAACCGGCAGCCCCAAACGGGCTCCGGTCGCCAGGATGCTCTTTGCCGCAAATGGAATCGCCGAGGTTAGCAGCATATGGCCGACGGCCCGGCCCAGGCTCGTCTCTCCCGCGACAGCCGATTCGAGAGCGCTGCTGATGACGGCTGCCGTCTCCTTAGCCATTCCGAAGCGGCCGTCGTCCAACGCAGGCCCCACGTCCTCGGACGTCCGGCCGGTCATGGCCAACTCCGCGTCGTGGATGATTCCGGCCCCGTTCATGGCGACTCCGGTGATCAGGCCGCGCTCCATCAGGTCGATCACGACGGGGCTCAGCCCCACCTTGATGACGTGAGCGCCCATGCCGAAAATCACCGGTCGCGCTTTCCGCCGGGCATTGACGATGGCCGCGATGACGGCTTTCAAATCGGCGCCCGCCAGAACGTTCGGCAGCCGCTCCAGAAACACGGCGAACCTGCCGCCCCGGCTCCAGGCAGCGGCAAACTCCGCCACCGTGACCTTGCTGAGTCGATCATCGACCGAAGAGGTCTTGATCCCTTTGAGGTCGATCGGCTCGATGTCGCGC
Source organism: Hyphomicrobiales bacterium (assembly GCA_050257775.1). Classification (GTDB taxonomy): domain Bacteria; phylum Desulfobacterota; class Desulfobacteria; order Desulfobacterales; family SpSt-501; genus SpSt-501. The sequence continues at coordinate 13,037 of JBLMXM010000417.1, forward strand.
TTCATTACCGGAACTCCTCCGGGAAAAGAATCCGGTCCACCAGTTCGCACAGCAGATGGCCCATGGTGATATGGGTCTCTTGAATCCGGGCGGTGACGGAAGACTCCACGGTGAAGACCAGATCGGCCCACTCGGCCAGCTTGCCGCCGCGGCCGGTCATGCCGATGGTGCTCAGCCCCATGGTGCGGGCGGCCTGGACGGCTTTGACCACGTTGGAGGAGTTGCCGCTGGTGCTGATGCCCCAGGCCACATCGCCTTTGATCCCCAGGGCGCGGATCTGTTTTTCGAATACCTCGTCGAAGTGATAGTCGTTGCCGATGCTGGTGAGCACAGACGTGTCCGTAGTCAGCGCCAGAGCGGCCAGCGGCGGACGCTCGATCCGGAAGCGGTTCACGAATTCTGCGGCGATATGCTGGGAGTCGGCGGCGCTGCCGCCGTTTCCGAAGATCAGAATTTTATGACCGGTGGAGATGCAGGCCGCCAGCACATCGGCGCCCCGGCAGATCCGATCGACATTGGCCAAAACGGAGGCGCGTTTGACGCTCAGGCTGTCCTCGAGGATGGCAGTGATGATCTGGGTGTAGTCGGGCATCAAGATGCACTCCCGTATCGGTTAGTTTTTCCTCCCCATTTGCTCGCGAATTTGGCGAAGCTCGTCGGCGGCATCATAGCCTAACCGCCCGGCCTGCTCGAATTCCGCCAAGGCCTCCTCC
>JBLMXM010000418.1:0-18086 GCA_050257775.1 Hyphomicrobiales bacterium
TGTCGATGCCCGGTTCATCCACCACCGGCCGGGCGTCGGCGACCAGCACCCCCTTCGGGAATTGGATGCCGCGGTCGCGCGAGAGGTCGAGATCCGCCACGCGCTTCAGGTTCAGGACGGCTCCGAGGCGGGAGGCGATCAGGTCGCGCTGGTTCAGGAGCAGCCTGGCCACCCCCGTGCCCACCGTGCCGCAGCCGAGCAAACCGATGTTGATCTCACGCATAACGCTACGCTTCCTTTCGTGGCGGCTTCGCACAAAGCCTCATATTCAAGGCGCGCGAATTTCGCGTTGCGAGGCGTACGTTGAGGTACGCCGCAGCAATCGCGAAATGAAGCGCAACGCAGAAGATGAGCTTTCTGCGAAGCCGCCTACATGAGTTTCCGGATCCCGCGGACCGCCTGGTTGATGCGCATGGGGTTTTCGATCAGCGCAAAGCGTACGAACTCATCTCCGTACTCCCCGAATCCCAAGCCGGGGGAAACGGCCACCTGGGCTTCGCGGATGAGGAACTTGGAAAACTCCACCGATCCCATCTTGCGGTATTTGTCCGGTATCCGGCCCCACACGAACATGGTGCCCCTCGGTTTGGGAATCTTCCAGCCGGCGCGGTTCAATCCCCGCACCAGGGCGTCCCGCCGCTCCTTGTAGGTGGCGCGAATCTCCGCTACGCAATCCTCTGGGCCGTTCAGGGCGATGATCGCGGCGATCTGGATCGGCTGGAATACGCCGTAGTCGAGATAGCTCTTGATCCGCTTCAGCGCCGCCACCGCCTCCGAATTGCCGCAGCAGAAGCCCAGCCGCCAGCCCGCCATGCTGTAGCTCTTGGACAGGGAGAAAAATTCGACCCCGACATCCTTGGCTCCCCGGGCCTGCAGGAAGCTGGGCGCCTGGTAGCCGTCGAACACGAGGTCCGCATAGGCAAAATCGTGGATCACCAGGATGTCGTTCTCCTTGGCATAGTCCACCAGCTTCTGAAAGAAGTCCAGGGTGACGACCTCGGTGGTCGGGTTGTGCGGGTAGCTGATGATGAGCATTTTGGGCCTGGGCCAGCTCTGCTTGGTGGCGGCCATGAGGTTTTCAAAAAAGTCCTGTCCGGGGCCGACCGGAATGCCGCGCACATCCCCGCCGGCGATGATCGCGGAGAACGGGTGGATCGGGTAGGTCGGATTGGGTGTAAACACGACATCGCCCGGACGAGTGGTGACCAGGACCAGGTGCGACAGTCCCTCCTTGACGCCGATGGTGACAATGGCCTCCGAATCCGGATCGATGTCCACGTCGAACCGGCGCTTGTACCAGTTCGCTATGGCCAGGCGCAGCTTGGTGATCCCCATGGAGGCCGAATAGCGGTGGTTGTGTGATTTCCGGGCAGCCTCAATGAGCTTTTCGACGATGTGAGGCGGGGTCCCCAGGTCGGGGTTGCCCATGCCGAGGTCGATGATATCCTGGCCATCACGGCGCGCCTGCATCTTGATCTGATTGACCGTGGCGAATACGTAGGGCGGCAGGCGATCAAGCCTGGCAAAACGGTCGTTCATGTTTACACCTCAGCGTCTTGGGAACTGTTCGGCCACCGGCGTGGACACGCTGGCCGGAGCGGGCAGCGTCCAAATAACTTTTGACTTTTAGGCTGAATGAGTTTAATTTTCAAGTATTTTATGATGCTTGCGCACAAAGGGAGGGAACGCGGATGACGAAGCCGATCACCTACGCCGATGCCGGCGTGGACATCGACAAGGCCAACACGCTGGTCAGCGCCATCGGTCGGATCACCAAACAGACGAACCGCCCCGGTGTGATCAGCGAGATCGGCGGCTTCGCCGGGCTTTTCTCCATCGCACGCAACATCGCGGATATGAAGAATCCCGTCCTGGTCAGTTCGACTGACGGGGTGGGCACCAAACTGAAAATCGCATTCATGCTGGACCGGCATGACAGCATCGGGATCGACCTGGTGGCCATGTGCGTCAACGACATCCTCGTCCAGGGCGCTAAGCCGCTTTTTCTCCTGGATTACCTGGCCATGGGCAAGCTGGACAGCCGCCGGGCGGAGGCGGTCATCACCGGCATCGCCGAGGGTTGCAAGCAGGCCAAATGCGCTCTCATCGGGGGCGAAACCGCCGAGATGCCGGGCATGTATGCGCCCGGTGAATATGACCTGGCCGGCTTCGTGGTCGGTATCGTCGACAACCAACAGCTCATCGACGGGACCGGGATCAGGGCCGGCCACCAGCTGATTGGAATCGCCTCCAGCGGGCTTCACAGCAACGGCTACTCCCTGGTCCGCAAGATCTGCTTCGATGTGCTGAAGCTCAAAGTGGACACCTATGTCCCGGAGCTGGGCAAGCCTCTGGGCGAGGAACTGATCACGCCGACGCGCATTTACACAGACGCCGTCCAGGGGCTGATGAAGGAGCTGCCGATCCACGGGCTCGCCCACATCACTGGAGGCGGCATCGTCGACAACATCGTCCGGATCATCCCCCAGGCCTTCAGTGTATTCATCCGCAAGGGCAGCTGGAACGTGCCTCCGGTGTTCTCCTTTTTACAGAAGGCCGGCAACGTGCCTGAAGCCGAGATGCTGCGCACCTTCAACAACGGGATCGGGATGATCGCCGTCGTGCCGCAGAGCGCGGCGCCGGAGGTTCTCGAGCGGCTCGCTGCCATGAACGAAAAGGCCTTCCTGATCGGCGAGATCATCGAGCGCAAAGAGGCTGCCGACCGGCTCGTTTGGGGCTGAATCCCTTCCCCCGTTTCCCCATGATTGTCCTGGGCATCGAATCCTCCTGCGATGAGACCGCCGCCGCTGTGGTGCGCGGGGGCCGCCACGTGCTGTCGTCGGTGGTCGCCTCCCAGGCGGAGGTTCATCACCGCTATGGCGGCGTGGTGCCGGAATTGGCCTCCCGCCGGCACATCGAAGCCATCGATGCGGTGATGCAGCAAGCCCTTTCCCAGGCCGGATTGGATCTTGCGAAGGTCCAAGGCATTGCCGCGACGCGGGGACCGGGACTGATCGGCTCGCTTCTGGTCGGCTTCTCGTTTGCCAAGGCCATGGCCTATGCCCTTGGGGTTCCCTGGGTGGGCGTCAATCACCTCGAGGCACACATCCACGCCCTGTTTCTGGAGGGCCGTACGCCCGAGTTCCCGTTCGTCGTGCTGCTGGCCTCGGGGGGCCACACCGGTCTTTATTACGTCACATCCTTCGTTAGCATGGAAATGCTCGGGCAAACCCGCGACGACGCCGCCGGCGAGGCCTTCGACAAGGTGGCCAAGATGCTGGCCCTTGGTTACCCCGGGGGTGCGGTGATCGATCGGCTTGCCCGCCAGGGCGATCCGGGCCGAATCCGTTTCACGCGGCCGTACATCGACAAATCGAATTTGGATTTCAGCTTCAGCGGTATAAAGACCGCCGTGGGACGTTACATCGCCGAGCATCGCAACGAGGTCCGCGAGCGGCTGGCGGACATCGCTGCGGGTTTCCAGGAGGCGGTGGTGGATGTGCTGGTATACAAACTGACCCGAGCGGCCCACGAGAAGAGGTGCAGTCGAATCGCGTTGGCGGGCGGAGTGGCCGCCAACAGCCGCCTGCGGGAGCGGGTCAAGAGGGAGGCGGCCGACCATGCGGCCGCGGCATACCTGCCGTCGCCGGCGCTGTGCGGTGACAATGCCGCCATGGTGGCGGCCGCGGGTTATCATCTGCTCGCTGCTGGCCGAAGATCCGGGTTGGAAGACGATGTGTTCTCCCGGAACCGGTGATGTTTCCGGCTTGACAGGATCCTCGGCCCTGCTGCAGCCCGAATGAGGGGTTGGCAGCGGCGAGTTTCAGCCGCGAACCGAAACCGGTTAACCGGGCGAAGGCGCCCACCTTAATTTGCTTCTAGAGGTAAATCGATTTCAGGGTCATGATTCGTGCGACGGCCGCCTGGGCCTGCTCCCTGCGCTTCACGGACTCTCCGATTTTTCGAGTCATCAGCGCATGAGCCTTTTTCACTTTATCGGCGCTGCGGCAGATCAACGCTATGTCGATGTCCGCCCGGAGCACCTGGCGGATGGCGGTTGTGAAGCCATAGTGGCGGGCTATGGCGCCCATCTCCAGATCATCGGTGATGACTATGCCCTTGAACCCCAGCAGCTTCCTGAGCAGGTCCCGCGCGATGGGAGCCGAGAGGCTGGCCGGCCATTCGGGGTCCAGGCGGGTGTATAAGATATGAGAGAGCATGATCCCGGCCACCTTTTGCTCGATCGCGGCGCGAAACGGAATGATTTCGCAACGTTCGAGGGATGACAGGTCGGCGTCCAATTCCGGCAGGTCGAGATGGGAGTCGAGCGTGGTCCGACCGATTCCGGGGAAATGCTTGGCCACTGCCATGATGCTGCGGGATTGCAGGCCTTCGATCACGGTTTTTCCCAGGCGGCCGACCTGGGCAGGATTCGAGCCGAAGGCGCGTCCGGCCATGATGCTGTCAAAGCCCTCTGGCGCCACATCCAGCACGGGGGCGAGGTTCATATTGATTCCGACCGAAGCCAGTTCGGCGGCCGTAATCTCGGCGAAGCGCGCTGCCTCGGCTGCATTCGTGATCGGCGGGGTGCCCGGAAACTGGGTAAAGGGCGGCCCCAGCCGGGCTACCGATCCGCCTTCCTGGTCGATGGCAATGAAAAGCGGCGGCTGGCCGCAGTCCCGGGCCTGCAGCTGAGCGGAGCTGCAAAGTTCGGCGAGTTGCGCGGGGGATTCCACGTTGCGCTTGAAGAGAATCAGGCCGCCGACCTTGAGATCGACTATGAGATGGTGAAGCCCGGAGTCCCAGCGCGTTCCCTCGAATCCGGCCATCAGCATCTGACCGGCCAGCTTATCTTCGGACCAGAACTGAACATCCATCTCCTGCCTCCGTCTGAACGCTGCTTCTTGCGCAGCGCCCCGGCCGGTGGTCGACGCCAAATACCGGTACATCCCAACAGTTTCGCAACCCATATCATCATGAAACCGTCCGGGCAAGGCGCGGCAGGGACTAGTTCGACAGGCAGGCAGCCAGGGGATAAGGGGGGGCGGGGTAGGTGTTGGAGATATTCATCAGCGTTCCAAGAAGGCGGGCGACTTCCGATGTCTGGATGGGTCGGGAAAACAGATAACCCTGACCGAATTCACAGCCCATGTCGATCAGGATGGCGTACTGCTCCGGAGTTTCGATGCCTTCGGCCACGACCGTCATATCGAGCTTGTGCGCGAGAGAGATGATCGCCTCCACGATATTGCGGTTGCTGTCGGGTTTTTCATGGATCTTGGAGATGAAGCTGCGGTCGACCTTGAGCGTGTCGATGGGAAGGCGCTGCAGGTAGCTCAGGGAAGAATACCCGGTGCCGAAGTCGTCGATGACCAGACGAATGCCGAAGTCCTTCAGCCGCTGGGCCAACCGGACGGTCTCCTCGGAGTCCTCCATCAGGGCTGTTTCGGTGATTTCGAGCTTCAAATGGCGCGGCGGCAGATCACATTTACCGAGGACTTCCTTCACATCGTCGAACAGGCTGGGCTGCAGGAAATGCCGGCTGGAAATATTGACGCTGACGGTAAGTTCGAGGCGGCTGCCCAGCAGCGCCTGCCATTCCTGCAGGTCGCGGCAGGCCTGCTCTATGGTGAGGCTGGTAATCGGAATGATCAGCCCGGTTTCTTCGGCGGTGGGGATGAAGGCCCCTGGGTAAACCATTCCCATCTCCGGATGAGACCAGCGGATCAAGGCCTCGAAGCCGACCAGGGATCCCGTTTCCAGCCGGACGATGGGTTGATAGTGGTTCTGAAACTGGTTCTTATGAACGGCGTTGCGCAAGTCGGTTTCCTGCTGAAGCAAATGCAGCGCCTTCTCATGCAGTTTGCGGTCGAACACCTTGACCTGGGCTCGGCCGCTTTCCTTGGCGTGGTACATGGCGGCGTCCGCGTCGCGGATGATGGCCTCCGGCTGCTCGTATTCCTGGGTGTTCAGCACCACGCCGAAGCTGGCCGGAGCGAAGACTTCCTTCCCTTGGATGCTGAAGGGCTTGCGCAAGGCCTGCTGGAGCCGCTCGGCGATGCCGCTGGCATACTGGGATTCCTCGATGTCCTCCAACAGAATCACGAACTCATCCCCGCCCAGACGCGCCAGGATATCGGTGTCCCGCAGGGATTCACGGATACGTGCGGCAAAGGCCACCAGGAGGTCGTCTCCGGCGCTGTGTCCCAGACTGTCGTTTACGAGTTTGAAACGGTCGATGTCCAGATAGATAACCGCGAAATAGTAATCCTGGCGGCGTTTTGCGCGCTTGATCGCCATCGAGAGGTGCTCGATGAAAAGGGCGCGGTTGGGCAAATGGGTGAGAATGTCATGGAAGGCCTGGAAATAAATCTGGCGCTCGGCGTCCTTCAGCTCGGTGATATCGGTGAGCGACGCCACGCGCGAATCCGTTTCCGGGATGGGTGCAATCGTGACCAGGACATCCCTGCGGTTTTCCAGCTTGTCAATAAATTGACACCCGAAGTGTTTGCTCCCGGCTGCCGGGGTGCTGACGGAAGAAGCGTCATTACTTTCGAGAATCTTGCGTTGACTCTTCTCATCAAGGAAATCCAGCCAGGATTTTCGGTTCAGAATTTGCCTGGTCCGGTACCCGGACATGGTCACGAACTGGGAATTGGCGAGGGAGATGCGCATGTCCTTTTCGATAATGATCGTGGCCGCTCCCGTATTTTCGAAAATGGTGCGATATTTGAGCTCGGAGCTGCGCAGTTCCTCGGTTCGCTCTTTGACCTTCTGCTCCAACGTTTCATTCATGTACTGCAGGGCGCGTTTGGTCCGGTTGATGTCGTTGACCAGCAACTGGGTGCAGAAGCTGATGATCATGATGATGGCGACTGTGATCAATATGGTTAGATCGCTGCCCTGGAGGGTGCGTTCGAAGTAGAAATAGAACAGGGAGGCCCCCAGCCCCACAATGAGAAGGCCTGTTTTGTCGAGAAGTACCGAGCGCCTGTTAAGAATCACGCACACCTCGTCGGTGAATGAAGGGAAAGCCAGCTTCTATGGTTATATCGACAGACTATGAGAAAGGCTTGAGGGGATTTTCTACAGCGCGCAGGGTCGCATATAGAAGGCGGTGAATGGACGGCAGGCTTTAAGCGAGACCGTCGGGTTTCAAAGAAAAAGGACAGAGCGTTTTCAGCTCTGTCCTTTCATCTTCGGCTTCCCACGATGCCGTTGTTCTCGTGGGGAAATCTTCTCAAGCTTTTGTAGTTGGAAGCCCGCCAGAAAAGATGCACGCACATCAGAGAAGCCTTAGCTGATATTTCTTTATTTCAATATCTATGCCAAACTACACTGTTTTACATTTTTATTTAAATTCCAATTGGTTATTTATTTAACGGAAAATTTCAGCAAGCGCAGCGAGACGCGCAAGCGTCAAAAATCCGATAAGGCAGCGCATGGAAAATGAGTAGAGGGGCGGAAAGGCGGCCGGTTCAGGATTTGAGGCATCTTTCAAACATACCGCGTCCCAGGCACGCGGTTGCAAGTTCAACGTTGAAGCACAGTCGTGCTCCTGTCTTTTCGGCCTACGGCCGAAAATCCAAGCCGCCCGATTCGCGGGCGGTCATTGACTCGAATCAGGTGCGCTCGATGAAGGAGGCGGTCTTCGCATCCCAGACGGCCTCGTTTTCATGGATCACCTTGGCGCCGCCTTCCCAGGACCCGGTTGCCAACACCGCGGTTTCGCCCAGGGTAAACTTCCGTCCGCAGGCTGGGCAGCCCTCCTCGTTGAGCGTATTGAGCTTCTCGAGGTCGATCAGGAAAGTGTTCTTCTTGAGTCGGGTATATCTCATGGTCAGGTTCCTAACGAGTCGATGGTTGCTTACAAACCGCGCACGTTGCACGCGAATGCATTTTCAACATTAAGGCACGGCCATGCTCTTGTCTCCTCAGTCTATCGCCGCAAAGACAAGTCAGCTGCTCCGCGCGCGCTCGTTGGCTCTTTCGGCGGTTTGCCGGCTGCCGGGCGGCCGGGTCCGAGCTGGTAATAGTACACGGCGCGATTGTGATCCGTCAGATTGGTTGAAAACTGGTGGGTGCCGTCGTTTCTGGACACGAAGAAAAGGTAATCGGTTTGGGCGGGGAAGAGGGCGGCCGCAATGGCTTCCTTGCCCGGGTTGGCGATCGGCCCGGGCGGCAAGCCCTTGATCAAGTAAGTGTTGTACGGGCTCGGGGTGTCGAGGTCTTTGCGGGTCAGGTTGCCGTTGAAATTCTTGATTCCATATATAACGGTTGGGTCGCTCTCAAGGCGCATGCCGCGCTTCAACCGGTTGTGGAACACGGAAGCTATCAGCGGCCGTTCGGTGGGATTCCCGGTTTCCTTTTCGATGATGGATGCCAGCGTCACCGCCTCGTGGGGGGTCAGTCCGAGCGCGAACGCCCGCTGTTCCCAGGCGGGCGTGACGGTGGCACGGAAACGCTGCAGCATCGCTGCGACGATCCCCTCCGCGCCGACGGTTTTAGGGAAGAAGTAGGTGTCCGGGAAGAGGTACCCTTCCAAGGTATTGGTTGCGATCCCCTTACTTCGCGCGTAAGCAGGGTCCGTTGCGAGGGCGATGACGTCAGCCGACCGGGCAAGCCCGGTTTTTTCCACCAGCTCGGCGATCTGGTTCAGCGTCAGCCCCTCGGGTATGGTAAGCCGGTGCAGGCGAACCAAACCCTTTTCCATCATGGCCAGAATCTCGCGCGGGGTAAGGGTCGCTCTGAGGCCGTATTCTCCAGCCTTCAGCCGCCGGTCGTGGCTTTCCAGGCGGGCGAGCAGCCTGAACTTGAAAGCGCTTCCGATCAGGCCGCGGCGCTCCAGGGCTTCGGCGATGGCGGCTACGGATGTCCCGGGCTCCACCGTGAGGATTTGCTCCTCTTCGGCCGTCCCCGAGGGCCTGCGGCCGAACTCCTGAAGATCGATATAGAAAGCGGCGGCCCCCGCTACCAGCAGGAAGAGGCCGCCGACGGCCGCTGCTGCCCATTTCTTCACCCTGGCACCCTCCTGACCCGGACAAGCTGGAACCCGACTCGCATTCCATACCAGCATATGCCACGGCAACGCCGCTTGTCAAAGCACGACTCACCGCACGACTCACTTTCCCTTGACTTCATCCGTCAGCCCGCATTAAACTTAAATGCTTTGCCGATTACGTTGCAGCTAAACCCGAATGACCATCGAATGCCGGTGAGAATGACCAATGGCCAAGCCGAAGCTCAAACAACATCACATCAACCGCGACTGGTGCAAGGGGTGCGGGATCTGCGTGGAACTCTGCCCCAAGAAGGTGCTCGAACTGGATGAACAGGATAAGGTGATCGTCGCGCGGCCCCAGGATTGCATCTGCTGCCGGCTCTGCGAGCTGCGATGCCCTGATTTCGCCATCGAAGTGGAAATCCAGGAGTGACACGTCATGGGAAAAACCATCAAATTTGTCCAGGGCAACGAAGCGTGCGTGGAAGCCGCCCTTTACTCCGGGTTGGATTTTTACGCCGGCTACCCGATCACGCCCTCTACGGAGATCGCCGAGCACCTGGCCTCCCGGCTGCCCAGGCTCGGCGGCAAGTTCATCCAGATGGAGGACGAGATTGCCTCGATCTGCGCAATCATCGGCGCCTCGCTCACCGGACGCAAGGTGATGACCGCCACCAGCGGACCCGGTTTCTCGCTGATGCAGGAGGCCCTGGGGTACGCCGTCATGGCGGAGATTCCCTGCGTCATCGTGGATGTGCAGCGCGGCGGGCCATCCACCGGGATCCCCACCCATGTCAGCCAGGGGGATGTGAACCAGGCGCGCTGGGGAACCCACGGGGATCATGCGATTATCGCGTTGACGGCCTCCAATCACCAGGACGTGTTTGCGATCACCGTGGAAGCCTTCAATTTGTCCGAAACCTACCGCACGCCGGTCATCCTGCTGTTCGACGAGGTGGTGGCCCACATGCGCGAGAAGCTGGTGATGCCCGAGCCGGGGGAAATCCATCTGGTGGAGCGGCTGAAGACATCGGTGAAAGAGGGCGTGGATTATCATCCCTACCTGCCGCGGGAGGACGGGCGGCTGCCCATGTCTGATTTCGGAGGTGTGCACCGGTACAATGTGACCGGCCTGGTCCACGACATGTGGGGTTTCCCCTCGACCGAGCCGCGCACGGTTCACGCCCTGCTGCGTCATCTGGTGGATAAGCTGGAGAATCGTTCCAATGAACTGGCGCGTTACAGGGAATTTTACCTCGAGGATGCTGAAATTGTCATGATTTCCTACGGATCTTCGGCGCGCTCGGCGCTTCATGTGGTCGAGGATCGTCGTCAGCGCGGCGAGCGCCTCGGGCTTCTGGAGTTGCAGACGCTGTGGCCGTTTCCGCGCGACATTGTCCGCAGCAAGTGCGTCAAGGCCAAGGCGGTGGTGGTGGTGGAGATGAACATGGGCCAGGTGATGCAGTCGGTGAAGCTGGCGGTCGAGCATCCCGAGCGGGTGTTTCTGGCCAACCGCATCGACAGCGTATTCATCACGCCCGCGGACATCATCAACATCCTGAGGATCATTCAGGGCAAAGGGGTCTGATCAATGGCAGTCAAGGATTACCTGCGGGAGAGGTTTTTCCCCCATCTATGGTGCCCAGGCTGTGGACACGGCGAGGTATTGGGGGGCTTGCTCCGGGCGATAGAAAACCTGGGGCTGGGCAGGAACGAAATCGTGATGGTGTCCGGCATCGGGTGTTCCTCGCGCATCACCGGTTACGTGGATTTTCACACCATGCACACCATCCACGGCCGGGCCCTGGCCTTCGCGACGGGAGTCAAACTGGCCCGGCCGGAGTTGAAGCTGATCGTGCCCATGGGCGACGGGGATGCGCTCGCCATCGGCGGCAACCACTTCATCCATGCGGCCCGCCGCAACGTGGACATGACCGCCGTCGTCATGAACAACCGGATCTACGGCATGACCGGCGGTCAGTTCTCGCCATTGTCCGGCTCGAACGTCAGTGCCACCACCGCGCCCTTCCGTACGATCGACAAGAGCTTCGATGTGGTGGAACTGGCCAGGGCGGCCGGGGCGACGTTTGTGGCCCGCACGACCAGCTACCATGCCCAGCAGATGACGGATATCATCGAGAAGGCCATCACCCACAAAGGCTTTGCGGTGGTGGAGGTTCTTACGCAGTGTCCGACTTATTTCGGCCGCAAGAACAAGATCGGGGACGCGCCCGATATGATCAAGTGGTACCGGGACCACACCACGCCCATCGGTTCAAAAGCCAAGCAGGAAGACCCGGAACTCATCGAGCGCGGCATTTTCGTGCAGACGGAGGCTCCAGAGTACTGCGAAGAGTATCAAAAAATCGTCGACCGTGCGATGGGGGAGCGAAAATAATGGAACGGTACAGACTGGTTTTTACGGGCTCAGGCGGCCAGGGGGTTATCACCGCTGCCATTATCCTGGCCGAGGCGGCGGTGCTCTGGGAAGGACTGAATGCGGTCCAGTCCCAATCCTACGGGGCCGAAGCCCGGGGTGGCGCCACTCGGTCGGATGTGATCATCTCGGATACGCACATTTACTTCCCCAAGGTACTGCAGCCCAATGTCCTGGTGTGCCTCACCCAGGAGGCGTACAACAAGTTTTCCGCCATCATCCGGCCCGGAGGATTGCTGATCACCGACAGTCGCTATGTGAAGATCCAGCGCAAGGTGGATGCCCAGCAACGCGAGCTTCCCATCTACCGCACGGTCATGGAGCAGATCGGGCGGCCGATTGTCTTCAACATCTGCATGCTCGGCGCTCTGATCGCCCTGACGGGCCTGATCAAACCGGAATCCATCATGAAAGTGCTGGAAACCCGCGTTCCGGCGGACTTTCTGGAAATGAACCAAAATGCCCTCCGGCTCGGCATGGAACTGGGCGGCCGGGTCTATGCATGAGAGGCCAGATCAAGCCTAGCTGCAAACCGCCCTCACGTAGCAGCCTGCGCTGAAATCCTGCCACGCTACAAAGCCCATATCGATGCTTACCCACCAAGCCGCAGTGAAGGACCTGCGGTCCGCACTCCACAGAGTCTTTTGGCGATAATCGAAAACGGATTCGATGCAAAAATCCGCGCCATGAGGTGTGGGCGTGAGCAATGACATGAGTTCAGGGGTGCTGGGAAGTCTCCAGCATCTGCGACCGGCAAAAGCGCTCCGGTTCAGACCCCCTACGTACGCATGGGACTCCTGCCAGGAAACCGGGTAAGGGGAGCCGGACTTCTGCCACATCAGCCCGGTGGCGGTGTCGTGCACGGCCTCTTGCGCCAGCATCGTGAATCGATTCTGGACGAAGGTGGACGGCCGCCACAGGGCATCGACGCCGAATTCGCCTTTTGCCCGGGCAGGGTTTATCTTGACCGGAGACTGCCGGAGGCTGGCCGGGCGGGGCGGGACGGGGGGGGCTGCCGGTGGGACCGCAGATGCCAGCAGGCAGGTCCGGTCGCGCCGCGCCTGCCACTCGCGGTAGAGCGCGTCGAGGGACAGCAGCATGTCCACGGCGCTGGCAAATCGCTGCACCGGTTCCCTGGCGATGCTGCGCAAAATGAACTCGTTCCAGCCCTCGTCAAGGTCCGGGTTAAGCGAGCCGGGAGCGAGCGGCGGATCCGCCGGCAGCGATCCGGTGAGCATGCGATAAAGCGTAACCCCGGCGGCATAGAGATCGGCTCGCGAGTCTGCGCTGTCAGGGTCCTGCTCCTGTTCCGGCGCGGCGTACCAGGGCGAACCGACTTTCAGGTGCTTGGGCACCCCCACCACCTCGCCGCGCATCGTGGAAAGCCCGAAATCGCATATTTTGACGGTATTCTGGTCATCCAGCATCAGGTTATAGGGTTTGATGTCCCGGTGGACGAATCCATGGTGATGAAGACAGGCCAGGCCCTCGAGGGTCTGACGGATGAGGTCGATGGCCCGGTCCAAGCGGATCGTTCGTGTATGAGCTTCGGTGCGCCGCGTCTCACCGATTAAGAGTCCCAGGTTGGAGAAGAAGTAATCCATGAGGTAAAAGGGCCTGCCGTCGACTTCATCGAAGTCCCGGATGGCGACGATGTTGGCGTGGTTCAGCCGGGCCAGCTTCACGGCTTCGGAAAGGAAAAGCTCACGGACCTTTTCTTCTCCCAGGATCCGGGTGATCACCGGATGGGGGTCGAGGAGTTTCAGGGCCACGATTTTCTCGATCCGCGGGATCTCCACCTTGTAGACCCTGCTCATCCCGCCGCGGCCGAGAAGGCCGCGCACGATGTATTTGCCGATGCGTTTCATAATCCTATAACGGGGTCTATGCCCGGACCAGGCCCGTCTTTGAATTAGGTGCCGTGGTTTAGCCGGGCGGCCGGGCTCCGGCGAAGCTCAAGAATGGGGTCCGGGCCAAGACCCCGCAAGCGGCTCAGACAGTCAGCCGCTGCCTCGCCCGGTCAGCCGGGCGCATACCCCTCCGGGCCTTGCCGCTAGAATCCGAAACAAGAATCGCTTTATCCCAGGAGCCTCCGGGCATGGAGTTCAGGCAGGCCGGCCGCTATGATTTTGGCTGCCGCTGCCTGCGCGTCGTAGGGCACGCAGCGAATGTCCAAAGTGTTTTGAGAGCTGTCCCAGATCACGTATTTGGCCCGAATATCGCCGTCCCGCGGCTGACCGACGCTGCCGATGTTGATGAGATGTTTGTGATCCGGCTGGAGGTTGTTCAGGCCCTCCTGGAAGGCGACATTCATGAGGGCGCTGCCGTCAAAAGCAGCGATTTCCAGGGAGTGGGTATGTCCGACAAAACAGATTCTTTCAGGAAGTTTTCTGAGAACCTGCCGCTTGATCCGGGTTTCGACTTGAAAGGTGTAGAGCGTGGGTGAATCCGGCGGGAATCCGTGTACAAAGCGAAGGGGCGGTACGATCAGGTGAGTGGGCAATTCCCTGATGAAGTCCAGTGAGCCGGCGCTCAGCATGTCGAAGGTCATGGTGAGAGACTTGCGCGCTGCGGGATTAAACCAGGAGAGAAAGCCGGGCTCTTTGGCGGCCAGCTCGTGATTGCCCAACACCGAGGGAATTTGAAGACGGATCAGGGTCTGGATGACACGTTCCGGTTCGGGGCCGTACCCGATGTTGTCGCCCAGACTGTAGACGGCGTCCGGCCGGCAACGCTCGATATCCTCAATCACCTTCTCAAAGGCGTCCATGTTGCCATGAATGTCTGACAGCACGGCAATTTTCATAATGCTAGTGTCTCAGCCAGCGGAGGTACCATGTCATCAATTCCGGCCCCATGAACAAATATGCGATGGCGCCCACGGCCAGAAAGGGCCCGAACGGAACCGCGAGCTTCATGCCACCTTGGCGGCGGAACATCAGGGCGATTCCCGTCAGGGTGCCGGACAGGGAGGCAACGAAAATCGTAAACAGCACCCCCTGCCAACCGATAAAGGCCCCGACCATGGCCAGCAGCTTGATGTCGCCGCCGCCCATGCCTTCGCGCTTCGCGATCAGCTGATAGCCCCACGCCACCAGAAAGAGGCTTCCCCCTCCGGCCAGAACTCCGATCAGCGCCTCCAGCGGCGAAACAAGCCCGGGGCCGAAGCTGGCAGCCAAGCCGATGGGAATCCCGGGCAGCGTGATCAGATCGGGGATGATGCGATGGTCGATATCGATGAAGGTGATGACGAGAAAGGCCGCGATCAGGGCATACACGACGGCGCCTGTCCAGTCGAGACCGAACCGCGAGACGGTCATGGCGGCGAATGCCCCGCTCAGAAGCTCCACCACCGGATACCTTGGGGATATGCGGGTTCCACAGTCCCGGCATCTCCCCCGCAGCAGAACGTAGCTCAGAACGGGGATGTTGTCATGCGCGCGAATCAGATGGCCGCACTGCGGGCATCGGGAGCGGGGATGGACAATGGACTGGCCTGCCGGCAGTCGGTGGATGCATACATTTAAAAAGCTTCCGATGACCAGTCCGAAAACGAACCCTCCCCACTCCATGGATTCTCACCTCGTTTGGCAGGCTGGCATGGACCGCCTGCTGAAAAATTCGGTTTAATCTAATTCGGATTAGGCATAACCTGTGGTCTAAATATCCTTTTGGCTTGACCCCAGTCGTTTTTTCACCTAGAAGGCCTTGTCCGTGGAGGCGTTCCGGTTGTCAACGTCGAAAGGTGTGTTATTATTATACGTTGATTCCGGACATTTGCCTACCAAAATTTCCTTCGAGACGGCCTCCCGAGTCGGCATCGCGCAATAACGCAGGGCAGGAGAAAAAATGGCAGAGGCGGACCGCGACGATCTGATCAGCATCATTGAAGAAGACGATAAGACCACGGAGATACCTACCACGCTTCCCCTGCTTCCCGTGCGGGACGTGGTGATTTTCACGGATATGCTGTTGCCGCTGTTTGTCGGGCGCGAAAAATCGGTCCGCGCCGTGGAGGAAGCCGTTGGCGGCCAGGGTTTCGTGTTTCTATGCACGCAAAAAGATGCGGCAGTCGAAAACCCCACGGTGGATGATCTGTATCGCACCGGGACGGTGGGGCGGGTGCTGCGGATGCTCAAGCTGCCGGACGGCCGGGTCAAGGTGCTGGTCCAGGGGGTCGCCAAGGGCAACATCGCCAAGTTCGTCCGCAAGCGCTCTCCCTACCGCGTGCAGATCGACCTGCTTCCGGAGGAGTCGCCGGAAAAGGTCTCCCTCGAAGTGGAAGCTCTGATGCGCAATGTGCGCGAGCAGTCGGAGAAAATCTTGTCGTTGAGGGGTGAGCTCAATACCGACATCACCTCGATCCTGCAGAATGTCGAGGATCCCGGCAAACTCGCCGATTTGGTGGCCTCCAACCTGAGACTGAAGATCGAGGAATCCCAAGCTCTGCTGGAGATCCTGGAGCCGGTCGGGCGCCTGAAGAAGGTCAACGACCTCCTGTCACGGGAATTGAAGCTTTCGACCATGCAGGCCAAGATCCAATCCGACGTGAAGGATGAAATTTCGAAGAGCCAGCGCGACTACTACCTGCGCGAGCAGGTCCGGGCCATTTACAAGGAGTTGGGCGAGCACGACGAGCGTTCGATCGAGATCGATGACTATCAAAAGAAGATCAAAAAGGCGCGCATGCCGAAAGAGGCCAACGCCGAAGCCCTTCGGCAGCTCACGCGGCTCGAGCAGATGCATCCGGACTCTGCCGAGTCCACGGTCATCCGCTCCTACCTCGACTGGCTGGTCGAAATGCCCTGGAGCCGGTATTCGCCGGATGTCATCGACATAAAGAAGGCCCGTGAGATTTTAGAACGTGAGCACTACGGACTGGCCTCGGTGAAGGACCGTATCATCGAACATCTGAGCGTGCGCAAGCTCAACCCGCGCATGAAAGGCCCCATCCTGTGCTTCATGGGCCCTCCCGGTGTGGGGAAGACCTCGCTGGGGCAGGCCATCGCCCGGGCGGTAAAGCGCAAGTTCGTGCGGATGTCGCTGGGGGGCATCCGAGACGAGGCCGAGATCCGAGGCCACCGGCGGACTTACATCGGCGCGCTTCCCGGACGTATCCTGCAGGGTTTGAAGCAGTGCGGCACCCACAACCCGGTCTTCATGATGGACGAAATCGACAAGCTGAGCTCGGATTTCCGCGGGGACCCGTCCGCCGCGCTTCTGGAGGCCCTCGACCCGGAACAGAATTTTGCCTTCAGCGACCACTACCTGAACCTTCCGTTTGATCTGTCCAAGGTGATGTTCATCCTTACGGCCAACATCACCGATACCATTCCCTCGGCCCTGTTGGACCGCATGGAGATCATTCATCTCCCAGGTTATACCGAGGAGGAGAAAACTCAAATCGCCCGGCGGCACCTCATCCCGCGCCAAATCCGGGAGTGCGGCCTGAAGCCCAGGCAGATCGTCATCAGCGCCGGAGCGTTGCGACAGATCATCAACGAGTACACCTCCGAAGCCGGGCTGCGCAACCTGGAGCGGGAAATCGGCACCATTTGCCGCAAAGTGGCCCGGCGAGTCGCCGAAGGCCGCGCGCAGGCCGTGAGCCTCACCCAGCAGAACCTGTCCAAGTTCCTCGGCCCGGCGAAGTTCGTACCCGAGATGGACCCTGAGGACAGTCAAATCGGGCTGGCCACCGGCCTGGCCTGGACATCGGCCGGAGGTGAGGTGCTCTACGTCGAGGCGTCGCTGATCAAGGGCAAAGGCGATCTGATCATCACCGGTCAACTGGGCGAGGTCATGCAGGAGTCCGCCCGGGCGGCCGTAACCTGTGCGCGGTCCTACTTGAAGCGTTCGGCGGAAAAGCAGCTGAAGCTCGACAGCACGGATGTGCACATCCATGTGCCTGCGGGCGCTATTCCCAAGGACGGACCGTCGGCAGGGATCGCCATGGCGACGGCCCTGGTCTCGGTCCTGACCGAGCGTCCGGTGCGCAGTGAAGTGGCGATGACAGGCGAGGTGACCCTGCGGGGCCGGGTGCTTCCGATCGGCGGCCTTAAAGAGAAGTCTTTGGGTGCCCTGCGAGCCGGGGTGAAAACCGTGCTGATCCCCAAAAAGAACCTCAAGGATCTTGTTGAAATCCCCAATCATGTCAAACGCAAACTGAATTTCATCCCCGTTAGAACCATGGAGGAGGTCTTGGAGAACGCCCTGGTGACGGGAAAGACCTTGACCTCCCGAAAGGGACTGCCGCGCTGCAGGCCCTCGCGGAGATGAACCCTGGCGTCGTGTTTCCATTTTTCTTGGACCATGTCATTTTCGGAGTATAACGGTGAACGTGCTTGCCGTGGACACGGCCACCCGCAGTTGCGGTGTGGCCGTCCTGATCAATAGCCGACCTGCAGCCGAACTGGAAACCGTTTCGGAACGAACCCACTCCGTCCGCCTGATGTCCATGATCCGGGACGTGTTGACGCTGGCCGAGCTGGAGCTGAAGGAGATCGACGGGTTCGCCGTGACCGTGGGGCCCGGATCCTTCACCGGGCTGCGCATCGGGATCAGCACGGTAAAGGGGCTGGCACTCGCAACTGCCAAGCCCTGCGCCGGGGTTTCGACCCTGGAAGCGCTGGCCTACCCCTGCATTCCCTC